>WREI01000017.1 GCA_009779405.1 Clostridiales bacterium
AAGTGCGCTCAGATTTCTTGATGCCAGAGTTAATTGTGCTTTTGGGGGAGGATTCTTTTTTGACAAAGTTTCCTTCGCGTTTTCTATCTTGCGAATAGATGATGATATAGCTTTGTGAGCTGCTTCCAACTCTGCTTTAGAATATTCAGTCAACCCTACAACCTCCGCCTAAGAAAATTCTCTGTGCCTATTATAGACTTAGCCAAAGCATGACACAATATTTTTCTTCCACTACAATCCAAACATCTCACGCACAACCCTGTCCGCCATCTTCACCGCGCCCGTCAGCACAAGCAAGTTGAACACCAACTCGCCCATGTAACTCCAAACCATCGTGACGGGGCTTGCGCCCTGCGGCACAACGGGCGGGGCGCTTGCGAACACGCTGAATATCACGTAGGCGAGGACGATAACTGCGCCCTCCAAGCAGACCGCCGCGTAGCTTTTGAGAAAGCTCTTGCCTATGCTGCTGGTTGGTTCGCCCGCAAAGGTGGACAGCGGAATGGGCGCGATAGCGGTGTACATATACAGACGAAAAAATCGCCCGTAGACACTCATAGTCATCATGAAAGACAGCATACAAGTGTGGCGATCCCTGCGCGATTCGTACTCGGTTCAACGGCGCCCTTGCATGGATCATGAAGACCATACAAATGATCACCGAATGGATATAGAGTCTCTGCCCTTTTTATTCGCCCAGCACAGCGCTGATCTTGGCTTTGAACGCATCCGAATCGAAATATCTTCCGCTGCCGAACCAGGGCATAAAGCTTAGCGTGCCTTCAAATTGGAGTACAAGCTCGCCCTCGCACAGATGTAGGGTAATCAGCGCCGGGCGGACGAGGTCTTGCGGGTCGCCGAAGACTTCTATGGTCATGGGCAGCGGGCAGGCGCCCGTATCGGTATAGTTTTGCGAGGAATCATAACCGCCCGCAGAAGCGGCGATATTGAACTGCCTGCCGCCATCGAACATGGGCGCGCAATCCGCCCGCAGCGCCGCGTCCGAGTCATCCCCTTGCAGAACAAAGGCCAGCGCGCGGCCGAGGGCGTTCGAGGCCATATCGAAATCGACGGAGACCGGCGCGCCAATGCCTTCGAGCAGGCCGCCGATGGAGTCGGCGAAGTCGGACGCTGCCGATAATCTGGCAACGCCTTCATACCCGCCTGCGCCCGGAGGATTTTGCGCGTCGGTCTGGCAGGCGTACAGGCTGAAGGAATAGTTCATGAAAAAACCCTGCGAGGCTTCTCCGCCCTCCGCTCCAATATCGCTTTGCACAGTACCTTCCGCAGAGAGGACATAGATGCCGGGCTCGGGCGTGGGTACGGCACTCGGTTCCGGGGTATCGTTTTCCCGAATGACGCCATCGGGCGCATCGCCGTTGCCGCTGTCGCAAGCGGCGAGAGAAAGCGCCAGAATCAGTATGAGCGCGATGGCTATAAACCTTTTTGTACGCATGGATTTTCTCCTTCCGAAACTATAGTGTTGCCGAAGACGCTTGCATTGTAACACGGTTGTGGTATCATGAAAACATATTTTTTGCGGATTCGTACGACGAATAGCTTCACAATCGGTACATGTTAAGTTTGGTTGACAAATTTCCAGCCCAAACGGGTGGCCTTTTTCGGGCGTGGGCGATATATCTATGTTGCACAGGAGGTATAAAAAATATGCGTTTTCATGAAAATTTAATGCAACTGCGCCGGGAAAAGGGGCTCTCGCAGGAGGAGCTTGGCTACGAGCTGAACGTGACGCGGCAGACCGTCTCCAAATGGGAATTGGGGCAGACCACGCCCGAGATGGACAAGCTGATGGAACTGTCCCGCTTTTTCGAGCTCAGTATGGACGAATTGGTCGGCAACGCGCCGCGCGCGGAATCGGTCGCGGTCTATCCCCGCGCCTACCATTATGAGTACAAATCCGAGCGCACGCTTTGGGGTCTGCCGCTGGTGCATGTGAACATCGGCATTGGGATACGCAAGGCGAAGGGGATACTCGCCATCGGGACGGTCGCAAAGGGCATCTTCGCTATCGGCGCGGTCTCGGTGGGCATGGTATCGATAGGTGCGGTGTCGGTGGGCCTGCTCGCTATCGGCGCGCTGGCCGCGGGCATATTTGCACTCGGCGGCTTCTCACTCGGCGCGTTCGCCATAGGCGGGATTGCCGTTGGTTTGCTTGCTCTGGGTGGCGTGGCGGCGGGCATGTATGCCGTTGGGGGCTTTGCGTCCGCGGCAAGGGTCGCGATGGGCGGGTTTGCGCAGGGGCATATTGCCATCGGCGAAGCGGCCAAGGGCGAATATGCCTGGCAAAAGATCGCCGAACTGACAAGCGCAGACTATGCGGAGATACGGAGCACAATATTGCGGGAATATCCGCGGATATGGGCGTGGCTGCTGCATATTTTTGTTTCCTGATTGCGAAATAAATAGAAGCGGTGTAAAATGCAAGTATGATTATCACATAGGGGGCACATAGATCATGTGGATCGTATTTGCGTTGTTATCCGCGCTGTTTGCGGCGGCGACATCCATCTTAGCGAAATTGGGCGTGGAGGGCGTGAATTCCAACCTTGCAACCGCCATCCGCACGGTGGTCGTGCTGCTGATGGCGTGGGGAATCGTTTTTATCAGCGGCAAGCAGCATGAGGTGGTCAATATCACGCGAAAATCCTGGCTGTTTCTGGTGCTGTCGGGTGTCGCCACGGGCCTGTCCTGGTTGTTCTACTACAAGGCGCTTCAAATGGGCCCTGTTTCCAAGGTTGTGCCGATCGATAAGCTTAGCGTGGTGATCTCCATGCTGTTTGCATTCGTTATCCTCAGAGAAAAGGCGGACGTGAAATCCATTATCGGCGGATTGCTGATCACGGCGGGCTCTGTTGTGCTTGTCTTATAAGTTCGCAGTCAAGGTCAAGAATCCCCTCGCCACACGCGCTAAACTGCACGCAGGAGACAGTCTATGGAGCAAGCGGATCCGAACACAAAGGCCGCCGCGGCGCGCATGCGGGCATATATCCTCGCGCATCTGCGCGAGCCGATCACGGCAAGCGGGTTGGCGCGGGCCGCCGGGTACTCGCAGTATCACGCCGCGCGCATATTTCGGCAACACTATGGGCAGACGCCCTTTGCCTATATCCGCGAACGGCGCTTGACGGATGCCGCGCTGGCGCTGCGGCACAGCGACGCCCGTGTGCTGGATATCGCACTGGACTTTGTTTTTGACAGCCACGAGGGGTTTACGCGGGCCTTTTCAAATGCGTTCGGTATCGCACCGAAGCCGTTTGCGGCTACGGCAACCCCCCGCGACTGGATCGTCCCCTATCGCTTTTTGGATCGCCGCCAAAAAAACAGGGAGGAACAGAACATGGAAGAAAAGACGGCCATTATCTTTACGCAGATCGTGGAGCGCCCCGCGCGCAAGCTGTTGCTGAAACGAGCGGCGGCAGCGGAGGATTACTTCGGGTATTGTGAAGAATTCGGCTGCGTGGACGACGGGACGGGGAACTCCGTACCGTGGGAGAGGGTAAGCCATATCAAGGAGGCCCTCGGCGAACCCGTGGGCATGTGGCTGCCCGAAAACCTGCGCCCCGAAGGCACGGGCGTCTACGCACAGGGGGTGGAAGTCCCCGCAGACTATGCCGGGGAAGTCCCCGAGGGCTTCGAGCTCGTGGAGCTGCCACCCTGCAAACTGTTGGTCTTTCAGGGCGAACCCTATGACGACGCGGACTTTGAAGCGGCCATATTCGGGCTCTGGGAGCGTATCGAAAAGTTCAACCCCGTAGTCTATGGCTACGAATACGCGGACGAACTCGCGCCGCGCATGCAATTGGTGCCGTTAGGTTGGCGCGGGTATATCGAAATGCGCCCCGTGCGGGAGATTCGGTAGGAAAAGCAAACAAAGAAAGAGCAGGAACCTTACGGGTTCCTGTTTTATTTTTTGCTGTCATGGATTATGCTCTTGCCTTCCTTAATATCCCTTAATTACAAACACTTATTAGTATGATGTTAAACAAGATGATTGCAACCACAATTCCAACCCAACAGCCAATAGCGTTAATGCTCTCTTCTTTGATAATTGTTTTATAGGGTTTCACAATGACACTCAATGGGGGGCTGTTATGTGCAGAATCTATCTGATTCCATCGTTTATGGCACGCTGTTATTTTCGGACAAAACATGTCTATGGTATCACGTTTCAGTGTTCTGAAGAATGTCTTATGCGGTGCGCGCAAAGCAAAATCACAGTGCTTTATGATAATACGATTCAAATACACTTGATTGTGTTTTTTACAAATGCGTTCCAACGTATCGATGAACTGTAGGTTTGTAGTCCAAAACAGTTTCTTAGTTACAGATGCATCTGAACCGGTAACATTTCCCTTCGGGTCTTTACTAATGTTATGCGCAAATTCAGCATCAAAAAGCTTAAGCAGATACGCGCTAACAAGGGAGACCAATACTTCATAGTCCTCTTCCACATCCCACAAATCCTCCACGCTCGAAATGACCTGATTCAGCACATTGAACGCTTGCTCTCGTTTGTATATGTTCTCATCCGCAAGGGAAAGCATTACAACACTACACGCTGAAAATACGATTGTCTCTATATTCTTTGGCTCGTGCTCCTCCACCATGCCATAATACTTGTAAGCGGCTTCCCAGTTTCCGTTTTGAAGCGCACGCCGTGCATTTTGTCGGGAGGTCTCCACCGTTCTCGAATGGTCGATTTGAATGGGAGTTGTAATTTCAATTAGCAGTTTCTTTGCTTCTTCGGTACTGTATTTTGTGCCGCAATGTGCGCAAATAAAATAATCCTCGCTTTTTGTAATGTCATTGCTGCCGCAAAGTTCGCATGTGATCTTTTTCATTGTGAACTTTTTCCTTCTTTCCGACACGTTTTGCGCCGCTGTTTTACATTTAATAGGATAATCGAACTTTGTGGAATCGTCAACTGAAAATGCAAAACTTATGCCCATAAAGTGCATTTCTCACCTATCTGAAATTCAATGAAGCTATTTACTTTATGACCGACGAGCGGACGGTTGCCTGCGTTGATATGCATCTTCTCAATAGTTTGGAACAGTTCGCGGCTACACTAAAAGAAAAAGGATAGTGCGTTCAACCCCATAATATACGGCTATGAATACGCCGACGAATTGGCGCCGCGCATGCAATTGGTGCCATTAGGCTGGCGCGGGTATATCGAAATGCGCCCCGTGCGGGAGATTTGTTAGGAAAATAAAAAGAGGAAAGATACGAGTCACATATCTTTCCTCTTTCCACTCCGGCGGGCGGATACTATCCGCCCCTACGGTTAGCGGTTAGCCGTTTAATCATCATACCACGCCGGGCGGCGCGCGTAGCGGAACTCGCCATCTTCCATGGGTACGAGGACGACGCCCTTGCCCGAGTGGCCACACTGGACGATGCGCCAGTGGCCGTCTTCGCCGAGATAGACCGCGATGCCCACATGGTTGGTGCCTTCATCGCCCGGTTTTTGCCGGAACACCAGGTCGCCGGGGCGCAGATCCGCCCATGCGATAGAGGTGGATTTCGTCCATTGATTGGAGGAGCCGTTGCCGATGCTGCTTACGATCTTCTGCGAGGACGCGGCATTCACAAAGACCCAGGTGATATAGCCGCTGCAATCCATGCCGAAGGGTCTGGCATAGCCATAGCTGCCGTCCCCCTCGCGGTCCACCACATAGAGATTCCCCCAGCGTATATCCCAGCCGTTGAAGGTGCTCTTGCCCGCCCAAAAATAGGATACCTTGTCCCGCAGGGAGAGGGCCGCGATCAGTACAGCGCGGCGCTTCCCGGACAGGTTCTCGGGAATGCTGCGCAGGAGCTGTTCCCAGTCACCGTTGTCCACGACGGAAATAATGCTCTGGGAAGCGAGGGCTTTGACTTTATCCACATTCTGTTTGCTGAGCAGTCGGTTGAACTGCTCGGTTTGCGCGTTCGTAAATCCCAGTTGCCGCGCCGTCCAAAAGATATCCTTGCACTCGATGGAGACGGCGGGCTGGCCGTTTTCCTCAAAGGTGACGATGCGCGTCAAGTCCCAATACAGGGAGCCGAATTCCGAGATATCTTTCGCCTGATCCAAACGCACGCCGTAGGGGAAGTCCTCCGCGCAGTTATTTTGCACGGCATACAGGGCCAACACCTGGGTAAACCAGCCTTCCCAGCCCTGCGGCAAAGAATACGGCTGTGCACCGACGGCAAGGGAGAGTTCCCGAATGCGCGCGTTAGTCTGGGCTTTCAAGATACGCATCTGCGAAGCGACCAGGATATTGCCGGGGCGGAACGCGCCCTCCTGGCTGCCCATCGCGCTCGGATATTTCCCCCAATCGTTTCCCTGCGGCGGGGGAGTGGGGCTCTCGTCGGGCGTTGTATCCGGCCCGGACGTCTCGTTGATATCCGTTTCGGGGGGCTCGCTTGTGTCCGGCGCAGGGCTGTCCTGCGGCTCTTCCGTCGTAACGGGTGCCGGGGTTTCCGTCTCCCCGCTGCCGGGCAGGGCGGTATCCGGATCCGCGCGGGTCTGTGCGTCTAAGGACAGCGAATTCAGCAATGCGAAGAGAACGAATACCAACGCAAAGCAAAGGCAGACTCGCAGCCCTTGCCCCATCCGTATTCTTTTGTTCGTCGTTGCGTCTTGCATAAGTCCCCCACTATTTTTGGTGTTTTTCAAGCTTGCAGTCTATCAGGCATCCCACCAGCGGCTCGGCGCCGCTTTCTTTTTTCGACTGCTCTTGCCGATAAGCACGATGAGAACGATCAGGAGCAGGATCCCGGTCAAGACACTGAGCGGTATCCACCAGTTGTTCATCAGCCAGTCCAAAAGCGGCGGTACGGGTCCGATGGGCGGGGGTGGCGTAGTTGTTTCCGTGTCCGGGTCGGCGCTTGGCGACGGCTCGGGGCTCGGGGCCGCGGTCTCTTCCGGCGCTTGCGTCGGTTCCGGCGTCTCTTCCGGTATCGGCTCCGGCGTCGGCGTTGCAGTCAGTTCCGCGGGCGTGTCGGACTGCACCGTCAGCATCGCATACGGCCGCGCGTCCGCATAGACCCAGGAACCCAAATCCGCTTCCAATGCGTAAGTGCCGGCGATTGCAGGGTTGTAGACGCCCGTCCAAGTCACGGGTATCTCCACAATCGCGCCGAGTATCTGTCCGAAATCATCGCAGGCATACCACTCGTTGGCGCCGCCGTCCAATTTGCCGAAGCAGCGATAGCTCTTTGCGCCGTTTGTGCTGTACAGTGTGTATTTCACGCGTTCGCCGCTCACATATAGTTCACTCAGTCTCTCGGGCGGGATATAGGCTTCCACCTGCTCATGCGGCGCGGGCTGGGCCTGTGAAAAGAGCATCGGGTTGACCTTCGCGTCTAAGCGCACCACGGCGCGCAACGTAGCGGGCAGGCCCGCGTCAATCAGCGGCGTTCCCGGCAACAGCTGCAGGTTCAGCACCATATTGCCCGTTTCAAAGGAAAGAATCTCGTTGCTCAGGCGCGTCTCCTCGGCGCGCGCCGTCGTCACGAATATGGCGCAAAACAGCACGAGCAGGCATAGAATGCCTGCTATAAACCGCGCCGTGTATTTCCGGTTTGCTTTCACAATCGTTACGCTTTCTCTTCGTCCGTGTTGTCAAATTCACTGACGGCGGAGAGCACGCGGACGCATTCTTCACGCAGGCCGCGCAGACCTTCACGCAGTTGGGTTTTTTCGGCCGTGGCTGCCTTCTGGTTTTCCTCGCGCATTCTGCGTATGGCTTCCAAGGCGCGCACCTCGGTCAAGAGGTTGCGCTCCATATCGGCGCGGCGCTCTTCTAAGGTCGCAATCTCGCGGCGCAGGGCCTGCAGATAGAACTCCTGCCGGGCCAGTTCGTCCTTGTCCGGGTTGGGCGCAGGCGGTGCGACGGGCGCAAGCGGCAGGGTAGGCGCAACGGGCGCGGCGGCGCGTTCGGCTTGCAGCTGCTTCATGGCTGCTTGCTGCCGCTCCATGGCGGCGCGCAGTTCCGCGGTCTTTTCTTCCGCTTCCTGTCTGGTGCGCTGCGCTTCCGAGAGCGCGGCATGCAGTCGGTTCATCTGCTCGCTCATCTCCATGATGCGATTGTCGCTGACCGCGATGGGCGCGGGGTCAATCTGCACGGTCTGCGCTTGTTCGACCAGGGCCTGGTTCTGTGCCTGGAGCGCTTCGATGGTATCGCTCTGCTCCTCTAAGATCATGTGATACATGATGGTCAGCTGCTCGATCTTATCCAGCACGTCCTCTTTGTCCACACCGCCGCCCTTTTTCTTGAAGTTCAGGTTGCGCAGAAATTCCGTGATCTCCCGCATTCTTTCGTTGACTTGTTCCATAAATCCCCTCCGCGCCTTACAGCGCCACTCATTGGTTTTTTGGTAAGCTGAACATAATCCATCCCGAAAAATATTTCAATGGAAATGCGGAAAGTTCATTACCATTTTACACATTATTAAAAAGGTATTTATGTTTTAGGAATAAAAATTTGATTTTTTGGCGAATATCCAATATATACCTCACATTTTTCGTATGGACACCTCGCCCGTGTGCAAATGATGCAGCTTTCCGTCCGATAACCGAACAATCAGCGCGCCGTCTTCGTCTATACGCTCAGCGACGCCGCTGCACGCAACCCCGTATTGGTAAAATAAAATTTCTTTTCCCAAATAAATATTTTGTTCCCTGTAAATTTCCATAATCTTTTTTTTGGGTTCACAAAACACGCGCAAAAGCTCCTGCGCAATCTCCGCCGTCAAACGTCGGCGCTGTTTTCGGCGCAGGCCCAAAGTCCCCGCAATCTCCCGCAGTTCCGCCGGGAATTTGCAGCGCGCCGCGTTCACGCCAACGCCCATCACCAAGCCCGCCGGGGTTCTTTCGCAGAGTATCCCGCAAAACTTTTTTCCGTTCGGCAGCAGCAGATCGTTGACCCACTTGATGCCCGGCAAAAAGCTGCAGACCGTTCGGACTGCTTTCGCGACCGCGACCGCCGCGGCGCAGGTCAGCGCGTCGGGGGTCCTCTCCGTCTCGAGCTCCCGGATGGCGAGCGTCAGATAGATCCCGCCCCCGGGCGAGTAGAAACTGCGCCCCAGCCGTCCGCGGCCCTGCGTCTGGCGCCCCGCGATATACAGCGCGAAGCGGGCCGTCTGCGCGGGCAGGGCTTCCTTAGCCAGCGCGTTGGTGGAGGGCAGGGCGCGATGACAAGCGACTTCACAATCCTTTTCGCGCAAGAGACATTTTATTTGCTTTTCTATATGGAAATCCCGCATGTTTCCGATTATACTGTCAATATGCTGAGAAAGGGTGTACATTTTATGAAAACTTCCGTGCAAAGCCCCGATTCGCCCGCCGCCATCGGCCCCTATAGCCAGGGCGTCCTGGCGGATGGTTTGCTCTTTGTCTCCGGGCAGCTGCCCATCGACCCCGCCACCGGAGAGTTTGCCGGAGAAACGGCGGCGGCACAGGCCGAGCAATGCCTGAAAAACCTCGCCGCCGTGCTCGCGGCGGGCGGCGCGACACCGGACGACGTGATCCGCACGACGATCTACCTCAAGGATATGAACGATTTTGCGGCCGTCAACGAGGTCTATGGCAGCGTCTTTTCCGCCCCCCATCCCGCCCGCGCCTGCGTGGAGGTGGCGCGCTTGCCCAAGGACGCGAAGGTGGAGATCGAGTGCGTCGCCGCGCTGCCGCCATCGACCGCCGAACAAGAGACCGCTCCGGTGGCGAACGATACGGGCGGGAAGACCTGGAGGACGCTGTGCTGGGTGCTCGGCGGCGTGCTGTTTTTGGTTCGTGTCTTCAGTATCATGCTATTGCTGGTGCTGGCCGCCCATCTGTCGTGGAGTTATCGGTTGCCATATGCAAACCAGATGCCCGAGCCGACGCCTGCACCCACAAGGCCGGGTTGGGAAACGGTCTCCGAGGACGATTTCCCCCATCCGCCGACCATGCGGGCCGGGGAAAAGGACGGGAGCCCCGTGATGTATATTACGGTGGAGATGCTCCCCGGCGAAAGCGTCACATTTTACTTTCCGAGCGGCGAGACATTCTTCTTCACAACCACCGAAACAGACAACATCGCCTACGATTTCCCCTTCTACTATGAATATTTTTATCCGGACGCGCCGTTAGACGAATCCGTATACATGGTGTATTCCTGCCTGGCCATCAGCGATGACACGGGCATCGTGCGGGAATTTGATCTGGACCCATTCACCCTGACTTTCTCCCCCGTGGCCTTGGAGTTAGAGTACCCCTCCGTGGAAGAGCTGCTGAACGGCGTGATGGCGAATGAGGAGAACAGCATTTTACTGCGGGGCCTTGTAAGCAGCGACCCGTGGGTTCGGGTAACGGTAAACGGACAACCGATGGAGGTGTATGCGGGCGGCGTATTTCAAGGGGAATATAAACTGACGATCGCAGAAGGCGCGGAAACGTTGGTTATCCGCGCCGAAAAAGACAATTATGTGACGGCCGAACTGCTGATTTTCGTACACGCGTACATTCCCTAATCTTTTTCTTGCGCTTTCCGGCAGAAACGGATAGACTGTCCCATATGACCATGCAGGAGAGTATACGCGCTGCCTTTGCGGCGAATTCCATCAGTGACCCCGCCGCCCTGCCCGCGCTGCAATTGGCCTATGCGGGCGATACGGTCTATGATCTGTTTGTCCGTACCTTTCTGCTGGATCATTGCGACGCAAGCGTGCACGCCCTGCACAACCTGTCGGCGAAGCTGGTCTGCGCGCACGGGCAGGCCGAGGCTTTCCACCGCATCTCGCCCCTGTTGACGGCGGAGGAGCTGGCCGTCTATAAGCGCGGGCGCAACGCCCACAGCGCCACGATCCCCAAGCATGCCACCGTGGCGGATTACCGCGTGGCCACGGGCTTAGAGACGCTGTTGGGCTATCTGTATCTCTCCGGCGAAGACGCGCGGCTCAGCGAACTGATGGCCGTGGTCCTGCAAAATACGAATTTATTAAAGGAAGAGGAATAATGGCAAACGATTATAACAACCGTGGTGGAGGAAAGCGCACTTACAGCGCACCGCAGGGCGGCAAGCCCAATTATGGCGGCAAAAAGAGCTATGGGGACAAGAAGCCCTATGGCAAACCCGAAGGGGACAAGAAGCCCTATGGCGATAAAAAGCCTTATGGCGACAAGAAACCTTATGAGGACAAGAAGCCCTACGGCGACAAGAAACCCTACGGCGACAAGAAACCCTATGGGGACAAGAAGCCCTACGAAACCAAGCTCCCCCCGCGCAAGCCGCTCCCCCCGGCGCAACCCGCAACGACGCAGGAGACAGGGCAGGACGAACAGCCCTTTCTGATCATCGGGCGTAACGCGGTGCGCGAGGCCATAAAGAGCGGGCGCAGTCTGAACTCCGTGCTGGTCAGCAAGCAGCCGGACGGCTCCCTGCGTGAAATCGTAAATCTGGCCAAGGACGCGCGCATTTTGGTGCGCGAAACCGAGCGCGCGAAGTTGGACGAGCTCTGCATGCCCTTCGGTCACGGCGGCAAGACCGCGAACCACCAGGGCGTAGTCGCCTATGCCGCGGGCGTGAGCTATTGCGAGGTGGAGGACATCTTGAAAGCCGCAAAGGCAAAGGGCGAGCCGCCGTTCGTCATCGTGCTCGACGGGGTGGAGGATCCGCACAACCTCGGCTCCATCCTGCGCAGTGCGGACTGCGCGGGCGCGCACGGCGTTGTCATCGGCAAGCGGCGCAGTGCTGCCGTCACTGCCACAGTCGTCAAGGTGAGCGCGGGCGCGACCGAGCATATGCCCGTGGCGCGCGTCGTGAATATCCCCGCGGCATTGGAGATATTGAAGCGCAACAAGCTCTGGATCGCGGGCGCGGATACCAAGGGCCTGCCCATGGATAAACAGGACCTGAAAGGCCCGCTTGCGCTGGTGATCGGCAACGAGGGTTCCGGCCTTTCGCAATTGGTGCGCGAAAAATGCGATTTCGCCGTTTCCATCCCGATGGGCGGGCATGTCGGCTCCCTCAACGCGGGCGTCGCGGCGGCGATTTTGATGTTTGAAAAGCGGCGGCAGGACCTTGCAAAATAGTGTGAGGTGTGGAGTGTGGAGTGTGGAGTTGCGGTTAGAATCGCAAAGCGATTCTTATTATTATAATGCTTGAAGCAGGCAACAATGCAATAAGTGACACCGAACTGCTGACTCTCCTGCGCACAGGCGATGCGGCGGCGGAACGCGCACTATATGACCGATATAAGCCCGTCGTGCTTTGCCATGCGCGGGCCTATTTTTTGCGCGGGGGGGACAGGGAGGATTTGGCGCAGGAGGGGATGATAGGGTTGCTTCGCGCGGTTTCAGATTACAATCCGCAAAAGGGCGCGGCGTTTCGGACTTTTGCGGAGCTGTGCATCGAAAATCAGATCAAGACCGCCGTCACCCTGTCCAACCGCAAAAAGCATGCCCCGCTAAACTGCGCGCAACAGCTGTCGGAGTCTTTGCAGGTACCAGGACCCGAGGATGCCTTCCTCGGCAACGAACGCTTTGACAACTTTGTTTTGCTGCTGGAGCGGGCGCTGTCGCCGTTGGAGCGGCGCGCATTGGCCCTGTATCTGCGCGGGCTTTCCTATGCGGAGGTCGCACAAACCTTGGGAAAACCCGTCAAATCTGTGGACAATGCCCTCGCCCGCGTCAGAAAAAAGACGGAATCCCTCCGCATTTTCGACTAAGAAAGTTCATACACCCTTTACAAGTCTTTGTCCCATTTTAGCGTATAATACATGGTACCGTGTCGTGCATATATATTTGGTATGCCGAACAACACTTTGCATGCAGGAGATTGCCGCATGGAGGATACGCAAACCCGGACGAACCCGGAAAACCCAACCGCGCACAGCACGCACAACACGCGCTTTGTGCGTCCCGCGCTGCCCGAGCAAAAGCCGGGCTTCACATTCGCGTGGTGGAAGCACAAGATAAAGGCACTGGTGCGCAAGGATGACGCGGAAACGCCGTCCCTTCCCGTTGCGGAAGCGGAGCCGCCCGCGCCTGCGTCTATAGAAACAGAACCCGCGCCCCTGCCCGTGATTCGGGAACAGGAGACCCCGCGCAGGGAACAGCCGCTTGCACCCGCGTGGATGCAGAAGGCGCAGGAAGCGGTGCCGACACCCGCCAAAAAGGAACAACAGGCCGCGCCGTCGTGGAAACGTTTGCCGCACAGGGCAACGGAATCACCCGCGCCCGAACCGATCATAGAAGCGGCGCCGCCCATCGTGCGGGAACGCCCCGTCACCGTTGCGGCCTCACCCCCGCCCCAAGCGTCTGTCCAAGAGAACCCGGAAGCGCCGCCCAAAGCACCGCGGCGGCCACCCAAGGTGCCACGGCGGAAGATCCAAATGCCGAAAATAAAACCCGCCATCCTCGCCTGGGCCGCCGCAGGGGCCATCCTGCTCATTGTCGCCGCCGTTGGCCTTTTGCGCGGACGCGAAGCCATCGGCACCTTTGTGGTACAGATTTTTGCGACGCCGGAACCCGTGCAGGTCGCCATATTGGCCTTGGAGACTCCCATTGCCTACGCGGAACCCTTGCCGACGCCCTCGCCCACCCCGGAACCGACGCCCGTGCCGACACCCGTGCCGACGCGCCACCCCGAGAACGGCGATGTACTGCGCGAGGGCGAGGAAGAGCCCATCGTGCTCGATATCCAAATCCGACTGATGATCCTGGGCTATCTGAGCTTTGAGGAGCCGGAAGAATATTACGGCGAAGGCGTGCAAAGCGCGGTCTGCTCCTTTCAGCGCCGCGCCGCATTGGAACCGACCGGAGAAACGGACGCGGAGACCTTCCGCGCGCTGATGGCGGAGGACGCCCCGGCGTTCGCGCTGATCATGGGCGACAGGGGCGAAGAGGTGGCCATCGTGCGTGAGCGCCTGGCGGAATTGGGCTATTTGCCCGCGGTGCCCGAGGAGGACGAAGAGTCCGAGGAAGAGATCCTCTATGACGAAGAGACAGCCGAAGCGGTCTCCCGTTTCCGCAAGCGAAACAATCTCCCCGCTTCAAACGAGGTGGACGGCGCCACCTTTGAAATACTTTTGGGCGAAGAGCCCGTCTCCAATTATTTTGCGCAGGGCGATAAGAGCGACGAGGTGCTGGCCCTGCAAAAGACGCTCTATACGCTCGGCTATCTGGTCGGCAAGCCCGACGGCGTATTCGGCAAGCTGACCACCATGGCGGTGCGCCGCTTCCAGGAGGAGCACGGATTGACCCCCGACGGCTGCTTGGGGCTCTCCACGATGGCCGCGCTGGCGGATAAGGCGGCGGAGAAATTCAGTTTCGTCAAGGAATCCTCCGGCGACGATGTGCGCTATCTGCAGGAGCGGCTCAGCAAATTGGGCTATCTGACGGCTTCGCAGGCGACCGGATACTACGGCGACAAAACCGAGGCCGCCATCAAGAATTTTCAGGGGCGCAATGGCCTGAAAAAGACGGGCATCGCGGACGCCGCCACGATTGCCAAAATGAATGCGGATAACGCCAAGAAGGCGGCCGTGGCAAGCTCCGGCGGCGGCGGTGGCAGCAGCGGCGGTTCTAAGGGCGGCTCGTCCTCTTCTTCCGGCGATAAATCCAACTCCGGCAACTCGGGCACGACCATCAACTACGGGCAAGGTATAGATGCGTTCATCGCCATCGCCAAATCCAAGCTCGGCAGCCGCTATGTGCGCGGCGCAAAGGGCCCGAATACCTTTGACTGCTCCGGTTTTGTCTATTGGTGCTTAAACCAAGCGGGCGTGAAGCAGGGTTATATGACCAGCATAGGCTGGCGCACCTGCAACAAATACCAGCGCATCACGGATATGGGCCAATTGAAAAGGGGCGACGTGCTGGTATTCTCCGGCGCATCCGCCGGCAAGGGCCATGTGGGCATCTATATAGGCGGCGGCGAAATGGTCGACGCCGGGTCCTCCCGCGGGAAGGTCGTGCAGCGCTCCATCAATACAACGTATTGGAAAAATCACTTCTTGATGGCGTATCGGATTTGGGACTGAAATAGAAGTAATAGTTTAGTAAGTAATAATGCAGAGAGGGTTAGAGCAATCCTCTCTGCCTTTTACTTTCTCTGCATTCTGCATTATTACTTATTTATCTATTCGCAGTATATCCAGCACATGATGCGAAACACCGACCATATCCGCGCGCTCGCAGACGGCGTAGTGATAGCGCAGGTATAACGCGAATTCTTCGTCGCTCATTTCCGTAAACATCTCCCGTATATAGTTCGTGAACAGGTCTGTCGCGACATAGTGCAGCCGCGTGACGGGGAAGTTTTCTATCAGGCGGTCTATATCCTCCCTGCGCACCAACTCGAAAATATCCTCCGGTTCGGAGCTGGTGTCAAAGGTAACAGGGTCGATTTTGCCGCGCCGGATATAATCGGCCACGTCGAACGCTTTGCGCCGGAAGCCGGTTTCCACGATGCTGGCGTCGCTTAAGCAATAGGCGACGAATAGAACGCCGCCCGGGCGGGTTACGCGCAGGGCTTCAACGAGGGCGCGCTGCTTGTCGGCCTCCGTATAGAGGTGGTACATCGGCCCCAACAACAGGGTAATATCAAAGCTGTTGTCGGGAAAGGCCGACAAGTCCAGCGCGTTGCCCTGCGCAATGCGGATATTCTGTTCCGGTTTCAAGTTCTCCTTAAATATCGCTATATTGTGTTCTATCAGCTCCACCGCTTCCACGGCATAGCCCATATCCGCCAGTGCGCGGCTGTAACGCCCCGTGCCCGCGCCGATCTCCAGCACTTTCGCGTCGGGAGTGAGATAGCGTTCGATATAGCGCAGGGTCGTCAAATATTCCACCTGTCCGTAGGGCCGCAGCAGGCGTCCGTCCTCGTCGTAGTTGCTGTAATATGCGGCAAGCGGTTCTTCTTTTAGAAGTATATATTTCTTATCCAAAAAAGTCTGATCCAACTGCTCCGCGTAATATTCGCTCTCTTTGACCAGTCGGAACCCGCATTTTTCAATGACGCGGCGGGACTGCGGGTTGTGCGCAAAGTGCCCGCAGGTGAACGCCTCCAAACCCAGCTTTTCAAAGCCATACGCGATCACCGCGCGGACGGCCTCGGGCATGAGTCCCTGCCCCCAATAGGGCTTGGCGAGCACATAGCCCACCTCCTTCACTTTCAGGTGTTTATAGGTGTCCTCCTCGTTCGCCCAGGAACCGTGTATGCCGAGAGAGCCGATCACCTTGCCCTCGGCCTTGTGCACAATGGCCAGCACCTCTTTATGCTCCATAAAGCGGCGCAGGATGTACGCCGACGTCTCGATACTCTCATGGTGGGGCCAGCCCGCCATCTCGCCGACGCCGGGCACCGAGGCATATTCGTACATATCCGCCAAATCCGTCTCCCGGAACGCGCGCAATTGCAGGTGTTCGGTTTCGATCGCTATGTTGTCCGTGTTGATTTGGATATCCATTATAGCAGCTCCTTTAACAAATCAAATTCGGGGATGCGCTCCCGCGGAATAAATTCTTCACAATCCATCATGGCGGAAATCTCGTCCCAAGTAGCGGCGCGGGCATCTATGGTTTCGCCTTCCTGTAATACCACGTCGGCAAGGTCAAAATCTTGACGGAAAAGCCAGCTGTCCCAAAAGCTGTTGCCACTGCAGCATGTGAAAAACAACGTGGCGTTCTCAGGATTCAGCACGAGACCGCTCTCTTCCCTTGTCTCCCGGAGCGCCGCCGTGCGGCTGTCTTCGCCCGCCACCGCGCTCCCGGCCGGAACCTCCCATCTGCCGGGGAAACCCAGCTTATTGCGCGCGCGTCGGGTAATCAAAAGATCTCCGTTGCTGTTTGCAATCCAAACCGCAACAACGAGATGGTAGTCCCCGGGCCGCATATCGTCCACGCGCCTGTGTACGCGCCCTGTGGGGCGGCGGCCCTCGTCCAGCACATCCCAATATTCATCTTTGACGTGCTCCCATCCAAGCCAACGATTCATTTCGGCATACAGCACGGGCAGTACTGGCGGATAGGTCATCTTCTCCGGTATGCCGGGAAACGCGCGCACTTCCGCCATCTCGCTGCCCGGCGGTAAGGTGCCCAGCTCCGTCACGTCGGCGTAAAACACCTGCCCATAGGAAAATTCATTGTCCCTATGCACCGCATAATCGAAGGCGGGGTGGATAAAAAACTTGGTCGCACCCGTTTCCTCATATAATTCCCGCTTGGCGCAATCCAAGGGCGTCTCGCCCGCTTCGATATGCCCGCCTGCCGTTTCAAAGGTATCCCGCTCCTTATGCCGCGCATATAGCCAGTTCGCGCCATGGCGGGCGAAGATCACCGAATAACGGTATTTCTCCAGCGCGCCGGACTGCGCGATTGTTACGCGCCAAGGCTCGCCGGGTTTGGTGTAATAGCGGTTTGCAATCTCCGAAGCAGTCTGCCTGTAATCGGCAGTTCCGTCGATCCGCAGAACGGGGCAGGGGAGAGCTTGTATCCAAGCTTCGTGCAGGCGGCGGGAGCGGCCTATCGTGCAGTCGTCATAATCATAGGTCTTCGCCCACGCCACAAAATCGCGGTGGTTTTCATACATATCGCCGCCGGGCAGCACCCGCGCGCCGAACTCCTCTAATTCCCGTTTATGCAGCCGCTCCGCGCGAAGTTCGGCGGGCGCGGATACAAACACGGCCAAATCAAAGAGGGGCAGAAAGCTTTCGCACCATTCACACATAGAACCGGAAAACACAAAGCCGCGCGCGCCCGCAATGGCCGCTTGCAACCTTGTAATCCGCTCCTCACGGAGCCGCTTCACGGTAAAGGGAATATGGGTATCCTCCCAAAAGAAATCGTCCAAATCAAAGTGCGAAAAATCCAGCGCCCGGGCCAATTCGCGGCCCAGAGTCGTCGTACCCGCCCCGGATGCGCCGAAAATGATGATTCCGTGTGGTTTTGCGCCCATGATACTGCAACTCCCCTCTGTTTCAACGCAATATTATACTCCACAGCAATGAAAAGTGAAAGTGGAAAAGCGCGCGGTTTTTTGGTATGATACAGGCATGAGTATGTTCTATTCAAACAACGGTATTTACTACCACAACGGCAGGCCGCAACCCGCCGCCCCGCTATGCCGCGACGAAGCGCGCAAGAACACCATCGCCCACGGCATACTGGCGGCGCACAATATGGCCGAAGGCGCGGACGCCCTCTGCCTGCGCTTTGACGCGCTGATTTCACACGATATCACCTATGTCGGCATTATCCAGACCGCACGGGCCAGCGGAATGACCGAATTCCCCGTCCCCTATGTGCTGACCAACTGCCACAACAGCCTTTGCGCCGTGGGCGGCACCATCAACGCCGATGACCATGCCTTCGGGCTCTCTGCCGCGAAGAAGTATGGCGGCATCTTTGTCCCCGCCAACCTCGCGGTGATCCACGCCTATGCCCGCGAACGCCTGGCCACCTGCGGAGGGATGATCCTGGGCAGCGACAGCCATACGCGCTATGGCGCGCTGGGCTGCATGGGCATAGGCGAGGGCGGGCCGGAATTGGTGAAGCAGCTGCTGCAAAAGGGCTATGACCCGGCCGCGCCGCAAGTGATTCTGGTGCATGTGACGGGCGCCCCCCGCCGGGGTGTGGGTCCGCAGGACGTGGCGCTGGCGCTGATAAAAACTTTGTTCCCCGAGGGGCGCGCGAAAAACAAGATTTTGGAGTTTCGGGGAACGGGCATACAAAACCTCTCCGTCGATTTCCGCAACGCCATCGACGTAATGACGACGGAGAGCACCTGCCTTTCCTCCATTTGGGAGACGGACGAGACGGTGCGCGCCTGGTATGCCGCGCGCGGGCGCGAGGATGCGTATAAACCATTGCAAGCGCAGGCCTGTGCATATTATGACGGCCACTGTGAACTGGATTTATCGGCGATAGAACCCATGATCGCCCTGCCCTTCCATCCCTCCAATGCCCATACGATCCGCGAATTTCTTGCCAACGCGGCGGCGCTGTTGGCGGGCGTGGAGGAGGAATCAAAAAAACTGTTCCCGAACTGCAAAGCGCGGCTTATGGACAAAATCCGCGACGGCGGCGTGTATGCCGAACAGGGCATTATCGCGGGCTGCGCGGGCGGAAGCTTTGAAAACCTGGCGGAAGCGGCGGCCATATTGGCGGCGGGGGGGCGCACAGACAGCGGATTTTCCCTGTCCGTATACCCCCAGAGCCTGCCCGCCGCGCTGGCGCTCTCGCAGGCCGGCGCGGGACAGACGCTCTTGCGCGAGGGCGCGGTGATCAAGCCCGCGTTCTGCGGCCCCTGCTTCGGCGCGGGCGATGTACCCGCGGCAAATGCCCTCTCCCTGCGCCACAGCACGCGCAATTTCCCCAACCGCGAGGGCAGCAAGCCGAACGAGGGCCAGCTCTCCTTCGTCGCGCTGATGGACGCGCGGAGCATTGCCGCCACGGCGCGCAACGGCGGGCGCATCACTCCGGCGGATACCGTGGACTACGACTATACGCCCTCCCCCGAGCACTTCGACGCAAGCGCGTATGACAAGCGCGTATATGACGGTTATGGCAAACCCATCCCCGAAACCGAACTGGTGATGGGTTCGAATATCGCCGACTGGCCCCGCTTCCCGCCCCTGCCCGAACATATGCTCCTGCGCCTTTGCGCCGTGCTGCGCGATCCCGTGACAACGACCGACGAGCTGATCCCCTCGGGCGAGATCTCCTCCTATCGCAGTAACCCTGAGCGGCTCTCGCAATTTGCCCTCTCGCGTCGCGCGCCCGATTATGTGCCACAGAGCAAGGCGGTGCGGGCGGCGGAAACGGCGCGGCGGGCGGGGAAGCCGACGCCGGAATTGCGCGCGCTGCTGGCAAGGGTGGACGCCGACCCCGAGACCACGGGCTATTATTCCTGCATTTTCGCGAACAAGCCGGGCGACGGCTCCGCGCGGGAGCAGGCGGCCAGCTGCCAGCGTGTGCTGGGCGGCGCGGCGAATATCTGCCGGGAGTTCGCCACCAAGCGCTATCGCAGCAACTGCGTAAATTGGGGGATACTTCCCCTGACCGTGCGCGGTGGCTTTGATGCGGATGAGGGGGACTGTATATTCATACAAAACCTGCGCAGACAGCTTGCGGCGAGCAGTGAAGCCTTTGAAGCGGTGATTTTGCATGAAAACGGGGCAAGCACGCCCATAAAGCTCTATTTAGAAGACACAACAGCGCAAGAGCGGGCATTGCTCCTCACGGGCTGCCTGATGAATTACTATAAAGAAAAGGAAGAAATGCATGCATAAGATTCAGATGAAGACCCCCATAGTGGAGATGGACGGCGATGAAATGACCCGCATCTTGTGGGCGATGATCAAGGAAAAGCTGATCTGCCCCTTCGTAGAACTGCGGACGGAATATTATGATCTGGGCCTGCCCGAGCGCGACCGTACAAACGACGCCGTGACGCACGCCGCCGCTGCCGCCATCAAGCGATTAGGCGTGGGCGTTAAGTGCGCCACGATCACGCCCAACCGCCAGCGCGTGGAAGAATACGGGCTGAAAGAGATGTGGAAGAGCCCGAACGCGACCATACGCGCCGCGTTGGACGGCACGGTGTTCCGCACGCCCGTCTGCATCCCCGAGATTCAACCCGCCGTGCGCGGTTGGGAAGCGCCCATCACCGTGGCGCGCCACGCCTATGGCGATGTGTACCGCGCGGCGGAATACCGCGTACCCACGCCTGGCAGGGCGGAGCTGCTGTTCACAGGCGAAAACGGCGAGAGTTTCCGGCAAACCATTTATGATTTTGAATGCCCGGGTGTATTGCAGGGCATGTACAACAAGGACAGCTCTATACGGTCTTTTGCAAAGGCCTGCTTTGCCTACGCGCTGGAAATCGGGCAGGATCTGTGGTTTTCGGCCAAGGATACGATCTCCAAGCAATACGATCAGACCTTCAAACTGATCTTTCAGGAGATTTTCGATGCGGAATATAAGGATGTGTTTGAAGCCGCGGGCGTCGGGTATTTCTACACCCTGATCGACGACGCGGTGGCCCGCGTGGTCCGAAGCCGCGGCGGCTTCATTTGGGCCTGTAAAAATTATGACGGCGATGTGATGAGCGATATGATCTCCGCCGCCTTCGGCAGTCTCGCGATGATGACGAGCGTGCTCGCGTCGCCCGACGGCAAGTTTGAATATGAGGCCGCCCACGGCACGGTGACGCGGCACTACTATCGCCATCTGGCGGGGGAGGAGACCTCCACAAACCCCGTCGCCACGATTTTCGCGTGGACGGGCGCGTTAAAAAAACGCGGCCAATTGGACGATAGCCCCGATTTGGTCGCCTTTGCGGAGCGCGTGGAGTGCGCAACCCTACTCACACTGCGGGAGGGGACGGTCACACGGGACCTCGCCCCCCTATACACCGGAACCCTGCGCAAAATCGCGAATACGGAGGAAATACTCAATGCCATCCGGGACAGATTCCAAGACATTTGAAGACTGGGCCATCTCCTATGATGCGGATGTAATCGCCTGCGATGAAGCGGGCGACTATCCCTTCGCGGGCTATCGCGCAGTGCACGCGAAGATCCTCTCCCGCGCTCTCGCCCTGAGGCCTCGACGCGTTTTGGATCTCGGCTGTGGCACGGGAAGACTCACAAAGGTATTATATGATGCGGGCATCGAAATCACGGGCGTGGATTTTTCCGAAAACATGATCGCTGTCGCAAAGAGCAAGATGCCGAGCGCCCGGTTTTTCCTGCATGATATACGGAACGGGTTCCCTCCCGAAATCGAACAGGAACGCTTCGATTGCGTGATATCCACCTATTCCTCGCATCACCTCACAGACGCGGAAAAACTGCAATTGGTTCGCCATATCCTGCACAAAAATCTCACGGAAAACGGGATGTTGCTTGCGGGAGACATTATGTTTCCCACAAATGACGCGCTGAATCGCTGCCGCGAAGCGACGGGGGATTGGGACGAAACGGAGCACTATCTTGTCTATGAAAGCATACGTCCGTGGATCCCGGTGGATTTGGAAGTGGGCTTTCAGGCATTGTCGCATTGCGCGGCCGTGATGACCCTGCGCCCGGCCGCCCTCTCCCTGCGCCCGGCTGTTCCCGCGGACGCCGCCGCGCTGGCGGATATCCTCGCTTCCTCCTGGCAGTCCGCCTATGCAGGGCTCCTGCCGCCCGCATTGCTGGAGACCTATACAAACCGCGCGCGCTTGGAGCAGAAATTCGCGCGCCTGCTCAGCAGTTCCGCGACGACGCCCCATATCGCCCTGCGCGGCTCTTTGCCCGTCGGTTTAGTGGGTTATGGCAAGAGCCGCGAAGAGGATTTGCCGGACGCGGGCGAAATCGTCTCCCTCTACGTCATTGAACGGCTCTGGGGTCTGGGCGTCGGCAAAAAACTCTTGGATACCGCCCTCGCGGCCCTCTCCGCCGCCGGACACAAGGAAGTCTTCCTCTGGGTCCTCACGGACAACCCCCGCGCCCGCCGCTTCTATGAAAAGCAAGGCTTCACGCCCGACGGCGCGGCAAAGGACAGCGGGCTGAACGGGGCGCCGGAATTGCGGTATCGGTTGCAGCTCGAAAAAATAAAAACTGAAGGAATGCAACAGGACAACCCGCCGTCCACAGACGGCGAAATCTCGCAAAAGGTTGTTAGCGAACCAAAGCCGTTATGAGCGCGCTTGCCCGGGGTCCCCGAAAAGCGCAGCCTTTTGGGGTGGAACGGCGAACAGGCGACGTGAGCGAGACCTTTTGCGAAAAGGAAAAGCGACAGAACGGGTGAGCGGCGACTTTTCAAAGAAAAGTCGCCGTGAACTAAGTGTAGTCCGCGACGACGTGGTACCCCCTCAGGGATTCGAACCCTGGACACCCTGATTAAGAGTCAGGTGCTCTAGCCGGCTGAGCTAAGGAGGCGTATGTTTTTCGGACAGACCCTTGATTTTTCCCTAAAATAGGACGTTTTTCGGGGGTGCCTTTTTTCATTTCCAAGGCTGAACCGCTGATTATTTGCGAATCTGCCCCGGTGACCATTGGTATTGTATCTCAATTTGTCTATTTTGTCAAATGCAATCTCTGTACTTCTTCAATCTCTCTATCATTTCCCCCCAGCGCCCGCCTCAGGCACAGCAGAATCGGGCAAGCGGTTGTCGCTTCGCTCCGCCCGATCGCCCTTCATCTGCGCGCCCTCGTTGGGTGCACGGCTTCGGCGCGGGCAGCCTCGGGTGAGTGAGCGGCACAACGCGCCGCCCCCTCACCCAAGACCACCCACACCAAAACCGTAGAAGTGCGCACTTACACATTGCTTCGCAATGGTGCGCACCATGACGAGCACCTACGGCATACAATGCCATGAGGTGAGCGCGAGTTATGGCAATATATCATCTGCATGTGAAGACGATAAGCCGTGGCAGTGGCCGCTCAGTGGTCGCCGCCGCTGCATACCGCACAGGGGAAAAGCATACGGCTCTTGAAGCTGCCGCATATCGTAGCGGGGATGAGTTGTCCGCATACCGCAAGGGTATAAAACATGATTACAGGCGAAAAAGGGGCATTGCCCATAAAGAGATTATCTTGCCGGAAGGTGCCCCGCGAGAGTATAATGACCGCTCTACTCTTTGGAATACTGTGGAGTTATCGGAAAAGCGCAAGGATGCACGAACGGCGCGAGAGATTGAAATGGCTTTGCCTGTTGAGTTTGATTTGCAGGAACAGATAGAGTTATTGCGCGAATATATCAAGAGAAACTTTGTAGACAAAGGCATGTGTGCCGATTTTGCTATACACGATAAAAACGACGGTAATCCGCATTCGCATATACTATTAACCACCAGAGAGGTAACAAATGAGGGATTTGGCAAGAAGAACCGCGATTGGGATAAAGTTGAACGTCTTGTGGAATGGCGGGAGGATTGGGCGAGGGTATGTAATGAGCGGCTTGCGGCCAAGGGACTGGATGAGCGCATCGACCACCGCACATTGGAGGCGCAGGGGATTGATAGGGAGCCAACGATACACGAGGGACGGAATCCCGAACGGGCGAAGACAAACGAGGAAATCAAGCGGCGTAATAGGGAGCGCGAGGAAAGTAAAGCACGGAATATAGAGCATGAGAAAGGCAAGATTGCTGAATCTATCGCAAGACATTTGTATGAAACTCCTGAAACTATCGTAGAGAAAACGCCGGAATCCATAGCGAGAATATCCCCCGATTCTATCGCGAGGCATATGCATGGGTTGAAAGAAAGATATATTGCTTTGGACAAGGAGATAACTGTGTTAGAGGAGCAAACAACAGAAGATAAAAAGCGCATTGCGCAGCTGTCGACAGAGAAAAAGGCGGTTTTGCTTGAATATCAGCGGGAAAAGTTGCTTGCCGATATTAGCGGGGATAAAGATAAAATACAAGCGCTATTGAAGCAAATGGAGCCGCAGCGCGAACCAATCCGCGAACGGTTAGCACGTATACAAAGCGAGCGCTTTCTTGATATAGTCACCGAAAAGAACTTCCGCGCCATATTGGAAGCCACCACGCCGGAACAGCAGCGGCGACTTGTTATGCAGCGTGAGCGCGAACGCGCGCGGGAGTTAGGGCGAGGACGGGAACGGGAACGGTAGATTAACCGCTATACACACATTCCCGCGCCGCTTTATCATAACGCAGCCCCTTGTAAATGGGCTGGCGCAGACCGCCTTTGCTTGTGCGCTCCATATATTTTACGGTGCAAACAAGGGTAGGCTCGATGTAAACAGCGTTTTCATCTGCTGTATCAAAAGGGGAATGCGGTATTGTCTTATGCTTGGAGATAATACGAAACTCATCATTTGAAAGTCCCATGGTGACATGTCCTTGGGGTATCAATTGCCCTTCACGGTTGTATGCCCCCAGAATAATACTCGTGACGTTCCTGTTTTCCTGCTCTTTTATGATATAGCCGCAAATAACAAAATCATCGTCCATAAGATTCTTGATTTTTATCCAGTCTTTTATACGCTTATCGCAATAATATCTGCTGTCCTTGCGCTTTGCGACAATTCCCTCTAACCCTTGCGCCTCGGTGAGTTGATAGAGAGTTACACCCTCTTTTTCAATGAAACGTGAGATAGAAAGCCGTTCATTTTCTTTGACGGTTTCGAGCAATATCTCTTTCCTTTTCATCAAAGGCAGGCTTGTAAGCTCTTCGCCATCTTTGTAGAGAATATCAAAAGCGGTAAAACTAACAGGCAAAGCTTGCGCTGCAATTGAGATTTTGAAAGGGTCGGACATCAAGGCCCTGCGCTGTACTTCTGCGAAATAAGGCTTGCCGTCTTTCATTACAAAGACTTCACCATCCAAAACACAGCGGCCTTTTACCTGTTTATGAATCTGTGATAGTTCGGGATAGATACGCGAAACACGCAAATCGCGTTTGTTTATAAGTTCCGTTACACCGTCTCCTAAATACGCAAGACAGCGTATGCCGTCAAGCTTTAGTTCATAAATATAGTTTTCATCATCAAAAGCCTTGCCCGTTTCCCCAATAAGCATAGGCTTTAAGGTTTTTCCTATAAAGGGGTCGTTCACGCCGTAGCTTTTTTCTTGCGCGGCGGGCGTTTTGTGTTTGCCGATTCACCCTTTTTATTCTTCTCAATACTCGCAGCAAGCGCGTCCATAAGGTTGATGATATTATCTGGTTCATTCTTCGGGGAAACAATCTCCTTGCCTGCTATCTTATCAGCAACCAAAGCGCGAAGCTTTTTCTGATACTCGTCTTGATATTCATCAGGCGCAAAGGGTGTATCCATAGACGCGATAAGCGTTGTTGCCATTGCCATTTCCTGTTCTGACACTTCGGGTTTGGTATATGTTTTCGGAAGTTCTTTTATCTCATCCTCGAAAAACATAGTTTGAATCAACATACCCTCTTCGCGCGGTATAATTGCAAGCAGCGTGTCTTTTGTGCCCATCACGGTCTTGCCGATAGCAATTTTCTGCTCTGCCATCAGTGCCGAGCGCAGCAGTTCAAACGCCTTTTCGCCCCCTGCTTCGGGTATAACTTGATAGGATTTATCATAGTAAACGGGGCTGATTTGATTTAGTTGCGCAAAATGAAGGATTTGTATAGCCTTTTCTTTTGGGGTTTTGATGTTTTCTATATCCTCATCTGTTATGGTAACATATTTGTCTTTATCATACTCATACCCCTTCACAATATCCCCTGCCGCCATTTCCTTACCGCAATGTCCGCACACCTTTTTATACCGTACACGGGAGTTATCCGCCTTGTGCAGCTGATTGAAGCTAATATCATTATCTTGAACGGCGGTATAAAGAGAAATGGGGATGGAGACTAACGAGAACGCAATTGTTGTTTTATGTGCTACTGCCATATAAATCATCTCCTCTCGCCATAGCTTTCCCCTTTGGAGTGGATTCTATAAGGCAAGAAAACCGCATTTCCTCCCTTCATGTAGAATAAATCTATTCTAAGAAGGGGGTATTTCCATGAACACATATGGTTATATACGTGTATCAAGTACAGACCAAAACGAGGATAGGCAGCTGGATGCAATGGCGCACATCCCGAATAACAATTTGTTTGTAGATAAGCAAAGCGGAAAGGATTTTGAGCGGACGGCATACAAAAAGCTTGTGAAAAAGCTGAAAAACGGCGATTTGCTGTATATCAAAAGCATTGACCGACTGGGCCGCAATTACGAAGAAGTGCAAAATCAATGGCGCATACTCACAAGGGAAAAGGGCATCGATATTGTGGTGTTAGATATGGATTTACTTGATACACGCCGCGAAAAGAGTCTGCTTGGCACATTTATCGCCGATTTAGTATTGCAGTTCTTCGCATATATCGCACAAAATGAGCGTGAAAGCATACGAAAACGCCAAGCCGAGGGCATAGCGGCGGCGAAAAAGCGCGGCGTACAGTTTGGCGGCCCGACGAAACAATTACCCGAGAACTTTGGGGAGTTAGTGAAAAAGTGGGAGAAAAGCGAGCTTTTACTCCCCGAAATCCTCGAAAAATGCCAAATCAGCGAATCAACATTTTACCGTCGTTTGCGCGAATACCGATTGATAAAAAGCAAAAAGAAATGAACTGTCACGAAGTATACTTCGTGACAGTTCGCTATTTACATACAATTTACCACAAATCGAGTGAAATGTCAACGCTTTTTTCAAAATATTTGTCGAAACCTATCAAATTTGTACCCCAATCCCCACTTTAAAGTCAATAGAGGACATATGTCACGAAGTATACCTCTTGATAGTAGTCCTCTAATAAAATAACCCTGTTTTCCTTAATGCCCAACGGCATTTTAACTATCTAAATAACGCAATACGAAAGGTAGCTGTTTGTTGTTGCGCGTGAGGAATTTGAATGGACTACAATGAGCTTTATCAGAAATATTACGCCCAAGAACCAGAGGGAATGACTGATTACGAGGAGTGCAAGAGAAAGCTTGCATTCAAGGGGTTTGACTCCCTGTATGATTTTTTGGGAGTAACACAAGGCAAATTCCGGCATGATGGTTTGCGTCAACTTGCAAGTGAGAAGGAGAAACCCTTGCAAGGAAAACATGACAAGAAGAGTGCAGAGGTAAGAGAGTTATGTGGTTTATGTGAGAGGCACTTTATAACAAAGGAGAAGCGTGAAGAATATGATAAGTGTCTTGAATTCGAAAAATGCAAGGCAATTTTGGACGATGCTAAGCGGATTGCAAATCTCTCGGAGGGCAGACTTTCGGGAGAAAGGTGCACAAAGTATATTGATTTATTAGTAGATTTGCTTGCGAACCCAATCTTAGCGGAGGAGATATTGATATCGGTATGTAATGCGAATGGATTTGCTTTTTCGATTGATTCTCAAAAGGATATTGATAAACGTAATAAACAAAAAGCAGATACCCTAAAATCAATCGATATTACAAAAAAGAAAATCCTTGTGGTTAAAAATGAAGCGGACAAGCAAGACGGAATCCTTTCCGAAGCACAAGTTTTAGTTGGACAGTATGTGCAAGATGCGGCAAATGTAAGTAAAAGCGCGATAATTAGCACACAGGCTGCATTAAGGGCGTTTTACGAAAGCAATTCAGATTATTCCAATGAGGACAAAAGAGTCCTCGAAGAAAAAATAAATCTCTGCATAGAAGAGGTTAATACTGCGATAGCAAATACAGATACAGCGAAACAAGCGGTAGAGAAAGCTGTAAAATCAGGAAAAGAATACATATTAGAGATTAACAGCACCATTGCTGATATGAATCGCTCTTTCATTCTTTTATTGGAACTAATAAAAGATGATTTCGAAACACCAGATTTTGAAACCACATTGAAAGCTGTCCAAGAGAAAGAGAAATTCGCAAAAGAGAAGCTTGATTTAGCGTGGAATATTAATTCAGATGTAGTCCAGTCCGAGTTGAACAAGGCGCGTTGCTACTTAAGAGATACAGAATGTCATAGTAATCACATGCAATACATAATGAACGAGGAATCCCAAAAGGCGAAGGCTCGCAAACAGCAGGAAGAGGCAAAATGGATACAGGCGATAAAAGCAGAAGAAGAGAAACGGATACAAGAGATAAGAAGAATACAGGCGGAAGCAGACGAGGTGAAGTGGAAAAAACAGGAGAGAGCGAAAAAAACAGAAGAGGCAAAACGGATACAAGAAATAAATGCGGAAGAGGAGAAACGGGTACAAGCTGAAAAAGAAAAAGCTCGTCAAGAGCAAAGGGCGATAGAGCATCATAAATGGATTATAGAGCAGGCAAAAAAAAGAGTGAAAACAACGAAAATTATATCATTCATCCTGCTTTTATTATTCCTAATCTCTATCTTCATATCAATGGCCATTATGTCAGCACTCGGAAGTTGGCCTATACTTCTTGTTGTGGGTATAGTAATGTTTTTACTAGGATTGATTAATTTGCATTACGAAAATGATTTATCTTACTATTCTCCCCATAACAACGATAATGTTGTGAGTTTCGGCAAAGCATTAATGGTTCTAAGTGGTATGGTTATACTTTTGGCTTTGCTTATTCTCGTGATTTCGCGCGACAGCTGTTTGTCTTCATTATACTAATTCATAAGGTAAGCGTAAAAATATGAGCAATCAAAAACTAACTCCCATAAGTCAAAATGAAATCAATAGGATAAACAGCGGAATTCAGGTTGTAGATGACTTTGTCAATCGAAAGTATTTGATTGATATATCCTCATGTGAACCCCTTGATTTTGACGAAACGGAACACGAAAAATCTTATTCGTGCTTGTCGTTGTTCCGAATTAACAAGATTGTTTATAACGAAAGCGAGAATATCAACGACAAATTGGTGAGTGTTTACAGTGCATTATATAACCTCGGAAGCATTGCCCTGCTGATAATTTGCAGCGATGCAAATGGAATCAATTTTTACTTAGGTACAAGAGATGCCGAACAACCGATGGTTGCCAACGAAATATTGAAAAGAAGCCTCAAAGGAAATTTCCCTGGGGTTGAAGTTGAAGAAAAAGAGGCAATGCAAGTTGAAAAATTGCTTAAAAAGCAATTGCCAGAAAAATACGCAAGATTATCTATATCTTCTGTTTTTATTGTACCAAGCCAACGCGACGATGAGAAAGAACATTTTGTGCAAGGACTTGAAAAGTTTATAGACACAATGGCGGGCGAAGAGTATACAGCTATTTTCATATCTGCACCGCTTTCAAAGCGAGATTTAGAGGATAAAAAACGCGCTTATGAAGAAATGTATGCAACCTTGTCAATGTATGCGCAATTTAACTTAACTTATGCAGAGAATGATAGCACAGCTAAAACAAAAACGGATGGAAAAAGCTTTTCCGAAGCGGTGAATAATAGTGTTAGTCACGCATATGGCCGCTCTTCTAGTCACGCGAAAAGCCAAGCTTACGGCAATGCGCGTGGTGGGGCATATGGTGAGGCGTATAGTCAAGCTCATGGCAATACGCAAGGAACAAATAATTCGTATGGAAGCAGTATGAATTTCTTTGGATTTGGTAGTAATGATTCTTCAGGAAGCAGCACAACAAAAAGCTTAACAGAGACTGCAACAAAGACCACAACGGAGACGGCAACCGAGACTGCAACAAAAACCGAAACAGAGACAATAGCAGAAAACACAGGCAAAACGACCGCAGAGGGTAAAACGATAACCAATAGTACTACTGATTCTATTGCGCTCTGCGTAACAAGCGGGTCAACAAAAACGATTGGCGTAACTCATCAGAATAAGCCTGTGCAAGAACTGATGAAGAAAATAGATGAGCAGTTGGAGCGTATCAAAAACTGTGAAGCATATGGCTTATGGGAAAGTGCATGTTATTTCATTTCCAGCCGTGAAGAAGTATCTCTTGTTGCTGCTAATACATATAAAGCGTTAGTCGCGGGTGAAAAGACAAGCGTGGATAACTCATTCGTAAACCTTTGGAGTGGAAAAACGCAGTCAATAAAAGATAAAAACCTAAGGGTATTGACATGGCTTAGGCATGGGTTACATCCTAGATTTGTTTATAGGCCCTCACAAATAAATTTGGGCTATGACAAACAAGAAGTTTCCTCCGCAAGCATGATTAGCGGTCTTGAATTGCCGCTGTTGATGGGATTGCCGCAAAAATCAGTCAACGGGTTCACAGCAGTTAAGTCTGCCGAATTTGGGCGTAATGTACATACGAAAGGGGGTTACAAGGGTGATAAAGCTATTGATATCGGTGCCATTTATCATATGGGGGAAAGTTTCACTAATAGCCGCGTAAAGCTTAATCTCAACAGTTTGGCTTCCCATTGTTTTATAGCGGGTTCCACAGGGTCGGGCAAGTCTACAACGATATACAAAATAATAGACGAAGTTATAGCAAGCGAGCAAAAGGTCAAATTTCTTATTATTGAGCCTGTAAAGGGGGAGTATAAATCCGAGTTCGGTAATATGCCGGACATTCGCATATTTACAACTAACCCGAAATTCAATGAAATGTTGCGTCTTAACCCCTTCACATTTCACGAAAATATACACGTGTTAGAGCATTTGGACAGGCTTATTGAGATATTCAGCGCGTGTTGGCCGTTAGAAGCTGCGATGCCTGCATTCTTGAAAAAAGCGTTTGAGCGGGCATACATACGCCACGGATGGGATCTGAATCACTCTATCCATATTGACCGAGGTAACGGAAAATTTCCGACTTGCAAGGATGTTGCAGAAATCATGCCCGTTTTATTGGCTGAATCCGCCTACTCCGCCGTGGTTAAGGAGAACTATATAGGCGCGTTGGTAACGCGCGTAGAATCGCTTACAAACGGCCTATTGGGGCAAATCTTCACAGATGAGGGCATACCCGATGAGGTATTGTTTGATGAGAATGTTATTGTTGACATTAGCCGTATAGGTTCCTCAGAAACTAAGGGTTTGTTGATGGGTATCCTGATACTGAAACTCAGCGAGTACAGGCAAGCGATTGCCGAGGGAAAGACGCCGAACGCAGAATTACAGCATATAACCATATTAGAGGAAGCCCACAACATATTAAAGCGCACTACCACAGCGCAGAATCAGGGATTGGCGAATATACAGGGGAAGTCTGTGGAGATGATAAGCAATGCAATTGCGGAAATGCGGACATATGGCGAAGGGTTTATTATAGCAGACCAATCCCCGACCTCGGTAGATGTTTCAGCTATCAAAAATACTAACACAAAGATAATCATGCGCTTGCCTGAACTTACCGACTGCGAATTGGCAGGGCGTTCTATCGGGTTGAACGGTGAGCAAATCACCGAATTAAGCCGCTTGAATGTAGGCATAGCAGCGGTGTTTCAAAATAACTGGGAAGAAGCTGTTTTGGCGCAGATTGATAAGAATAGCGAAACGCACAAAGGAGGTCAGGCTGTCGTGCATAGTCGGGATAGGCAGAAGGAATTGTTGGGGAAACTGATTTCATTGCTGATAGAGCAAAGCAGAAATGACAATTTCGATAAGCTATCGTTTATGCAAATGCTTGCTTCATCTGATGTATCTGAATCAGTCAAAAGCAGTATGCGAAATCTGATTTTTGCTTTTTTTGCAACAAGGAATCACGATGATGCAATAGAAGATGCAAGGGCGTTTGAAGTGCTGATAACAAAGCTGATGAACTGTGACGATTTGTTTCGAATGCTTGAGAACAAACTGATAGACACAGTTGAAGACCCTTCGGAAATAACGGATGAAATGCGCGATGCCAATTATAGATGGGCGCTTTGGGTTTGCAATGGCTTAGATAATTACGCCGTATTTTCGGATAAAAAAATCAAGGATGCCGTCTTTATGAATTTGTTGATGTATAAATGTGATAATAGCATAAACAAAATGCGGTATAGATTATCGCGCGATATTTTGTATAACAAGGTTTAGGAACGGCGTATGTCAGAAATGTTTGATATTAATGATATAGCTGAAAGTGCGGAAACGTCGCTTGAACAACCAGAATTAAGCGGGGATGAACTTCGCGCCAAGAGCAGAACTAACGAGTTTGAGTTGAAATCGCCGGAGAAATTAGGCGATAAGGAAACACCAACGGAGCCTGTTGAACCGAAATCAAGCGAAGAAATACAGGCTGCTGTCGAGGGCGGCGGAAATTCGTTTGGCGGGTATTCTTCTGAGTTCCAATATGCAATGCGCCCCGGGCAGACAGAAGTTGAACGTGTTGAATCCGAGGCTACGCTGGACAAGATATCCGGCGAAGAAATGACGCGTTTGAAGGAACTGGGTATTGTCAACGAAGAAGGATTCGTAGATAATACTCCTGCGGAAGTCAAAGATAACATGGTTGCGGAGTTTGATTTATCGCAGCAAGAGATTATGGACAGCGGGACAAAGTACGGGTACGAAATTGAATTTGCTGAGGAGCCAGAGATAACCGAAAATTCGGAACTACCACAAAAGGCAGAACTGCCTGAACCTCTTGAAACACCTGAACCGTTGGAAACACCAACAACGCCCGAGCCTGTGAGTGAGCCAGAGACAAGCGAGGTTGAGGATGAATTTAGCGCGACGGAAGAATTTGATATAGAAGCGGTTGAACCTCCTACCGTAACAAAAGAAGCTGCACAGGAAGAGTTGACAGGCGGTATAATTGATGAACCGATGGATTGTTTATCGGGAAAGGAAAATGTAGGTGTTCGTGATGTTGAAAGTCTGAATTGGGATTTATTATCGAAGAGCGGAGAAACACGTGAAGAACATATATCTACACATACTATTGATAATCCCAACAAAGAAGAACATGGAGTTTTTAACCCTGATAAAGAGTATCGACAGATTATTAGCGAGGCATGGGAGCAAAGCGGTGATATATTGCCAGTAAATAATAATGGAGCTGATATTTATAATATACCGTATGAAAATGCCGGATATGAAAGCGGAAAACATAATCCAGGAAAACAATATGATAATGTAACGATAATAACCAAAGAAAATACTAACGAGATAATAACGGCTTTTCCGTCCGACGGGAAGTATGGAGTGGAGGATAAATTATGAGTAAATTTGTAATGAGAAAATGCAATACGTGTCAAGGTGAAATTTGCTTCTATACAGAAAATGTAACAAATATCGTATATCTTTGTTGCGATGATTGTGAGGTCGAATTTACAACTCCCCAAGATGCAGCAACATTTTGCAATGGAACAAGAAATAAATTCGGATTAAGTAGATTTTCAACAATTGATGAAATAAAGAAAACACAATGGGATAAGTATATAATCAATTAGAACAGCGTAAAGCCGAGAAAACAGGACATACAATAAACAAAGTCTTTCCGTCGCCTATCATATGTGACAGATGGCAATATTATTGCGCCTGTCCGCATATAAGTGAGTATCAACTCACAGGAGGGCGCGAAAATGGCGACGGACTATGGCTATTGGGACATGGGTACAGGAATCCTCCGCACCATCGCAAAAGTGGCCGGTTACGGCATAAAGGGCGGCAGAATGCTGTATACCCACCACCAAATCAAAGAGGACGCAGAGCAATACCAAGCCTATGAGAGAGCCGCGAAGAACCCGCCCGCGCCGTTTGCGCTGCAAGGCAGCATCCGCAGCGGCGTATTCTTCGGCAAACACGACTGCCGCTGTATTCGCAAGCCCCAAGACATGGACGGACATGTGCTTGTAATCGGCGGCACGGGCAGCGGCAAAACCTCCTGCATCGCCATCCCCACCCTGCGCGCATGGGGCGGGCGGGTGTTTGCAATCGACATCAAGGGCGAGCTATACGACAGAACAATAGCATACCGCCCTGACATACACATTTTCAATCCATTACAAGCGTGTTCATATGGCTATGACCCGTACTATACCCTCAAAGACAGCCGTAACGCCGCACAGGAGGCTAAGGCAATCGCTCAGGCTCTTATACCAAGGCCGCCCGACATCAAAGACCCATTTTGGGTTGAGAGTGCGCAGAATCTCTTAACAGGCGCGATATTGCACTTCTACAACGAGGGGCTTTCATTTATCGATACTATCAAGGCCATACAGAGGCTGCCGCAAAATAGCTTGATTGAGGAAATCGCGCAGAGCAATACAAAAGAGACGAGGTATTATATCAATAACTTTGTTGGAATGGCGGACAAAACCCTGTCGGGTATAGTTTCGGAGTTAAGCCGAAACATCGTAACCATAGCAGCAGATAAGGATTTGGTTGACGCATTGTCGAGGAACAAGATCATTACCCCTGCCGACTTGGAAAATGGCGCGGATGTGTACATCCAAATCCCCGAACACCTTTTGGAGCAATGGAATCCAATTGTAACCCTTATCGTCAATCAGTTTCTATCCTACTTCGAGCAGCGCAGGTATACCGACACCACGCCTATACTTTTTCTCCTTGACGAATTCCCGCGTTTAGGGCGTATTCCCGCCATCCAAAACGGCCTTGCAACCTTGCGGAGCCGTAAGGTGACATTATGCCTTGTAATCCAGAATATCGCGCAATTAAGCGCGATATATGGGCGCGACAACGCCAATGTGATTTTAGGCAACTGTGATTACAAAGCGGTACTCGGTGCAAGCGATTATGATACACAGCGGTATTTATCCGCGATGTGTGGGTTGTACATCAAACGCATGGCAAGCGCGGGGTATCAAGCCCCGCTGCCGATGAGCGTAAACGAGGGCGCGGCGGAGCAGTTTGCGCCCATCATCCCCGAAGCCGATTTTGGGATTATGAATGATATTGTGCTGATTAACCCGCTGGGCGAAGATTCGACCTTTTGCAGGGTGGAAAAAGAGCCGTATTACAATGCATGGGGATGATTCCAATCGGGCGCGCGCCGGAGTTATACGAAACTCCCCGCCGCCCCTTGACAATCGTTTGGTAAAATGATTGGGATGGTTGCCGACGGCGAGAGAACTCAAAAACATGCTTTTGGGTTTCGCCGTCGTTGTTTTATAGCGTATCATTTTGCCAAACGATTATCAAGGGCAAGCAACGCCCGCGGCGTTGGCGGCTGCCTGTGTGCCTCGGGCTTCCCGAATCTAAAAACATGCTGTTTTGCTGCGCCTGATGGCCTCGTGGGGGCCGTGAGAGGGGGAGGGGAAAAGAATGGGTCTTACCCCTTCATGCGAATAGTACCGTTATTGCGCTTCATAATCTCCATATTATCAAGCGGGTTGAATACCTCGAAGTTTTGTTGTAAATCCGACCCGAACATATTAACGTACTCTTTTACTATCTCAATACTCTGATGTCCTAAAATCTTTTGTAAACGGAAAATATCCCCGTTATTGAGAATCCAGTTTTTTGCAAAGGTATGGCGGAACAGATGAACACTTGTTTTTGTCACACCGCGCGCTTTGTTGTAACGGTGGATCGCTGTTTTCAAAGCATCATAGCACATTTGTTGACCATAGGAGTTACAAAAAAGATAATCATTGTTACCGCCCTTGCGAAACTCAATGTATTCCGCAAGTGTCTTTTCAAGTGTTCGCGACAAAGGAATTATATAGGGCTTATTGTTCTTTACAGCGCGAAGCTTTATTTCATGCGAGGTAAAATCAATATCACTAATTGTTAGGTTACACAATGTTTTTGCTCTGTTTCCTGTGCCGAGAAGATAACAAACCAAAACCCAATTACGATACTCCGAGAAAGAGCAGGTTTTTATGTTAGGCTTTTTGAGCAGTCGTTCAAGCTCTGCATTTGTGTATGTTTCTTTTATCGGCTTTTCGGCTGTAATCATTTTCACCTTAAATTCAGGGGTATAACCTTCCGACATAAAGAAATAGAGGATTGAGCGAAGTCCGCGCAAATATGTATTGATTGATGTATCTCTAATCGCTTTATTTCGTTCTCGCATATAGGTAATAAAATCTAAAACCGTATCTTCACAAAGAGAATTACATTTCGTATTCTCACCAATATAATGAATGAAAATAGAATAGGTATCCTCATAGAATTGCAAAGTGTCGGGCGATAGATTTGCGGCTCGTTTTCGCTGAATAAAACGCAAATATCCTTCCTTAAGAGTCGGGTTAGCCGTGGTATGTAGTGACATCATTTTCTTCATAAAAACGCCCCCCTATGTAAAAATATATTTGGCTTCGGGGCAAAATATGAACCGCTGATTAGTCCAAAAACGCAAAATAATCAGGGGTTCAAAAATCCCCTGATTCGCAATTTCGGCGATAAATTCTTGAAAATAAAAATCGGACAAGCCCTTTATTTATAAGGGTTTGTCCGACTATCCTACTAAAACTGGTACACCATTGCGGGCTCGAACCGCAGACACCCTGATTAAGAGTCAGTTGCTCTAGCCGGCTGAGCTAAGGAGGCATATGTTTTTCAACCTTGCTGATTATAACTTGCTCCTTAACATTTGTCAATTGCCACGTGAAAAACGAACGAATGGTGAATCGCAAAAGTGAATTCCGGAGTAAGAACAATGCGTGAGGAGCGCAAGAGAGAAGTCCAAAAGGGAGAGATAAAGAGCAGTGTGGCGCGGGGGAGATAGGCGAAAGCGTTTGGGTATG
>WREI01000018.1 GCA_009779405.1 Clostridiales bacterium
ACTTCGTAAATGTATACATTTACGAAGAATACAGCGGAGGGAATTTTATCATGAGGAAGTTTTTGTGTTTTGTTCTAATCGTCTGTTTAGCGCTTGCAACATTTACATTGCCGCAAGCAGTAAGCTATGCCTACCCGGCAGCATATCAGATTCCGGCACTAACAGGAAATCAGGCTATGGATATTGCTGCAATTGCAGATTCACAAGTGGGCTACACAGAAGAAGCAACAGACAGAACGATCTACAATGAATGGTTTTATGGTTCTAACACATCGGCGGCATGGTGTGCAATCTTTATCGCGTGGTGTGCCAATAAGGCGGGGGTATCAACCAGTATTATCCCAAAGAATGCATCCGCTTCTGCAAGCGGCATTGTCTCCGGCATGACACCAATAACCAAGAGTGAGTTAAGGCCCGGCGATATTGTGCGCTGGAATTCACCCGCACACGTGGCGATTGTTGTGGAGGCGGGGGCGGATCCGATTGTTGTGGATGGAAACTGCAGTAACAAAGTAGCCAAACACAAGCTTTCTTCACAAACAAACACGGGGCTAAGTTATTACCGACCGAGCTATGCGTCTATATTTACGCCGCGCCTGACGGATCCGGCAACGAATAATACCTACTATATTCATACAAGTTACGGCGGATTGAATGAGTGTATACGCATTTCTGGCGATTCGGTTTTACCAAATTGCGTTGGGTATGCCTGGGGAAGAGCATACGAAATTACAGGTAAAAAACCAACATTAAGCAAAAACAATGCAAACACCTTTTGGGGAAGAACTAGTGATGGTTACAAGCGGGGTCAGGAGCCACGCTTGGGTGCAATTGTTTGCTGGAACAGTGGCTCTGCAGGGCACGTAGCTGTAGTAGAAAAAATTGAGGGTGATTATATCACCATTTCAGAATCTTCCTATGGAGGGGCAAGATTTCGTACTCGCTCTCTCAAGATTGGTTCATATGGAAGCAACTTTCAAGGATTCATTTATATATTAGGTGAAGGTGCAAGCAGTATCAACATTGGAACGCCAAAGAATTTTCGAGGGAACAATCTTGCATCAGATTTGTCCAAAGCCGTATTCTCGAGTGATGTCAATACTCCAATCGCACTTGCGTGGGACGCAGTCCCCAACGCTACAAGATATAAAATTGAGCTAATATCGTGGAACGGCACGAGCTGGGTGATAAGCAGTCTAAACAATGCGAATACCAGGACGGTAACCGGAACAAGCACGACATATAGTAATCCTCCTGCCGGATATTATGGATTTAGGATAACCGCAGGAAGCGCAATCAGCTGGAGCGATGCATATGAACAGTGGGGTGCGGTTAATATTGTGAACCACCCCACATGCAGCTGGACATCCGGCTATGACACGAACCACCCGCACCGCGAATATATGGCTTGCGCCTGCGGCGCGCGGCAATACCTGAGCACATACAGAACATTGCCCTCCTGCGACGAATGCACCCCCCCGGGTCAACCGCCAAGCGTAAGCTTTGCCCCGGGCGTGAACGTCGGCTTGGGCGCGGGTCTGGGTAACAACATCGGCAGAGGGGACAGCGTGAAGGTCAGTTACGGGGAAGCTTCGGGCTATGCCGTTGGCTATCAGATCGACCTGGTTTGCACAAGCAACGCAAGCTTCAGCAAATCCAACGTGGGGACGAATTTCACCATAGAGAATCCGGGTACATACAGGGTGGACGTGCGCGCGTATAACAATTCGGCGGCAAAATGGAGTTCCGCGGCGGCGTCCAACACCATCACCGTACACCCGGATGTAACGGCCACCTATTATAACAATTGCACCGTATTATGCGATGCGCCTTGCAGCAATTATTGCACTGCAGAAATCGTAGATGCCAGAACCGTGAAATACGGCAGAAGCATTGCAAGGACGGTGCCCAACCGGCCCACCAAGTTGCACCACGACTTTGACGGCTGGGTGGATATGAACAGTATTACGGGCAACTGCTCCCAAACGGCAACCTTTACCATTAAACAATACAGCGTGACCTTCACAGACCACTACGGCAACCGCAACGGCCCGATTCAATATGTTACGGCCTTGCAGGCGGCAACGCCGCCCGCGCCCATGAATATTCCCGCCGGTTATGCCTTTACGGGTTGGGATAACCACGGTTATCTGCGGGTTGAATCGAATATCACAGTCAAGCAGGTGATCGCTTGGGAAAATCCGAACTTCCTTTCGGCGGTGAGCGTGGAATCGGCCACAGCGGTGAAGCAAACAATAGGTGGAAAAGAGGAAATCATCGGATACGACGTGGTTGTTCGGATTAAGGGGCATCCCGAACTGAACGCCAAGGGCAAAATCATCGTATCCTTAAAGACAGACGAAGCGCTCAGCGGATTGCCCGAGAAAATGGTTGCGGTAGAAATCAAATCCTTCCAAAAATTCGCCCAACCCAACCCGGCTGTCGGGGATACTTTGGAAACGGTCTTTGTGCCGTATACCGGCGGCGAGCACGGGTTCATTGTGACAAGATGCGAGGTGGAGGTGGTAGGCATCCTTGCAGAGAACATTTCCGGCGTGTCGGACAATACCGGCGCTTCGATTGCCGCGAAAGCAACTTTTGCCATTGACTTGGGCGAAGAGTGGACGGGCTGGTCTACCAATCTGCCGCCGGCCGACGCGGACTTCACCGAGAGCCGACAGGAATATAGATACAAAGACAAATCTACCACAACAAGCTCGTCAAGCTCTATGAGTGGATGGACATTGTACAACACAACTTGGGTATGGGGTTCCTGGTCTGCGTGGAGCCAAACAGATCCCGGAGGAGCGACGTATCCAAATGAAACGCAAAACCGGCAAAAACAATCCAGATGGATTCCGGAAACATATAAGACTCAGTACCATTATTACATTTGGTGTACAAACGCAAACGATGGCTGGACGACTAAGAGCTATGCGGAGAAGCAAACCGGGAAGACCGCGTATTTGAATGAAACCTGGTCAGATTATCAGTTTGCATTCAACAAGACTGCGGGCGGTATGAATTGGTATAAGGGCTACGCAGGTCAATATTTTGGCAACACCAATTGGTTTGTTGCGGATGGAGCTGCCGGTGGTCTCGGAACGCCGACGCGCACAGTTGTAGCTACGCCGGGGTACACCGAATATCAGTACCGCGATAAGGTATACACATATTACTTTGAAAAATGGAGCGATTGGTCCGCTTGGCAGACAACCGCCCCAACGCCGAACGCCAACAGGGAGATTGAAACACGAACCGTTTATCGCTATAAATATAACAGGTCAACCCAAACCTTCTATAATTATAAGCGCTTTATGGTGCAAAGTCTTGTAGACGGTAATTTCTACCCCGTGCACGACCCAATCTTGATTAGCCTGTTGGGCTTCCCGGGCAGGTGGGAGTATCACCGTACGAATGTGGAGTTGCCGATAGCGGGATCGACGGGATCCATCACCATCTACGGCACGGGGGACGATACATGGGTGAAGGCGGACGCGCACGCACTCGGTGACCGGCCCGACCTCCATGTGTATCTGAGCGAGCAATCCCGTGAAGACCTGTTCGGCACGGAGCGGACGGTTGAAGGCACGATGCCTGCGGAGTTTGGCGGCCTGATTGCGACGATTATGGTGTATAAGGAGACGAATACCGACCCGACGGCAAACCAGCTGCAGTATATCAGCCAAACGACCTTGGGGCCGAACGGCGAATACAGCTTTACCTTCCGTCCTCGGCAGGAGCCCATCAGCAACGACCCCAACCCGTTTAAGATTACGGGTGACTTCCTCGTCGCAATCGCCGTCGAGGGGCAATTGGCGCCGAGCACCGTGCAAACGATCTACGCGCCGCGCCCTGTCTATGAAGTTCTGTTTGTCGATGATGACGGCAGTCTGCTGGCGAAGCAAATGGTATTGCGGGGTGACAGCGCAAGCCTGCCCGATGCGCCCGTTAAAGAGGGGCATGTGTTTATAGGCTGGGACAGGGCGGCGACCAATGTGCAGTTGGATATGGTACTCAAAGCACGGTATATCAAAAACCAGTACAGCGTTGTATTCATCGATTGGGATGCTTACTTCCTTGAAATCAAGACCTTTGAACACGGCGACGCACTGACCTTGCCCGATGTTACGCGTGACAACGGCAGAATTTTCTCCGGCTGGGCGGACGAAAACGGGGAAGCCGTGGAATTTGTGACGCGGAATATGGTGGTGACGGCACAGTATGATTTGGAAGTATATACTGTAAACTTCATGAATTGGGACGGCAGCTTGATCAGCGAGCAGTCTGTGGAGCACGGAAGCGACGCGGAACTGCCGAATGTCGAGATAGCGCCGATGGGCGAAATGTTGTTTGCCTATTGGAGCAGTTATGTGGATTATGTCACCGAGGATATGGATGTCTATCCGATCATGATGTATGAATTCAGTGTCGAGTCAGTTGTGGCATCGGTCGCCGGCGGCGTATACGCAACGCCGCGAACGGTTGCGCTGACCTGTTCCACGCCCGATGCGCAGATATATTACACCGTGGACGGCACTGTCCCGTTCAATGACGAGTACGGAACAGAGAGCACGATGCTCTACACCGGACCTATCGAAATAACACAGGATACCGAATTGATGTTTATCGCAGTAGCGGACGGAATGAATCCAAGCTATGTAGGGTATGAGGAGTATATCATTGATGCATCCATCGTGAAACGCGGCGACGCCAACTGCGATGGCGAAGTGAGTGCCGCCGATGCCGCATTGGTTCTGCGCTATTTGGCGGGGCTTACGGATATCAGCGAACAGGGCCTGCTGAATGCGCATGTCACGAATGGTGATTCCATCGGCGCGGCGGACGCCGCAATGATACTGCGGTATTTGGCGGGACTGACTATGCTGGAATAGAGGGGTCAGCGGCAAGCATAATTTCATACACCAACGAAATGAGCCGGGGACAATTCCCGGCTCGTTTTATCGCCCCCGTTCCACGCATACCCGCGCACGACCGTGCATACATTTCCATGAACAAAAATGTTTCGCGGAGGAAAAACGATGGACAGAGCAGGCCTGTATAAAGATATTGCGCAGCGCACGGACGGGGACATCTATTTGGGGGTCGTGGGGCCGGTGCGCACGGGGAAATCCACCTTTATCAAGCGCTTTTCGGAGCTGCTGATGCTCCCGAATATCCAGCATGAGCATACCCGCACCCGCGTGGTGGATGAGCTGCCCCAGAGCGGCAGCGGGCGCAGCGTGATGACGACCCAACCCAAGTTTGTGCCTGCTGAGGCGGCGGATGTGCAGTTGGATGAGCACACCCGCGCGCGGATGCGGCTGGTAGATTGCGTGGGTTATATGATACCCGGCGCGCTGGCGAGCGCGGAAGAGGATGTGCCGCGCATGGTGCGCACGCCCTGGTTTGCCGAGGATATCCCCTTCGAGCAGGCGGCGGAGATCGGCACTGACAAGGTGATACGCGACCACTCGACGATCGGCATCGTGATGACGACGGACGGCAGCATCACCGAGCTGCCGAGAGAGCGCTATATCGAGGCGGAGGAAAAGGCGATTGCCGCCGCAAGAACTGCGGGCAAACCCTTTATCGTCGTCGTCAACAGCCGCAACCCCGACGCCGACGCCGCGCGGGACTTGGCGGAGGAACTGGCGGCACGCCACAGCGTCACCGCCGTATCTATGGACGTCCTGCGCATGAGCGATCGGGATTTGCTTCAATTGCTCTCGGAGATATTGTATGCCTTCCCGCTGAAGCTGATCGAGCTGCAACTGCCGCCCTTTATGCGGGCGCTCGGCGCGGATCACGCGTTGATGCAGCGCCTGCTGCTGCCCGTGCTCACGACGGCGCCGAATCTGCATACCGTGAAGGATTATGGCGCCGTGCTTACCGAGCTATCCAATCTGGAACAGTTTGAAAAGCCGACGGTCGAGGAAATTTCACTCGGGACCGGCACCGTGCAGATTCGCATACGCCCGGAGGATGGCCTGTTTTATCAGGTGCTCTCCGAGGCCTGCGGCGCGGATATCGGGGATGAATACCAGCTGATGGCGACGGTTTCGGAGTTTGTCGCGGCCAAAAAGGAATACGACCAGATTGCGGGTGCCTTGCAGCAAGCCAAACAGACGGGTTATGGCATCGTGCCGCCCATACTCGATGAGATGGAGCTCTTGGACCCCGAAATTATACGCGCGGGCAACAAGTTCGGCGTCAAGCTTCACGCCAAGGCCAGCGGGCTGCACCTGATCCGCGTGGATATAGACAGCGAAATCAATCCGCTGGTGGGCAGCGAACAGCAGAGCGAAGCCCTCGTCAAGCACCTCACCGACTCCTTCGAGCAAGACCCCTCCTCCATCTGGCAGACGGATATCTTCGGCAAGTCGCTCTATGATCTCGTCTGCGACGGCATGCAGGGCAAGGTCGTCGGCATGAACGAGCAGGTGCAGCAGCGCATGCAGAGCACCTTGCAGCGTATTGTCAACAATGGGTGCAATGGGTTAATTTGTATTATGTTGTGATGGGCTTTGCGGGGTATATGGAGGATGTTGCATGGCGCGATTTATCGCGCCCCTACTATTCTTCTATAATAAACAAATCATTTGGAGTGCATTCTAATAACTTGCAAAGCTTTTCCATTGTGTCAAATCGAATTCCGGTTGTTTGATTGTCGATCATATTATTAATAACCGTATAATTACTTCCAAGTTCTTGGACTAACCAATACTTGCTCTTCCCCTTTTTCTTTAAGAGATTTTCTATGTTCAAATACATAATACATTCATTGTACATATCCCTCAAATCAATTATAAGTATAATAGGCTTGACAGTATATTCTATTTGAGGTATTATAGGTTCGTCGATTTGACAAATAAAATACAAATGGAGGCCTTTATGGGGAAGAACTTTATTATGCGAAAAACACTGATTTTTGTGCTAGTATTAATGCTAATACTATCCTCTGTTGCTTGCAGTTGCGGAGGTAGCAACAGCATTGTAGGAACTTGGGAAACTCCAAACGGCAAGAGCACAATTGAATTCTTCAAAGATGGAACATGTAATACGGATAACCTGTATGGTGATGCTTTCTCTGGAGCTTCGAGTCTTAATACTGACAATTATGCAGTCGGCGAAAATGGAAAGATTGTATTTAGTCCCGGAAGTTATTACGAGAAAACTTTTTATTACAAGATTATCGGTAATAGGTTGTATCTTAGCGGTACTAAGCTTACGGATGAAGAAATAGCCCGGATTGACGGACGCGCTGAATATTTAGTGCGCAAATAGGCTATTAACAGGTTCCGTTTTGACTTGAAAAACGTGGAGGTTTTGGTTTATGAAGAAAACCCATTTTACGCTTGCAGTTGGCTTGATTTTATTAGCAATGCTGGTTTTAGCAATGAGTTGCGGCAGCAAGGGAAGCAATATGGGCGCTTCCTTATCAAATGACTTCCAGTATAACGACATTACGGAGAGCAACTCTCGGTCTGACTTCAAATATATCTACGATGATACGGTTTGCGGTATCGTGATTATAGAATATGTAGGATCAGGCGGAAAGGTGCAGCTACCCGCGATGATTGAGGGAAAGCCAGTAGTGAAGATTGGTAATAATGCCTTTTGGGGAAACACCAGTATCAAAGAAGTATATATACCGGATAGTGTAGTGGAGTTTGGTAATGCCGTATTTGCCTTCTGTACGTCGTTGAGAAACGTTACAATGCCTAATAACGTGGCTGTGATAAATGACTGCATGTTTCAGGGTTGCAAAAGGTTGATGGACATTACAATACCTGATGGCGTGGTGACCATTGGAGAGCGTGCGTTTCTCGACTGCAAAGAATTAACGAGCATCACGATACCTGATAGCGTAACAAGCATTGGCGAATCAGCATTCGCCCGCACAGGGCTGGCAAATGTTGATATACCTATCAGTGTTACAAGTATTGGAAATGGAGCATTCAACGCAATTTCCGCCGATTTTTTTGCTATATACAACGGAGAAGTATTTGTCCCCGACCAGCAAGGTAATTATTTTATGCCAGATGCATTTTATGATGCCATTAACGGATAGATCCTTGTATGATGCTGCTCTTTCTGCTTAATCACCACGTTGAAAAGCAAGCAGCTAAGCCCTCGTCAAGCACCTCACCGACTCCTTCGAGCAGGACCCCTCCTCCATCTGACAGACGGATATCTTCGGCAAGTCGCTCTATGATCTCGTCTGCGACGGCATGCAGGGCAAGGTCGTCGGCATGAACGAACAGGTGCAGCAGCGCATGCAGAGCACCTTGCAGCGCATTGTCAATAATGGGTGCAATGGGTTGATTTGTATTATGCTTTGATGTATGCAAACTTGCACAGGGACGTGAGGCGTCCCTTTTTTTGATCTATACTGCTTTTATGCAGCATTGAGAGTATAATATTTATGGCAATTGACAAAATGTTCGACAGGTTTGGGAGGGTCATTTATGAAGCGTTGGGTTAAGAATGTCATTTGGGTGGTTGCGGTGCTGGTGGTGCTGGTTGCCGCGATATTGCTTGTGCGGGGCGCGATGCTGCGGGTCAGGCCGTCGGATGTTACGAGAATACAGGTGGTTGGCGATTGGATTTATTTCAGCGGGTTCAGGCACGGGGATAATAATCTTTGGCACCCTTGGCAGCCCCTTTTCCGCATGCGATTGGACGGCAGTCGGCGGCAGCGCATTACAGGCGACAGGCTCTGCCATACCGCGTTTCTCGCAACAGAGGATTGGGTGTTTTATACCAGCGAAACCGACCAGCATTATATCTATCGCATGCGACCGAATGGCAGTAAACGCGAGAAATTGGGCGAAGGTATTCGCGGTTCTGTGATCGAAGTGGCGGACGGATGGGTTTATTACATGGCTCAAAATAGAGATCACCCTTTGGAGCACGGCGGATTCATGCTTGGTGATTTATCCCGAATAAGGACGGATGGTTCCGATTGCGAAAAACTGACCGAACAATGCTTCAGCGCCAACACGGCAGATATAGATGGTGATTGGATATACTTTGGTGGTACGCGCGGTGTGTTCAAAATGAGAACGGACGGCTCGGATTGTGAGTTGCTGTACAGTCTGGAGAGTCTGGAGCATGGGTTCGTTGTGGCACTGCAGGTGAGCGATGATTGGATTTATTATAGCGTCTGTGAGGAATCCACTCCCACAGCTGACAGCGGCCTGCATCGAATAAAGAAGGACGGCACGTCGCACGAATTGCTGGACAATATAGCAGTCCATCACATGAATCCAATCCGCATTGTCGATGGCTGGGTATACTATATATCATGGCAAGCCGAGGTGTGTCGCATATCTACGGACGGTACGGGCAAGGCACAACTCTCTGATTCCTATTTGTCCGCGCGCGTTTTCACGGATGATTGGGTGTATTATTTTAACGAAGAAGGCGTATTCCGCATGCGACCGGATGGAACGGAAATAGAGAGATTGTATTGATGCGGCGTATGGCAGGCGAGGGATACACTACGCCCTGCACCGGGTTTCATATGCTCCATCAGGGCGCGATGTATCGCGCCCCTACAACCCCCATCTCACCCCATACCCTCGCAAAACAGCCCGGATAATCTCTATAGCCTGCCCGTTCATCCCCGGCAGCGCGGCGATTTCGCGTTCGCTGTAGGCGGTCATCATTTGCAGGGAAGGACAATCGATGCCTGCGAGGGCGGCGGCGGCTTCGGATTCCAACTGCTCCAATAGTATGCGGATGGGCGTGGGCATGAAGGGGGCTTTGGGCGGGAAGCGTTGGTCGAACGCGCACGTGTCCTCCTCGGTCAGTTGGGTATAGACCGGATCGTAGCTATGTCGCCCGCGTATGTCGTTGAGCGCCCCGTCGCAGAGCGGATATGCCATAAAGGAATCGGGGCCGGGGCCGTCGAACAGCGCGATGCCGAACTCTTTGGCGGGGCGGAAGCCGACGCGGGGATAGAAGTCCGGGTTGCCGAAGATAAGGACGGCTTTGTGGCCGAGCTGTTTGGCCGCTTCGAAACTGTGGCGCATCAGCGCGCGGCCTATCCCCCTGTTTTGATAGCCCGGCAAGACCGAGAGCGGGCCGAAAGTCAGGGTTTCATGCACCTGCCCGGCGTCGTCCGTGACACTGCTCCTCGTATAGATGATATGCCCGACGATTTCGCCGTCCGCTTCCGCGACGAAATTCAGTTCCGGTACAAGGGCCGCCGCCACGCGCAGGCGGTGCACCAGCAGGTGCTCGTTGCAGATCGTCTGATTCGGCTCCCAGAATTCCCAAAAGGCTTCGCGGGTCAGGGCTTCCACGGCGTAATGGTCGGCAGGGGTTTCGGGGCGGATATGCAGATGCATTTTGCCTTCTTTCTGAAACGCGGCGCGCGCGTCCTTGCCGTCGCGCACCCAGATGGTGCCGCAATGGGCGAAGCCGAGCTTGCGCAGGAGCGCCAGCATGGGCGCGTTGTCCCTATGGGTGTCGATGCGCAGGTTGCCGCACTGCGCCAGCGCCCATTGCAGGCAGTATGTGCCGATGCCCTTTGTATCGCGGCGGACGGCGATGCGGTGCACCACGCCATAGGGCGCGTCGTTTTGCCACGCGCCGTTTATATATGCGTAGGTCGGTTCTTCCTCGATAAGATAATAGAACGCGGCGAGGATTTGGCCGTTTTCCTCGCAGACATAGCCGTGGCCCTGCGGCGCGCAGTCGCGCGTTATGTATTCTGCGGGCGGATAGTCGTCCCGCCACTGCGTGGGGTTGCCGCACTCGCGCATAAAGGCTCGCGCGTCGGCATAGATGGCATGAATCGCCGGCAGATCGGCGGGGGTGGATCGGCGGATGTGCATAAACCCTCCGGGTGGTTAAGAGTGAAGAGTGAATGGTTAAGAGTTGCGGAAAGAATCGCAAGCGATTCTTTCTGTTTTGAAATGCCGCAGACATTTCTTCCATAACTCTTAACCCTTCACTCTTAACTTGAATTATATGAGATGCAAAGACCCCGCGTCAAGCTCTTGCCCTTCTCGCTGTTTTCGTCTATACTATATACATACGAAAATACGCGGAGGTATTCCATGAAAATCAGTAAAACGGCTTTGATCGTCCTGGCTTGCGTCTCGGCTCTGCTGCTGGCCCTCTGTATCCTGCTGCTCACGGGCGTGATCCCCTTGCAGCGCGGCATGCCGGGGAACGCGGACGGACCGGGCGACGTGCCGGTTTCGATCGACGACCCGGACAGGCCCGACCGCAGCGGGGAGGCGAACGCCGCCTATGCGCAGAAGAAGGATTATAAGCGCCAGTTGGACGATTATTTCACCGCGTTGAAGACCGGAGACGCGCCGCTCCTGCTGAGCCTGTATCATCAGGATTTTTGGGAAGACAGCGGCCTTACGCTTTCCGACGCGCTCTATACCATGGAGGAAAGCGTGGAAGTCTATGCCCTGCCCGCGGACAGCAGCTATGAGATTATACAGGAGCGCGCGCCGGACAAGGAGACAAGGGCTGCCGTGCTCGAGCATTATCCCAATCTGACCATCGCCAATATCATTGAGCTGGATGTGTCCTATACCTTAGACGGCGAAACGTACAGAATCATATGCACCTTTTTCCAGGTGGACAACGCATGGTATCTCTATGAGGATATCGGGCAGCTGAACTATTGATGGAACGGTTTTCACGGACGGAGTTGCTGATCGGCGCGGAAGGAATTTCGCGCCTTTTGCGCGCGCGGGTCGCGGTGTTCGGGCTGGGCGGCGTGGGCGGACACGCGGCGGAGGCCCTGGCGCGGGCGGGTGTGGGCAGCTTAGACCTCTTTGACAACGATGTGATCTGCGAGAGCAACCTGAACCGCCAGCTATTCGCCACAATGGACAGCTTGGGGCAGCTGAAGACCGACGCCGCGCGGGCGCGGATCTTGTCCATACGCGGGGACGCGGTTGTCAACTGCCATCCCATATTCTATACTGGCAAGACGGCGGACGGAGTGGATTTGTCCGTATACGACTATGTGATCGACGCGGTGGACACGGTAGACGCCAAGCTGACCCTGGCCGAGCGCTGTTTTGCGGGGAAGATACCCCTGATCTCCGTCATGGGTTGTGGGAATAAGCTGGATCCGACAAAGTTTACGGTCTGCGATATTTTCGAGACCTCCGTCTGCCCGCTGGCGCGCGTGATGCGGCACGAACTGAAAAAGCGCAATGTGCCGCGCCTGCAGGTGGTATATTCGACGGAAGCGGCGCGCAGGCCGATTGGTGAGGACGGCGCGCGGCGGCAGACTCCGGGCAGCATTGCCTTTGTGCCTGCTGTGGCGGGATTGATCGCGGTGGGGGTGGTGGTGCGGGGTTTGTGCGGTATCCCCCATTGAGATTATTTATGATGATGCAGGGCGCAATGTATGGCACGCCTACTTGAAATCCGCATCCCCGCGTGATATACTCGCCACAAAGAAAATGGGGAGGGTTGCATGCAGGTATTTGTGCGAGAGCGCCGCTTTGTGTCCGCGACGGGCGTTTGCGATGTGCGCTGCCGCGTTTGGGCGCCCGAGGAGCCCTGCGGGGCGCTGCAGCTGACGCACGGGCTCTGTGAGCAGCTCGAGCGCTATGAGGCCCTGGCCCAATATTTGGCCGCGAACGGCTGGCTATGCTATGGCATGGACAATCCGGGACACGGCAAGAGCCAGCGCGCCGGGCAGCCTGCGAGTTATTTCGGGGACGCCGGGGGCTGGGACGCCCTGATCGCCGATATGGCGACACTGCGGAACTTGATTCTGTCCGACTATCCCGCCCTGCCCGCCGTTTTGCTCGGACAGGGCTTCGGTTCCCTGCTGGCGCGCAGTTATGCGGCGCGGCGCGGCGGCGATTTCCATGGCTATGCCTTCTTTGGCACGGCGGGCGGCGGATTTTTGCGCTATCGCGTGGCCCGGATGCAGCTTGCCAAGCAAATCAAGGCCGGGCGCGGCATGGGGACGGCGGATGAGCTCTTTCGCAAATATACGGAACGCTTTGAAAAATCCGTACCCGGCGCGACAACCCCGTTCTGCTGGCTTTCGCGGGACGAGGGCGCGGTGCTGGAATATTTGGGCGATCCCCTCTGCGGCAAAGTGCCGACCGTCTATGCACTGCGCGACGTGCTGGACGGACTCTTGGAGGTGAGCGACGCGCGCTGGGCGCAGCGGCAGAGCCGCAGGCCCGTCTATCTCGCATCCGGGGCCTGCGACCCCATAGGCCGCGCGGGGCGGGGCGTGCTGCAGGTGGAGCGCTGGCTCTTAAAGGCCAAGCGCAGGGTCTCCCTGAAACTCTATCCGCTGGCGCGCCACGATATATTGCACGAGACCATACGCGATACGGTGTTTGCGGACCTGCTCCTGTTTTTGGAGTCCGTGGCCGTGCTGGGTGAATACGGGAATTAGAAGGAGAGTCTATGAGCGTTTTGATCTACCCCGATAAGAAGATGGCGGCGAAGGCGGCGGCGGCCCTGCTGGCCGCGCAGATTATCGCCAAGCCCTCTTCCGTCATAGGACTGGACTATGACCCCACCCTGCTGCCCTGTTATCATGAGCTGGCGGACACCGCGGTCTCGGGCCTATTGGATTGGAGCCGCGTCACGGTGTTCCAGCTCTGCGAACGGGCCAAGTCGGACGAGGCCATCTCATTGCGCGACCTGTTATGGCGGGCTCTGCTGCACCGCACCAACCTGCCGCCCAAGGCTTTTTTCGCGCCGCCCGAGGAGTCAGGCGACTGGGTGGGCGAATGCCTGCATCTGGAGGAAGCCATATTGCACCGCGGCGGCCTGGACCTTGCGCTGCTGGGACTGAAAGACGACGCCACGGTCCTCTTCAACCGCCCTGCGTCCGCGCTGGCCCACGGGGCGCATACCGTGCACTATCGGGAGGAGCGGGTGCTCACCGCAGGGATTCCCACCGTGATGCAGGCCCGGAAGCTGATCGTGCTGGCGACGGGCGAGGAGAGACGGGAAGCGGTGCTCTCCATGCTGCGGGAAGCGATCACCCCACAGAGGCCCGCGTCGTTCCTGCAACTGCACGCAAATGTCACGTTTATTCTGGACGCCGCGGCGGCGGAGAAGCTTTAGGGGAGTGAATAGTTAAGAGTTGTGGTAGGAATCGCAGGCGATTCAAATTAAATCAAAAATACCGCAGGTATTTTCACCGCAACTCTTCACTCATAATTCTTCACTCTTCATTCAAATCAAACATGGAGGGATATACATGTCAGGGCATTCTAAGTGGGCCAATATCAAGAATAAGAAGGAAAAGACGGATTCACAGCGGGGGAAGATCTTCACCAAGATCGGGCGCGAGATCGCCATTGCGGTGAAGGAGGGCGGCGGCGGCGACCCCACCACGAACTCCAAACTGCGGGACGTGATTGCCAAGGCCAAGGCGAACAATATGCCGAACGACAATATCAGCCGTTCAATCAAGAAGGCCACGGGCGAGGGCAGCAGCGTCAACTATGAGGAGATCCTCTACGAAGGCTACGGGCCGCACAATGTCGCCGTCATCATCGAGGTGCTGACGGACAACCGCAACCGCTGTGCCGCCGAGATACGGCACATCTTCAGCAAGGCGGGCGGCAGCATGGGCGCGAGCGGCTCCGTCGCGTGGATGTTCGACAAGAAGGGCGTAATCGTGATCGAGCGGACGGCCCTGCACGACGAGGACGAGGTGATGTTGGAAGCGCTCGACGCGGGAGCGGAGGACTTCGTTGCCCAAGACGACGCGTTCGAGGTATGCACCGCGCCCGAGGACTTTTCCGCAGTGCGCGAGACCTTGGAGAAGGCGGGCTACAGCTTCCTCTCCGCTGAAATAGACCGCATCCCGCAGAACCCCTTGGAGATACGCGACGCGGGTGCGGCGGATTCCATACAGGCCTTCCTGGACAGGCTGGAGGACAACGACGACGTGCAGAATGTGTTTCATAATGCGGAGATGCCGGAGTAATTCCTGTCCCTAAATCACGGCAAGATACGATTAGAACGTATTTTTGACGAAATAATAAGATATTATATATACAATAGGAGGATGCGTTATGGTTTTTGAAGTGAACACCGAACTCGGAAAGGTGATCGTTCCCGAAGATCTGATCGCCACGATCGCCGGGTATGCGGCGCAGGAGAACTACGGGCTGGCCGGTATGCGCGCCAAGACGGCGGGCGACTCCATCACGGAGCTCTTCGGCGGCAAGGACAAACTGAACAAGGGTGTGAAGGTGACCGCGCTCTCGCCGACGGAACTGTCGCTGGATCTGTATGTCACCCTGCAATACGGGGTGTCCCTGCCCGCCGTGGCCCAGAACCTGATCAGCAATGTGAAGTACCGCGTGGAAGATATCATCGGTATCACGGTGCAAAGCGTCAACATCTTTGTGGAAAGTATCCGCGTCGAAGAATAGCTCGCATTGACAAGCTATGGCTTGCCGTATGCTTTTACGCGGACGGAGGAAATGTTTTGAAAACTTTGAAACTGAGCGGCGCGGCCCTGCGCGATATGTTTTTGCAGGGCGCGGCGTACTTGGAAAAATGCCGCGCGGAGATTGACGCGCTGAACGTGTTCCCCGTTCCCGACGGGGACACCGGATCCAATATGTCCATGACCATGCAGGGCGCGGTGAAGGAATTGCGCACGATGCCGCCGAATGTCCGCGCCGATGAGGTGGCGGACGCGGTTTCCCGCGGGGCCCTGCGCGGCGCGCGCGGGAACTCGGGCGTCATTCTGTCCCAGCTCTTTCGCGGCTTTGCGCGCGCGCTCAAGGGACACGCGGATATCGACGCCGCGGCGTTCGCGAACGGCTTGACCGAGGGTACGCACGCCGCCTATAAGGCCGTGATGAAGCCCAAGGAGGGTACGATACTGACCGTTTCGCGCCTGATCGCCGATGCGTCGGTTATTGCGGCCGCAGAGGATCCGGGCTTTGAGGCCTTGCTCGAGACCATGCTGGCTTCGGGCAGGGTGGCGCTGGCCAATACGCCCAATCTGCTCCCCGTTCTGAAAGAAGCGGGCGTGGTGGACAGCGGCGGCAAGGGCCTGCTCACCATCTATATCGGGTTTTTGGCCGCCCTGTCCGGCGAGGACGTGCAGATAAACGACGCGCTGCCCACCGAATCCGAACACGCGCCCGTCAATATGGAGGTGGACGTCTCCACCTTCAATGTCGAGAGCATTGAATACGGCTATTGCACGGAGTTCTTTATCGTGCGCCTGAAGGAGACGACGGACGAGACCCTGATTGAAAGCTTCCGCAACCACCTGATCCGCACGGGGGACTCCGTGGTCGTCGCCAGTGACGAAGAGCTGATTAAGGTGCATGTGCACAGCAACGCGCCGGGCAAAGTGCTGCAATTGGCCATGCAGCTCGGCGAACTGGATCATCTGAAGATCGAAAATATGCGCGAGCAGAACCGCCAGCTGCTGGAGACCCGCAAGCGCAACGAGAAGGAATACGGCATCGTCGCCGTCTCCTGCGGCGAGGGCATGGACGCCGTGTTCCGTGAACTCGGCGCGAACCAGCTGATTTCCGGCGGACAGACCATGAACCCGAGCATCGATACCATCGTCCACGCCATACGGCAGGTGAACGCGCGCAACGTGTTTGTGCTGCCGAACAACGGCAATATCATATTGGCGGCGGAGCAGGCCAAGGATTTGTGCGACTGCCAAGTGTTCGTCCTGCCCACCAAGACTTTGCCGCAGGGTATTTCGACCCTGTTGGCCTTCAACCCCGACGCGGACGCGGCCGAGAACGCCGAGGAGATGGCGGATGCTATTCACTCCGTGCTCAGCGGCGCGGTGACCTATGCGGTGCGCGACACGCAGTTTGCGGGCAAGCAGATTGGCATGGGGGATATCATCGGCCTGATTGACAACGATCTGTCCGTGGTGGAAGCGGATGTGGCCACTTGCGGTCAAAAGCTGCTCAGCGAGATGATCGCGAAGAAGGGGATCAAGGACGCGGTGGTCACCATTTTCTACGGTGAAGATGTGGAGCCCGACGCCGCGCAGACGCTGGCCGACGCTTTGCAGGAGATGCATGCCAGCGCGGAGTTTATCGTGCAGCACGGCGGACAGCCCCTTTATTATTATTATTTCTCCGTGGAATAAATGGAGCTCACCGACCTTAAAGGTATAGGCGAAAAGACTGCGAAGATCCTGACGGACGCGGGCATGGCCCGGCCCGAGGATCTTCTTTCCTGTCTGCCGCTTTCCTATATCGATACGCGCCACCCCAAGCCCCTGCGGGACGTGGACGAGGGGGAGTTTGCCTGCGTCGCCGCGCTGGTGGAGCGGGCGCCGACCGTTTACTATTTCAAGGGCAGCGCGCGCGTGACTGTCGCCTGCGTGAGCGGGGCGGACAGGCTTTCCCTTTGCTTTATGAACCAGAGTTACCGCGCCGGGCAGTTTACGATTGGACAGAAGTTGCTGGTCTACGGCTGTTTTGGCGGACATCCGAAGCGGAGCGTCTGGAATCCCGTGCTGTGCAAGCCCGAGGATGGGATATTACCGCGCTATAAGCCGCTCAAGGGCGTGGCTCAGACGACCCTGCGCCGCGCGATTGCGCAGGCACTGGAACTTTGCCCCGTGGCGGAGCTGCCGGATGAGAGTTTATTTGCGGATTTGGGACTGATGCGGCGCGGGGAGGCCTATCGTGTTGCGCATTTTCCAACAGACACCGGGGAACTGGCGCGGGCGCAGACCCGCTTGGCCTTTGATAAAGCGTTTGCCTATCTGCTTTCCGTGGCGCGGCGGCGCGCCGAGCGCCGGGCGCAGGGCGGCAGGGCCTTTGCTATGGAGGACCTGCCCGAGAACTTTATCGCTACCCTCCCCTTCTCCCCCACGCGGGCGCAGGAGCGGGTGCTGCTCGAGATCAGCGCGGATATGTCGCTGAGCGCGCCCATGAATCGATTGGTGCAGGGGGATGTGGGCTGCGGGAAGACCCTGTTGGCCGAATATGCGCTCTTTGCCGCCGCCGAAAACGGCAGACAGGGCGCACTGCTTGCGCCTACCGAGATACTGGCGCGCCAGCACTATGCGCACTTGCAGCAGCGTTTCGGCGAACATTGCGTGCTGCTATTGGGTGGGCAAACGGCAGCTACAACCCGCGCGGCCAAGGCGGCCTTGCAGAGCGGCACGGCGCAAATCGTCGTCGGGACGCATGCGCTGCTGACCGAGAATGTCGCGTTTACCAACCTCGCGCTATTGGTCGTGGATGAACAGCATCGCTTTGGCGTGGCACAGCGGGCCGGCTTGGCCGCCAAGGGCAGCGCGCCCGATATGCTGGTGATGAGCGCGACGCCCATCCCGCGCACGCTGGCGATGACCCTGTTTGGGGATTTGGATATTTCCGCAGTGGACGAACTGCCCGCCGGACGCTTGCCCGTCAAGACGCGCTATATCGCGCCCGCCAAGCGCGCGGAGATGTACCGCTATATCGCGGAACAGGCGGCAAATGGCGTGCAGAGCTATGTCGTCTGCCCCTGCATTGAAGCCGCCGAGGGTTTGGAGGGGCTGTCCGCGAAGGAGATTTATAAGGAATTGCAAAGCCTTTGCGCGGGCGCGCGGATCGCGCTGCTGCACGGAAAGCTTTCAAGCAAGGAAAAGACGCGCGTGATGCAGGCCTTTGCCGATGGGGCAGCGGATATTTTGGTGACGACGACCGTAATCGAGGTGGGCGTGCATATGCCGAACGCCAACTGCATGGTGATCGAGGGCGCGGAGCGCTTTGGGCTCTCGACCCTGCATCAACTGCGCGGGCGCATCGGCAGGGGGACCGTGGAAGCGCATTGCTTTTTGCTCTCGCGCTCCCGCAGTTTGTCGACGCGGGAACGATTGGAGGTGCTGCTCTCCGGCGCGGACGGCTTTGCCGTGGCGGAGGAGGATCTGCGCCTGCGCGGCGCGGGCGATTATTTCGGGCAGCGCCAGTCGGGCGAGGACGCCACCGCGCGAAGCCTGTACAACATCAACGCCGCCGTGATCGCAATGGCGCAGGACGCCGTGTTTCGGGTGGAGCGGTTGGCGGCGGGAGAACGGGAAAAGTGGTTTGACACGCTGTGCGGGGATGCGCGGGCGGACGCGATTGTGATGAATTAGGATGGCCCTGTATATTATTTTTGTGTTTGGATAAGCTAATCACGATTTGAAAACACAGGAGGTTATCCTTTATGAAGAAGCTTGTATGCATGGCCGCGTGCCTGTTCATACTGTTTGGCGCGGTGGGCTGTACCTGCCGTGACACTATACGGCCCATGGCTACCGTTGCGCCGAGCCCGACCCAGCATGTGACGGAGCGACCCGTGACCCCGGAGCCCGTTGTGACGGTTGCGCCGCAGGTGACGGAAAATCCCGAGCTGTCGCCGGGTGTGACAGACGGCGCGGGCGGCACGGGGAATACGACGCCGAATCCGTGATGTAAAGTAAAAGAGGAAAGGGGAAAGAGGAAAGTTAGGGCATTTCCATGTGCTTGCCCGCTCAATCTTTCCACTTTCCTCTTTCAACTTTCCTCTTCACAAAGCGGCAGCTGCACGGAGAGTTTGGTCTTCTTGTCCTGCAGGCGGGAGAGATAGTCGAGACCCTTGGGCGTGATATAGAAATTGCGGGGCCTATCCTCGCCGCCGCGGCCCTTGGCGATATAGCCGTTCTTGTGCAACTCGCCGAAATAGGCGGCAAACAGGGTCTCGTCACAGCAGAGCAGTTCCGCGCTGACGTGGCGGTTTTGGGAGAGGGCGAGGAGTATGTCCTTATATTGATCGCGCGCGCTGCGCTTCTTTTTTTTGCGGCACAGATAGGGCGGGCGCACATTTTTCGTGACGATATATTTCCCGTCGACTTCGCGGCAGGGAATGAGCCCCTTTTTGCAATAGGACTTGGCCGATTGTACGCTGATGCCCCGCAGGGCGGCATATTCCGAAACTGTCATAAGGCCACCTCCGGTGCGTGTCGACAAAGCTGCGGCTTTATCGACACGGGACACCGCGGTGTTGCCGCGGTGGGTTTGCGGGCGGCTGCGAGCTCGGATGCAATCTGTCGCCCGCAGCCGCCCGCAAGGAATGATTTCCGCCGCGCAGGTCGTCGGAAATCATGATTTGAAGCTTTATGAGTATATCGGATTCGTAAGGTTTATGTCAAGGCTTTAATCATGGCATGCCGTCGCGGGCCAGATTTGCGTTTTTGTAGCGCTTGTCGGAGGTGATCTCCGGGCCGAACCAGTGCGGGGGGCGGTAGGATTCGGACTGTTTTACGTTCGCAAATTCCACTTCGGCCACGGCGAGACCGCTCAGTTCGTGGGAATATATATCGACCGTGATCAGGAAGCCCTCCTCATAAAACTGATAGCGGGTTTTATAGATGGTCATTCCCACCTGCTTTGTCAGCAATTCGCGGTATTCCTCCTCCGTGACAAGAAACTCAATTTCTTCGCGGGAGAGGCCAATATTGTCCTTGGGGAGTTTGATGGTGAAATAATAATAGGTTTCGTTCACTTCCCGCACGCGTATCTCGGGGGAATAGTTGATATAGGTTTGGACAAATTCAAATATCTCCGCGCGCTCAGCCATATCGGGCGGCAGATTGTTCAAATCCAGCAGAAATTTGCGCTCTACCTCAATATTGCTTTCGCTGTTCCGCTTGTTTTGGGTCGCGAGCAGTATGTATTGCACGGACAGGGCGGCCAGCGCGCAGGCGAGGATGAATATGAGGATGTCACGAAAGTTTATTTTTTTCTTCATACGTTTTGCCACTCCCCTTCATAATAGAATTTTCTGATGCCAACGACCTTGCTATCTTCCAGCTGAAATTCCACTTGCCACAGGCCGCTGTAACTGTTTTCGCTGCAATAATAGGTATATGCCTTATCGCTCTTCACATTCGGCTCGCCCAGGAGGGCGATTACTTCTTCTGTGGACATGCCGATGATATCGTGATTTTTCTTTAAGTCTTCCAACATCATATACCGATCCCGCGGATACCGCTGCCACTTTTCCTGCGTGAAGTCTGCCAGATATGCGTTTGCGAGATGCGCCGTACCCACAAGCAGCGCGAAAAGCAGAACGGCGATACCCGCGCAAATCCCGACCCGCAACCAGTGCTTTTTGACGAAGAATCGCAGGGTGAGCGGCGCAGAGAAGCAGGCGAAGCCGAGAAACAATAGAATCCAAAAGAAAACACCGCCGCCAACGCGGCCTACCGGGCCGAAGTTCGCAATGATGAGCATAAAGCCAATGAGCAGGAATGCGGCCACCCAAGCGAGAGTGCCGAGTATGCGCAAGATGATTTTTACTATCGGTTTCATTTCCCCTCCCCCATCATTCAAAAAACATTTTGGTGACTTTGACCACTATGCCATCTTCTATGTGGAATTCTATCTGCCACATGCCCGCGTATTCCCGCTCGCCGATTTGATATGTATAGACCTTATCGCTTTTCACACGCGGTTCGCCCAGCAAGGGGATGATCTCTTCTGCGGGCAGGCCGATGATGCCGTGATTTTCTTCCAAATCCTCAACCATACGATGCCGTTGATTCGGATATTTCTGCCACTTTGCTTGCGTGAAGTCCTTGAAATATGTTTTCGCGAGGGAGAGCCCGCCCCAAACCAGCAGGAAGTATACGACCGCAAATGCCACGGAAAGCGCCGCGCGTTTCCAGAGGGATTCTGTAAATACTCTCAGGGAGAGCGGCGCGGAGAAGCACGCAAACCCAAGCAGCAACACAAAGACCAAGAAGAGACCGATAAAGCTGGCCAGTGCGCCTTCTCCTGCCAACGCAAAGGCAAAGGTTACAAGCGAAAATGCGACTACCCAAACAATGGTTCCGATTACGCGCAGAATAACATTTAGTGCCTTTTTCATATTGACCTCCTAATCATACAAAGAGTCCGTTTCCTCCTCCGCTTCCCAGTTGGCGTCGACCTCCACGCGCAGGCGCGTGACGCGGTGTTTTTCGCGGCGGAGTATGGAGAGGGTGAGGTTTTCGTAGCTGAAGCGCTCCATGACTTTGGGATAGCCGCCCAGGGCCGATACCGCCCAACCGCCGACGGTCTCGTTCTCCTCGTCCTCGTCCACGTCCTCTATGTCCTTTTCAAAATATTCGCAGAAGTCCTCCAAGCGCATATCGCCGTCTACTTCAAAGGTGCCGGGCTTTATTTCCCGTATCTCCTCCTCGATCTGGTCGGTCTCATCCCAGATATCGCCGACCAATTCTTCGATCAGATCCTCCATCGTGACGATGCCCATGGTGCCGCCGTATTCGTCCGTGACGATAACCATGTGGCATTTGCGGCGGCGCATGACGGCCAGCACATCGGGCAGGGGCATGGTCTTATGCACGAAGACGGGCTGCATCAACAGGGGGGCTATGGGGGTGTTCTCATTCTCGGTCAGGGCGCGGAAGAGACGGTTGAGGTGGAGTATGCCGACGACGTTATCGGGCGTGCCGCGATAGACAGGCATGCGCGTATAGGGTGAGGCGAACGCTTTGCGGAGCAGCTCTTCGCGCGAGTCGTTCAGGTCGACGGCGAGCGTGTCGACGCGATGGGTCAGGATATCGTAGGCGGCCATATCGTCGAAGTCCAGCGCGGACTGGAGTAGTTCCACGGTGTCCTCGTCGACCGTACCCTCGTCCTCGGCCTTTTCCAAATAGACCTCTATGTCCTCCTCGGTGACGGAGGGGACCCTGCCCTTTTTCCAGATGCGATTGAACAGGCGGAGCAGGGCGCGGAAGATGATGAGTGGGATGAAGATGAGGATCATCCAGATGCGGAGGGGGATGGCAACCCGCTTTGCTGTGGCGATGGCGCGCGCGTTCGCGAGGATTTTGGGCGTGATCTCGGCGAAGAAGACCAATAGTATGGTGGTGACGAGGGTCGCCACCCACGCGAAAGCCGGATCCCAGAGTTTGACGACAAAGAAGGTGGAGAGCGAACCCGCGGCGATCGCGGCGAGGTTGCTGCCCAAAAGGTTGGCGACCAGCGTCGCTTCCCCGTCGTTGTGATTGCGCAGGGTCAGGCGGTAGAGCCCCTTTTTCTCCTCGGCCATATGGCGCAGGCGGAGGGGGTTGAGCGCGGAATAGGCATATTCGGCGGCGGCGAAGAAGGCGGCGACGGCGATGCAGAGGATGTAGAGCGCTATGGTTGTCATACGATGCCCTCCCCCACCCCCGGCTGTTCGGGGTCTTCCTCGTCGTAGATTTCGCCTAACAACTCCTCGACGATATCTTCGACCGTGACGATGCCGACCAGGGCGCCCTCGGCATCACGCACAAAGGCAAGGTGGCATTTCTGCGCGCTCATATGCGGGAGCAGCTCGTCTATCGGCTCGTCGGCGGACGCGAAATAGGGGGCCTCCATCACGCGGCGCGGGGAGACGTGGCCCTGCCGCTGCATATAGGCTTTCAGAAAGCGGCGGATTTGCAGCACGCCGACGGCGACATCGCCCGCGTCCAATACGGGCAGGCGGGAATGGGTTGTGCTGCGGATCAGCTCGATGATTTTCGTGGGTTGGGTGTCGGTGCGGATATATTGTACGCGCGCCCAGGGGGTCATTACCTCGCGGACACTGCGCCGCGTGAATTCCAATGCGGACTGCACCAATTCCGTGGTCTCCTCATCCAAGGCACCTTCGCGGACCGCCGTCTCAATAAGCTCGGTCAGCTCGGTCTCCGTGACAGTCACCTGCTCGGATTTGGCCTTCTTCTGCAAGAAGCCTGTCCAGAGGGAGAGGAGCTTTGTGACGGGCGAAAGCAGGCCCATCAGCAGAATCAGGGACGAGGAGATGCGCAGGGCGAGGGTTTCGGCATGGTTTTTGGCATAGGACTTGGGCAAAATTTCGCAGAACAGGAGCACGACCGCGGTCAATACGACGGCGGCGGAAGCGAGTGCGCCCTGGCCCCACGCATTTGTGAACAGGAGCGTGACGAGGGAAGCGCAGGCGATATTGACCAAATTGTTGCTGATTAAGATGGTGACGAGGGTCTGGTCATAGCATTCGAGGATGCGCAGCACGCGGCGGGCGCGGTGGCTGCCGTCCTCGGCCAAGCCTTCCATGCGTATGCGGTTGACGGAGGTGATCGCCATTTCGGCGGCGGAACAATACGCGCTGCAAACGAGCAGCAGCAGGGTGACGAGTATACTGCCTATGGGAACGGGACTACCGGGGAGCGGACTTGCGTCCAAGAAAAAACCACCTCACAGTTGATTCGGGTTGACCGGGAAAAGAAAAAAGGGCCGCGCGGGGGCGCATGCACATGCATGCATATGCGCCCCAGCACGGCTGTTGCAGGGATTAATACGGATACGAATAGTAGGGCGCCGCTGTGGCAGCGGCAATAATGCCAACAATCAGTATGATCGTGAAGACGATACCGAAGATTAGGCCGATGATGGCGCAGATCTTACCACCCTTGGCCATACCCGTGGGGAAGCCCACAGCTTCGCATTCCGGAAGCGCCTTCTTCGCGAATATCAGCGCGACGATGGCGAATATCCATCCGACATAAGGCGTGAACGCGGCGATGCCGAGCGCCAACGCCGGGATGGACAGGCCTATTGCCTTGCCCTTGCTTGGTTGTTGTTCCATCTTCTTTACCTCCAATGATGATTTTTTATGTTGCGTATGCCGCGCATATGCTCCTGCGCGCGTCATACGGAAACATTATAGCATATCCGCCTACAGAATCATATACCCCAGTTTAAGAAATCATGTCTCCCTGGTGCGCAATCAGCGTGGCGTCATACACGCCCTCCACCTGCATAAACTTGGAGACGAAGCCGGTTTCGTTGTCGCGTACGCGCAGTTCGATGGCCAGCTCCACGCCGTCGCGCTGCTCGGTGCGGCTCTTTAAGCGGGCGTGCGGCAGTTGCGCGACCATCTTGCGGATCTGCCCGTTGGCGGCGGGGTCATAGTGGATGATCAGCAAAAACGGCAGCGCGGCGTTCTTCTTGATGCTGCAGAGTATCAGCATGATGATGCCGATCAGGAAGGTGCCGATAATCGCCTCGATAAAGTACTGCGCACCGCAGGCGATGCCCACAGCGATGGCCCAGAACATGAAGACCGTATCGATCGGGTCCTTGATCGCCGTGCGGAAACGGACGATGGACAGCGCGCCGACCATGCCGAGACTGAGCTTGACGTTGTTGCTCATAAACATGATCACCAGCGAGGACACCATGGTGAGCATCACGAGCGAGAGGTTGTAACTGCGGGAATACAGCACGCCCGTGAAGGTGACCTTATAGATCAGGAAGATGAACAAGCCGAGCGCCAGACCGACAAACACCGTGAAGACGGTGAGCCAGGGTTGGAAGGTATTCATGTGAAAGACGTAACTGAAAAATTCTGCCATGGGGTTTGCTCCTTTTATATCCGTTTTTAATACTCAAATTGCCGGGAGTAGATATATTTGCTGGCAGCCGTCTGCTGCCGGGCATTCACCTGAATGAGACCGCGTATATAGGCGGGGAGATACCGATTGTATTTCACTTCCAATATACAGCAGCCGCGATAGGCCTGCGCGGGGATGGTCGGCGCATAGGGGTTGAAGAGGTCCGTGCAGCGATAGGCCGTGCGGATATCGCGGTCGAAGGTGATGCGCACATCCTCCTGCGCAAAGAGAAAGGGCTCACGCGTGTAGTCCACCAAGACCCTGGGGCGCAGGGCGCGCGTGCGCAGGGCGGCGTACATCTCGCGCGCGAAGGATTCTTCGCGACCGAACAGGAATTCTATGCGCCCGGCGATCAGGGCCTCGGCCTCGGCGCGGGAGAGGTTCAGGCTCTCCTTCTTGATATAGGCGCCGTTCTTGTGCTTGCGCTCGAACTTGATCGTGCGGTCGGAGAGGTTGTAGATGCGTATCCTGTACTTATTGCGGAACTCCACGCCCGCAATCTTCTCGGCGATGGCGCTGTCATAGGGATCATCGAAATAGAGACTGCGTATATGGTAGGTGCCGCCACTCTGGAGGGCGTGCGGGTCCTTTTCCATGCTCAAGCGCAAACGCATGGCGAGAAGCTCCGCTTCCGCCAGATCCAGCACATATTTTTGCTCGTGCCTGTAGGCACTATGCTGTTGCACCGCCACTATAAACTGCTCTTTCTGCCGAAGATTTCATACATCTTCGCGTCGTTGAGGGTATAATTCGTGTTGTTGTTGATCCATTGCTGGACATATTTCAGGAAATAGTCAGGGTATCTGTCCGCCTGCAGGCGTATCCTGTCCGTATTGTGCTCCGCAAAACGCTTGTTCTGATCTTGGGCAGGATCCCACAGCGCGATGGTCATACCCCAGCGCTCGAAGTCCCAGCGCATCTCCGATTTTACGAGATACACTATCTCTTCCAATTTACCGTGGATCGCTTCCGTTGAGTATACCTTATTTACCATCAATGCGCAATAGCGCAGGAAAATTTCAACAAACTCGTTGCGCGAGAGCAGACTGCGCATCAGCACCGTGGAGTAGCCCCTGTTCGCGCCGTGTCCTTCGGGATGCAGGTATTTCGAGAAAAAGTCGCGGCGATAGCCGACCGTATACGCGTCTTCCTTATCATCGTCACCGTTGAACGCCCAACAATAGTCATAGATCTGCCAGCGCCACTTGCCGTCCAGCTCGGAACTGCGCCAGAATTTGATGTTGCCCGTATCCGTGTTGCCCACGGCGATCTCCTGCGCCATATAGAGGGCGAAGTTTTCCACGTCGATGTATTTGCAGAGATAGGCATAGTCCTCCGCACTCAGTTTTGCATTCCTCGCCCTGCAGTACTCCAGCAGCGCCTGGTATTCCCCCGCGGCGCTTGGGTCGCCGGCGGACGTGATCGTCCCGCTGCCGACGAGTACGTCGATGCTGTCGGGATTCTTCACACCATAGTGCTGGGCGAAGAAACTGCGGCTGATCTTTTCACGCAGATAATACATGCCCCAATATTTGCCGTTCAGATATACGGCGCAGGGGATAAAGGCCTGCGTGGCCATATTCATACCCGCGTCTTCCATCAGCGCTTGAATCATCACGTCGCGCATTTTGCTGCGGCTGTTGTCGTTCGCGCCGCAACGCAGAACCAATGAATTATAGGATTCAAACGGGCGGTTCTTCTCCGCGAAAAACGGAAAGTCGAGACTGGTGCCGCCATAGCCCTTACGCGTGATGAGACCGAAGCCCTTTTGGTTGTTCGCGCGGGAATAGGCGCCGAAGATGCGGAGCATGATATCCTGTTCAAAGAGGAGTTCGCCACCGCCCTTGGAGGTATAGCTGAAGTGGGTCTGGCGCTCCCAGCTGCGGCCTCGTTGGTTGAAGTTCGCGCCCTTGGTGGAGGTCGCCCATTTGTGCGTGTAATCCGTAGGACGCCAGGGGGTTACCTGGGCGCCCTCATAGTCGTTGCCCAGCACATAGATGCCGATGGTGGGATCGAAGAGATTTTTGGGGTCCGTCACCAAAAAGACCATGTTCATCTCGGTATTGTGAGCCTCATAGGTCTCCTCCTGCCCGACGATGACATAGGTGGCCGTCGCAATATCGCTTGCAAACCGCGCATCCGCGCTGTCGAAGGCGCGGGCACGGAGCACGGTGTTCGCGGTGACGGGGATGGATTGGCCCGGCGTGACCCGCGTATCGCCCGCCTTGGGATCGTCGCAGTTGGTGGTATAGGTGACATAGCTGCCTTCCGGCACACTGATGCTGACGCTCTGCGCCATGTGATAGAGACCGCCCGTGACGGAAAAGACCGGCGTTTCACAGCGCCCCTGCCGCGTGTTCGTGTTCGGCGCGTTGGGCGTGGGCGTATCGGAAAGGCCCCAACTTCCATCCGCCAGGCGCACGACGGAGACGCCCGCATGCGCCTTGGGCATGCGGACGCGATCCACGAGTTCTCCCGACGGATCAAAGAGATAGAGGGTTTCGCCTTCGTCGTTCAGGTCAAAATTTAACTGCAGATAGCTCTGGTTCCTGTCCGGCGGCGTCCCGCCCTTTAAGAGTACGACCAGGTATCCTTTACCGGCGATACCCGTTCCTTCCTGAAAAACCCAGCGTCCCGCGCCGCCCGGCTTGTCGGAAAGCGACCAGCCCGCAAGGTCGGCGTGATGATCGGATTTATTGAACAATTCCACCCATTCGCCGAGATAGCGATCCTGCGGGCGGCCGTTGGCGTCCACATAATAGGTATAGCCCGCGTTCAACACCTCGGAGATCGTGATATCCCGCACGCCTAAGCCCTGGTTGTTGGCCGCGTCGAAGGCAGCCCATCCGGCATAGGTATTGGGATAGCCGGGGCTGGGCAAGTCCGTTTCGACGAAACCCGCATCCAAGCGCATCCTGCCCGCCTCGTCAAAGGGGCGCATATAGCTGAAATCGGTCTTTTGCGGGCCAAAGCTCACGGAGTCCAATATGCCGCCGTCGGGCGCGCTCAAAATCAGGGTTTCGCCCATGCTCGACAGACCGAAACTGGCGCAGAGATAGCCCTCTACGCGCTCGGTCGTGCAATAGATGAGGAGATAGCCGCCCGGGGGGATGATGGACAGTGCACTGTCGGGGAAGGTGAATTTATAGGGCTTTGCGGCGTTGTCGGAGAGACCGCAACCGCGCAGGTTCTTGGATTCGTTCGTCGTGTTGTGCAGTTCTATCCAGTCGCCGAAGCTGCCGTCGGGCAGGCGCAGGGTGCCGCCGTTGCTGGCCATAAATTCGGAGATATAGACGCCGCTGTTGGCGACATGGCTGACGGCATTCGCCTGCTTGCTCGCCTGAAACGCGGCGATGCCCTCGGGCGTGTTCGGATAGCCGGGACTGGGCTCGCCCTCCGACCAGGTGTGGGTTGCGATATCATAGAGGAGCGCGTGGCCCGAGAAGATATCGGGCAGCTCCTTTACCATCAGTAAGTTGCCGGATGCGTCAGTGAAGCGCAGGACATCGCCGCTGCTGAGCTTGAAGTTGGTGACATTTCCCGATGCGAGGTCGCCGTTCGTCTTCCCCTTGCCCGTGCACCAAACGACCATATAGCTTTGCGCCGCAATGGTGGTTCCCGCAGGGAAAACCCATATCTTATCTTCACGCTGGGAAACCCCGAAGCCCGCTATGGAATAGTCTGTATTGCCCGAATTAAAGAGCTCAAAATAATCCGCCGCGGAACCGTCCGGCGCCATCGCGACGCCCTTGTTGCTCGTCACAATCTCCGTGACGATGATGGGACAGCGATCGCCCTGCACGATGCCGAGGTCTTCGGCATTGCAGCGCGTGGAGAACAGCAACACCACGAAGACGGCGAGGACTAAGAAAACGATCAGGAATTTCATCTTTCGGGCTCTCAAAATATGTTTTCCTTTCGAGCGGCTAATAATATAAGTGTTTTCATTTTAGCACATACGAAACAAAACCGCAAATCCTGCGTGAAGTTTTCGCGTTTATGTGACATTTTGTTTTGATATGGGCTATACCGCGCACGCATTTATGGGCGCGTGGTATTAAATCAGGCCTACCGTTTTCAGCCATTCCACGAATTCCCGCACCTGCGCGCGCAGGCTCAGTTCGGGCAGGGCCGATTCCTGCATATAGAAGATCGCGCCCGTGCTGGCGTCCTCGGCGGTCGTTAGCTGTTCGCGGATTTGTTCCGCGTCCCTCTTTGTATTGAAGGAATGGAAGTTGGAGCCAATGACGACCGCGCCGTCCAATGCGCCGCCCTTGCTTGTGTTTGTCGGCAACAGAGCTTCGCGCTCGGCGCGCTCCGCCGCGCTGTCCTCGCTATAGCTTGGCAGCCATTCGATATAGACGGGCTCCGCCGCGCCCGCGACGGCCAGATCGAAAGTCCATACACTGTATAAATCCTCGCCACGCGGGACGAACACCTGTTTTTGCGTGGTTGTGACCGTCAGTCCCGCTTCCTCGAGCGTGGTTGTGATGATTTGCAGGGCGTCCGCTTCGGAAAGATAGGGAAACATGGGGAAGTTGCCGAGCTGGCGCAACTCGAGACCTTGCTCTTGCAAGGATAGTTGCTTGACAGGCGGCTTTTCGCCCGGCGCGGGATCGGGGATAAAGTTGCCTGCGGGCAGTTCACCGGGGAAGATCGGGGCCATTTGCATGGTGCGGGTGCTTTCGGGGGGCGTGAATTCGCCGGGTATGTCCCAATATGGCTCCTCGGTCTGCATGCCGATGACAGCTTCGGGGGGTGCATATCTGCCGAGCAACGGCAGTGGCTCCTCGGTCTGCATACCCCGCGTCGTCTCGGGCGGCAGCATATCGCCGTCCAAGGGCGGCGCTATCATGCGGCAGCCCGCTATCGTTGTGAGCGTCAGCGCGCCCAGCAGCGCCATCGCGGGGGCGGAACGCTTCCAGCGCAGGGGTGCGTTTTGGCGCAGGAGGGTCTGCAAATCGGTGCCGTGAGCCTCGGGGTATTGGGGATTGGATTTTTTGACGGGTTGGAGTTGCATGGGAGACCTCCTTGTTGTAATTCGGGCAGGGTTATGGGACGATCGCGCAGCCGCCCCATTCGATGACGGTGAATCCCGTTCGGGTGAAGGGGCTTAGTGTTTGTTCTTCGATTTGGATCGGAGCATCCAATGGGAGAAAAACCATAAAGACGCGCAGGATGCTGTCCGGCGCGGGGGCTATGATCAATTCAGCCGTGTTGATGTAGGCCTCACCTTGGAACGTGATTAGATTATACGCGTTATTCTGCATCTGCGGAAGCCAATACACAATAAATTCGTTGTATTCTTTCGGCAAAAGACCCATATAGGCGAGCTTTTCCTGCAAAAATGCAACGGTATCTTCACCCTTGATAACAAAGCCGCGGCTGAAATCATAGTCCGCTTCGTTATGGCCTTCCCAAAACAGATAGGAATACTCCCTGCCGTCGCGGAGGTCGATCAGCGTGCCATCGGGGGAAGCCTTTACGCGCCAACCGTTATCGTAGCTTGGGTATGTGAAGTCCAGAGTGCCTTTATATCGCAGTTGGACGGTCGCTTCGATGGGTTTTTCGGGATACAAATAGATAACAGGTTTTGCGCCAATGCGTTGGATTTGTCCCGGCGCGAAGGTATTAGAAATCCCGGTATAGGTAGGGGATGGTACGGATTCTTCTGTCGGCTCGGCGGTGGGTGCTTCCGTAGGTTCCAGCATCAAAATAATTTCTGGGGTGAATACCGGCTCTTCCGTCGCGGCGGGTTCGCCTGTGCCGACGCAGGCGCAGAGGAGGGCAAGCACCAAGAGTGATGCCAATATGCAAATGATCTTTGTTTTCCTTATGCTCATGGTTAATCCCTTTCAACCCTACAGATCATGAAATTCGTGGAATACTATCCGTCTCCGCAACCAGCGACACCAGCGGATAGTGTTTGTTATAGTGTTTCTGGATAAACATGCCGCTGCGCTCGGCGAATAGGGTGCTTGCGGCACGGTCGGCGGCAGCGATCAGGATGCGCTCGTGGGCGCAGAGCAGGGGGGAGGGCGAAATGGGGTCGCCCGTCGATGCCATATTGATGCAGCGGCAGCTTTGCAGGCAGCGGTCTTTGAGCGCGCATTTTTTGCATAGGGGGTGCGCGCCGCGACTCTCGCTGTATACTTCCATGCGCCTGCTTTCATTTATACCATGCTCCAGGTCGCCGATGCAATAGGCGAGATTGCCGACGAACTGCGTGCAGGGATAGAGTTTGCCGTCCGTGTCGATGCAGATTTGCTCATAGCCTAATTTGCAACGTTCCTTGCAGAAGGTGCGGCGGTTGACACGGCTGTTGATTTTGCTGTCTATGGGGCTGAAAAAGAATTTGCGTTCGGCGCGTGTCTCGGCGCAGTACCAGTCCGCGAGGGTATCATACTGTTTTTCCAGTTCGGCCAAATCCGCGTCCGTCCATGTGGCGGAATAGTCGGGCGAGACGACGAGGTTTTGGAAGCCGAGGGCATAGATATGGCGTACGGAGTCGGCATAAACCGCCAGATTGTTGGGCGAAAGCGTCATCATGCAGGCGGTATAGGGGTTGGCGGCCAGGAGAGCCGGGGCGTGGGCGACGGCCTTCTCATAGCTCCCTTCCTCCGCCGCGTTCATGCGGTTGCGGTCGTGCGCCACCTGCGTGCCGTCGAGCGACAAGGAAATGATGATACCCGCGCGCTTAGCGAAGGCGATAAAATCCGCATCCAAGAGCGTGCCGTTCGTAGTGATTTTGAAATACAGCTTCTGCCCCTGCGCCTTGTGCGCGTGGGCGTATCCGATCAGCTCCGCGATCCGTTCGCGGCAGAGCAGCGGCTCGCCGCCGTACAGACCTATGCCCACGGCGGAACCGCCATATTCCAGCGCGAGGTCTATCGCGGCGAAAGCCGTGTCGGCGGACATATGGATGTTTCCCTTGTGCTGCCCGCAGTAGCGGCAGCGCAGGTTGCATTGGTGGGTGATGTACAAGGTGAATTGCACTTAGCTGTCCTCCCTCGAGTGAAGAGTGAAGAGTTGCGGTAGGAATCGCAAGCGATTCCTGATTGAACCAGAAATCCCGAAGGGATTTTTCTACCGTGCCGATACATCGGCACGGTGCAACTATTCACTCATAACTCCACACAAAGTATACCACGCAAAGTGCGGAAAAGTTGCATCGCTTTCTTGTATTTTTGCACGCTTTCCCTCATACCCTGTACAAACGGGTAATGGGGGGGCGCGCTATGCGGCATGCGGAAGAGCGGATTTACAGGGAAGCGCAGTATATTTTGGAGCACCACGCGACCGTGCGCGACGCGGCGCGGGTTTTTCACGCGGGGAAATCGACCGTGCATCAGGATGTGACGACGCGGCTGATGCAATTGAACCCCGCGCTTTACGCGAAGGTGCGCGCGGTGCTGGATGTGAATCTGGCCGAGCGGCATGTGCGCGGCGGGCAGGCGACGAGGGAGAAGTATTTGGGGATAGGTAACAGGTAATAATGCAGAATGCAGAGAGGGGTTTAGCAAGTAATAAAGGGTAATGCAGAATGCAGAGAGCTTGGTATACAAGCTTCTCTGCATTCTGCATTATTACTTATTACCTTATTCCTCGTCTTCCTCTTCGCGCTTGGCTTGTTCGATGATCTTTTGCGCGATGTTGCCGGGGACGTCCTCGTAGCGGACGAACTCGGAGGAGAAGGAGCCGCGGGCTTGGGTCATCGACAGGAGGTCCGTGGCATATTTCAGCATCTCGGAGAGGGGAGCTTCGGCGGCGACTTCGGTGCCGCCGTCGACCGGGTTCATGCCCAGCATTCTGCCGCGGCGGCGGTTCAGGTCGCCGATAACGTCGCCCACGTAGTCACTGGGAACCGTGATCTTATAGAGATAGATTGGCTCGATCAGGGCGGGATTGGCTTTGACGCAGGCCGCCTTATAGGAGAGACGGGCCGCGCTCTTGAACGCGACTTCCTTGGAATCGACCGGGTGATATTTGCCGTCATAGAGCGTGGCCTTCAGGCCGACCATGGGATAGCCCGCCAGCACGCCGCGAAGCATCGCTTCCTTTAAGCCTTTTTCCACGGCGGGGACATATTCCTTCGGCACGACGCCGCCGACGATGGCGTTGACGAACTCATAGTCCGTACCCTCGGGCGCGGGCTCGAAACGCATCTGCACGACGCCGAACTGGCCGCTGCCGCCCGACCGCTTCTTGTGCTTCCCTTCGGCCTCGGCTGTGCCGCGTATGGTCTCGCGATACGGGATCGAGGGATCGGAGAGCTGGGCTTCCACGTTGGACTTGTTCTTCAGCTTGGAGCATACCACGTCGATATGCTTCTCGCCCAGACCGCCTATCAGCACGTCGCCCGTCTCCGCGTTCTTTTCGATGCGGATCGTGGGGTCCTCTTCGCGCAGGCGCTGGAGACCCGCGATAACCTTGTCCTCTTCGCCCTGCTTCTTGGAGGAGACCGCCATATTGATGCAGGCCTGCGGGAACGCGATGGGTACGACGCGCACGGGATCCGCCGCGTCGCACAGGGTATCGTTCGTGTTGGTGAATTGCAGCTTGGCCAGTGCGCCGATATCGCCCGCGCAGAGCTTATCTATACCGATGGACTTTTTGCCGCGGAGCAGATAGGGCGAGGAGGGCTTTTCGCTCTTCTCGGAGTTGATATTATAGGGCGCGACATTGAGGTCGAGGGTGCCGCGCAGAACCTTGACGATGGAGAACTTGCCGAACTGGTCGTTGACCGTTTTGGCGACGATCGCCACCAGCTTGCCGTCGCGGGTCAGCTCAATGACTGCATCCGTCTTGAGACTGTAGGCCACGGGCAGTTTCGCGTCCACGGCGGCGGGCAGATAGTGGACGATATTGTCCAACAGGGCCGCAATGCCGAGGTTGGCCTGGGCAGCCGTGCAGACGACGAGGGTGGTATCGCCGTTTTGTACGCCGACGCTGAGACCGCGCAGGATATCCTCGCGGGAGAGCTCGCCATCCTCGAAGAACTTTTCCATCAGTTCCTCGTCCGTCTCGGCGGCGGCCTCGGTGAGCTGCTCATAGAGGGCCTGCGCCTTGTCTTTCAGCGCGGCGGGGAGGGGCATATCCTTCTCGCCCTTGCCGTCGAACTTCTTGGCCGTCATATTGATGATATCCACATAGCCGATGAAGTTGCTGCCCTCCATGATGGGCAGCTGGATGGGCACGACCGAGGGGCCGAACTTTTCATTGACGGCGGCCATCACCTTCTCAAAGTTGGCGTTTTCGCGATCCATCTGGTTGATCACCATTAGCCGCGGCTTGCCCTGCGCGCGACTCAAAGCCATCGCCTTTTCGGTGCCGACCACGGGGCCGGAAACGGCACCGACCACGATGAGCGCGCTGTCGCAGAGGGCGAATGCAGCGGCGACCTCGCCGTAGAAATCGAAGCCGCCCGGCGCGTCGATTATATTGATCTTCGTGTTCTTCCATTCCAAGGGCGCGAGCGCGAGGTTGATGGAAATTTTGCGGTTGATTTCCTCGGGATCAAAGTCCGTCGTTGCGGTGCCGGGCACCATGCGATCCACCAGGCCGACCGTGTACAATGCGGCCTCGGTGATTGTGGATTTGCCTTCGCCGCCGTGTCCGAACACGCCGATATTGCGAATGTCTTTTGCGGTGTAGTCTTTCATTCTGTTCTCCTATTGTATTTATGGCGCGACAAAACGCCCAGTCTTACTTAGAATAGATTATAGCAGATGTGCGCGCGTTTGTAAACGGCTGTTTGACGGATTATTCCCTTGCATTTGTCACAATAACGCCCCAATTCCCCGCTTGACAAGCGGTATGTGCGCATGTATTATTTAATAGTATTAATAATTAAGAGAGGGGAATAATTTTATGGATTACGATGCGCTGGCTGTCGAACTGCTCGAGAACATGCACGCGCTTCGCAAGGCGCGGATGCAAAAGGATATGGAGGAGGGCTTGCAGGGGGAAAAGCGGGTTTTGCACTTTATCGCAAACCGAGGTGACAATGTCCAGCCCGGCGATATAGTGCAGGATATGCAGGTCAGTGCCGCGCGTATCGCGCAGACCCTGAACGGCATAGAGAAAAAGGGACTGATCATCCGTCACATAGACAACAGCGATCGACGCAGGATTCTGATTACCATCACTCCCGAAGGCATAGATTTGGCGGAAGCGCATATGCGGAACCAGATGCAGTCCACGGCCGAAATGCTCCGCCTGCTGGGCGAAAACGACGCAAGGGAGCACGTGCGCATCATGGGTAGATTGGCGGCTCTGATGTCAGAAGAAAACAAATCACAGGAAGGATAAGATATATGCTCAAAATATTTAAGTATCTCAAGCCCAAAGAATGGCTCCTGTTTGGTATCAGCCTGCTCTTTATCGTCGCGCAGGTCTGGCTGGATATTGCAATGCCCGATTATATGAAAGAGATTACGATGCTCATTAACCAGGAAAGCGCCCTGGCCGATATTTGGCGTGCGGGGGGCATGATGCTCCTTTGCGCGTTGGGCAGCCTGGTCGGTGCCGTCATTGTGGGCTACTTCGCGGCGCGCATAGCCGCCGGCGTCTCACAGCGCGTACGCAGCCTGCTCTTCAACAAGGTGGAGAGCTTTTCCATGGAGGAGATCAACCGTTTCTCCACCTCCAGTTTGATTACGCGTTCCACGAACGACGTTATGCAGGTGACGATGTTTATCACCATGGCCATGCAATTGCTGTTCAAGGCTCCCATCACGGCTGTATGGGCGCTGACAAAAATAGCGGGTCAGGGCTGGCAATGGTCGCTTGTAACGGGCGTGGGCGTTTTGATCGTTCTGGTTACCGTGACGCTGATGATCGTTTTCGTCATGCCGAAGTTCCGAAAAATGCAGGTGCTGACCGACAATATCACGCGGGTGACGCGGGAAAACCTGATGGGGCTGCGGGTTGTGCGAGCCTATAACGCCGAAGCGTATCAAGAAGAGAGATTTGAGCAGGCCAATGCGGAACTGACGGGGACACAACTCTTTACCAACCGCGCCATGGCCTTTATGATGCCCCTTATGAATCTGGTGATGGGCGGGCTCACGCTCGCGATCACATGGATAGGCGCATATCTCATCTCGGCAGCGGGCGTGGAAGTCAAGGGCGTTTTGTTTGCCGATATGGTCGTATTC
>WREI01000019.1 GCA_009779405.1 Clostridiales bacterium
AATACGATAACAGGAGGAATCGGCCATGTTTTCATCCCTAAACGGCATACCCCCATATTATGCGATACGGGCGATGATTTGGGTTGCCTTTATTGCCTTTGCAATATTGATTTTGATATTTCGGAAGGAATGCAAACTGCTGCTCAGGTGGTTGCTGTTTGCCTTGGGCGCGGTTTGGCTTGCCTTCGCGATTGCAATGACAGCGTTCCCGATTGAAAACCTGTTTGTGACACATGCAACGCCGCAGAGCGCGCTGCATTATACGTTCGAAGGGAAAATAGGCGCAACTATGGATGGTGCGGACTCCACGTTCGTCATACATGCATACCAAGACTCGAATTCGCATCTATTTTTATGGTATTGGTATGAAATTTTGCCGCGGACGGAAAAAGGCTGGAAAATTACTACGCGCAAAAATCGTATAGACAGCATTTCAAGAAGTTACCCCAATGAGTTCGGCAAACATGAAAAATACCATCTCACCATCATGAAGCGTGAAAAGCAGCAGGGCTTTTATGTGGTTGTTAAGCACCACCCTTCTTCCGATTATCCATCCTTGACAGAAGAAGCGGTCGCCGACAGCTTGGGCTCCCGGTTTCTGGTCTTTGTCGACCCCGACGGAATCAATGTCGGCGATATCTGGTGGGTTGTCTATATGGATTCCTTCGATCGGGACTATGAGGTTTATTTTGACGGCGAAGCGGTGGGGTTTGGTTTCCTGTTCCTCAACATGAACGAGGAACTTGTCCCGTTTGATACGCCGTTTGTGTTATAATCAGTACAACGAAAAAGGAGGCCCCCATGAAACCAGCACTCAAAATCTTTTCCGACCAAGTTGCCGCTATACGCGAAGCAGGCACATTCAAACGGGAGCGCATCATACAAACCCCCCAGCGCGCGCGCATCGACACGCGTGAGGCGCCGGGCGTGCTGAATATGTGCGCAAACAACTATTTGGGGCTAAGCAACCACCCCGCACTGATCGCCGCTGCGCAGGCGAGCTATGACGATTGGGGCTTCGGTCTCTCCTCCGTGCGCTTTATCTGCGGCACGCAGAGTCAGCATTTGGAGCTGGAGCGGGCGATCTCCGATTTCCTCGGCATGGACGATACGATACTCTACTCCTCCTGCTTTGATGCGAACGGCGGCCTGTTTGAGACCCTGTTGGGTGAGGAGGACGCCATTATATCCGACGAGCTGAATCATGCGAGCATTATAGACGGCATACGGCTCTGCAAGGCCAAGCGCTTTCGCTATAAGAACAACAACATGGACGAGCTGCGCGCGCATTTGGAGGCGGCACGGGACTGCCGTATACGCCTGATTGCGACCGACGGCGTGTTTTCCATGGACGGTTCCCTCGCGCGTCTCGCCGTAATTTGCGATTTGGCGGATGAATACAATGCCCTCGTGATGGTGGACGACAGCCACGCGGTCGGCTTTATGGGCGCAACGGGCCGCGGCACGCACGAGCACTGCGGCGTGATGGGGCGCGTGGACATCCTCACCGGTACGCTCGGCAAGGCCCTGGGCGGCGCCAGCGGCGGCTATACGGCGGCGCGCCGCGAGATCGTCGACCTCCTGCGCCAGCGCTCCCGCCCCTATCTGTTCTCCAACACCCTCGCCCCCGCCATCTGCGCCGCGAGCCTCGAAGTTTTCCGCATGCTTTCGGCTTCCACGGAACTGCGCGACAGGGTGCACGAAAACACCGCCTATTTCCGTGCCGCCCTCGCGAAAATCGGGCTCGACGTACCCCCGGGCGAACACCCGATCGTCCCCATCATGCTCTATAACGCGAAAGTGGCGCAGGAATTCGCCGCGCGCATGCTGCAAAAGGGCGTCTATGTGATCGGCTTCTCCTATCCCGTCGTGCCAATGGGCAAGGCGCGCATACGCACCCAGGTCTCCGCCGCGCACAGCCGGGAGGACTTGGATTTTGCGGTTGTCAGCTTTGCGGCGGTGAAGGGGGAGATGGGGGTGTAGGGGCGAGGCATGCCTCGCCCGCCGTATATCAACCAACCCGTAGGGGCGGATATTATCCGCCCGCATTTTTGTTGAAAAACCACGGATTTTATTGTATAGTGTCGACAAAAACATGGGAGGAAGGCGAAATGACAGACAAGGAAACCATAAATGCCCCGGAGCAGCCAGAGAAGAAACGGAAGCTACCCGCTTTTGCCGTTGTTTTGATTGCGCTTGCCGCCGTGCTTGCGCTTGTGTTCTCTCTTGTGTATCTGATGAAACCATATCAGATTGAATTAGGCGGGCAGTTGGTCTGGTCGGATGCCACCGCGCTTGATTTGAGAGGGCGGGATATATCCGATATCACGCCACTGGCGGGGCTTGCGAAGCTGCGAGACCTTAATTTGCCGGACAACCAAATCAGCGATATCACGCCGCTGGCGGGGCTTGCGAAGCTGCAATTTCTCAGTTTATCAGAGAATCGAATCAGCGATATTACGTCTCTGTCGGCGCTTACAGATCTGCAATACCTCGATTTAGCGGACAACCAAGTCAGCGACATCACGCCGCTGGCGAAGCTTACAGAGCTGCAGATTCTTTACCTGTGGAACAACCAAATCAGTGATATTGCGCCGATGACCGGGCTTGCAAATCTACAATATCTCGGTTTGTCAGAGAATCAAATCAGCGACATCACGCCGCTGGCGGGGCTTGCAAAGCTGCGAGAGCTCAGCTTGTCAGGCAATCACATCAGCGATATCACGCCGCTGAAGAACCTTACAAATTTGGTTTTCCTTGACCTGGAGGATAATCCTCTGACACAGGAGCAGATTGATGCATTGCAAAAGGCATTGCCGATTTGTACAATAACTTTCTGACAGACGGAAGGGCAGCGTTGCGTCCCGCCGTATGCAGTCAGTAGGGGCGGATAGCATCCGCCCGTTGTATGAATCCACTACGCAATGCGTAGCATATTGACTCCGTGGGCGGATGATCCGCCCCTACGAGTAAAAAACACCAACCAATACAGAGGTAAAAATGAACGCATTCCAACGTCTCGCCCCCTTTATACAGGATTTTATCTACCAGAACAAGTGGGAGGAGCTTCGCGGCATACAGGTGGCCGCCTGCGAGGTGATTTTTGAGAGCGATGACAATCTGCTGCTCTCCTCCGGCACGGCCAGCGGCAAGACCGAGGCGGCTTTTCTGCCTGTGCTGACGGAGCTGGACGAACGGCCTTCCAAGTCGGTTGGCGTGCTGTATATTTCGCCGTTGAAGGCGCTGATCAACGACCAGTTTAAGCGGCTGGAACAGCTGCTCCTCGATTCGCATATCCCCGTCTGCAAGTGGCACGGGGACGCTTCGCAGTCCAAGAAGAACGAGCTGATTAAGCGCCCACAGGGCATCTTGCAGATTACGCCCGAATCATTAGAAAGTTTGCTGACCAATAAGCGCGGCGCGAGTTTGAAATTGTTTTCCGATCTGCGCTATGTGATTATTGACGAGGTGCACCACTTTATGCGCGACGCGCGGGGCGTGCAGCTGCTCTGCGTGCTGGAGCGCCTGCAAAAACTGACGGGCGTTGTGCCACGCCGCATAGGCTTGTCTGCAACTCTGGGCGACGTGACGCTGGCGCAGAACTGGCTGAATACGGGGACGCATCGCGCCTGCGCCGCGCCCATCACCGACGAGGGCAAGAAGCGCGTCCGTCTGCATGTGGAGCGCTTTGTCAACTATGCCGACAAGCGCGACTTGGTCGAGACGGACGGGAGCGACAATACCGTCAAGACCATCACGGGCGATATCGGCAACCGCGAACATTTTGAATATCTCTTCCAGATGACGCTGGACAAGAAGACCATCATCTTCACAAACAGCCGCGAGGAGACGGAGTTTGTGATGGCCAACCTGCGCGAACTGGCGCTGAAAAAGAAGGCCCCGGATATCTACCGCGTGCACCACGGTAATGTCTCCGCACTCTTGCGCGAGGCGACCGAGGACGAGATGAAGAACGATGACGAGAAGATCGTCACGGGCGCGACGGTGACGCTCGAGCTGGGCATCGATATCGGATCATTAGACCAGGCCGTGCAGGTGGGCGCGCCGCTGAACGTTTCGAGTTTCGCCCAGCGCCTGGGTCGCTGCGGGCGGCGCGGCCAGGTGCCGCAACTGCTCTTTACCTTTGTGGAGAGTATCAAAATTAACGCCGCTGACACGCTCGGCCCCATCAATTGGGAGTTTATCCGCACGATTGCGATCATCGAGCTCTATACCAAGAGCCATTGGATGGAGCCCATCTATCCGCACAACCACGCCTACAACCTCCTCTATCACCAGACCATGAGCCACCTGAAGAGCTGCGGGGAGCTTTCGCCCGCCGCGCTGGCGCAGGCCATTTTGTCCCTCGGCTGCTTCCGCCATATCACGCAGGAGGATTACCGAACTTTGCTTACCTATATGCTCGACACCGAGCAGTTGGAGCGCACAGAGCGCGGGGGCTTAATCATAGGCCGCGAGGGGGAGAAGGCCGTGGGCAGCCACAAATTCCTGACCGTGTTCCTCGCGCCCGAATACCTGTTGGTGAAGGATGAAAACCGCACCATCGGCACCGTGGACAAAATCTACCCCGTCGGCATGCGCTTCGCGCTGGCCGGGCAGGCCTGGGAGACGGTCGACGTCAACGAAAAGAGCAAGGTTATCTTCGTGAAGCGCGTGCCGGGCATCTCGCTGGTCGATTGGGATGTGGATTTTGAGGTGGAATTACATACGGTGCTCGTGCAGAAGATGCAGGACGTGTTAGAGACCCCGCCGAGCTATCCCTACCTCAGCGAACGCTGCCGCGACAGGCTGGCCGAGATTCAATATATCGCCAAGGGCAGCGGCATTTTGGAGAACCTCGTGACGCCGCTTTCGGACAAGAAGTTCGCCGTCTGCCCCTGGGTGGGTACGCGCCAGCTGTTCACCCTCCACTACGCGCTCTTGCAGCGCAAAATTAAGAACCGTCTGCCCTGGATCACCTGCGTGTATCTGGAAGTGCATTATGACGGCACGGCTTCGGCGCTGGAAGCGATTATCCGCGAGATTCTGCTCTCCGACTTGGATTTGTATGCCCTCCCCCTGCCCGAGCGCGTGCAGGTGCAGGGGAAATACAACGAATTTGTCCCGCCCTCTCTGTTGAAGAAGCAGTTTGTGGAGGATTATTTGGATTTTGAAGGGTTGAGAGAGGGGATAGGTAATAGCGCAGAATGCAGAGAGGGGATAGTATATGAAATCTGATAAAGAAAATAGCTTGACCGTGCAGCTTGATGAACTCAATCTTTTTGCGCGGGTTTCGGCGATTATTGGCAACCGGAAGCTGCGCGCGCAGGCCAGGGCGAACCAAGAGGCTGTGCTGATGTTTTGGGAGATTGGGCATTATATCGGCTCCGTGCTGTTGGGCGGCGAACGCGCGGCGTATGGGAAGCAGATTGTTGTGACACTGGCGCAACAATTGAGTTGGTCGCATATTACCGGATATAGAGTTATTCGCGCTTGACAAGTATACAATATTATTGTTCAATAAATTGAACAATAGATTGTGCGAGAAAGAGATGATTCTATGTTGGCCGTCAATTACTCGACCCTCCGCAATAACTTGAAGGATTACTGTGACACCGTTACCGATGATTATGAAACGGTTATTGTGACGCGGAAGGATGAAAAAAACGTCGTGCTTATCAGCCTGGAAGAATACAATGCGCTGACAAAGGCCGCGAAAAACGCCGCATATCTTTCGATGCTCGACCGATCCATGGCGCAGATTGAAAGCGGAAATACCATCACCAAAACAATGGAAGATTTGGCGGGGATGCTGCAGCAGGGGAACATCCTCATCCTTTCCTGCAAAGGGCATTACGTAGAATGATTTTGGGGGCCGCATGGCAAGCTGGATGGCGCATTTGCGCATAGCGGATCAACTGTTGGATGGGCTTGGCGCGCTGCCGCGGGCGCATTTTGTTGTGGGGAATATCGCGCCGGACTCCGGCGAGCCGAACGCCGATTGGAGCGCATTCTCGCCGCCCACGGAGCTGTCGCATTGGACATTGCCGGGCGCGCCGCGCGATAGCGGCGCGGAAAGATTCAGGGAAAAGCATTTGGCCGCCGCAATGCCGCCGGACGCTTTCGCTTTCTGTTTGGGCTATTATGCGCATCTGCTGACGGATTATATTTGGCGGCGCGATGTGTATCTGCCGCAAGCGGCGCGCTATGCGGAGGAATTCGCGCGGGACGCCGACTTTATTTGGGAGATTAAGCGGGACTGGTATGACCTCGACCACCTGTATTATCGGAAGCACCCCGATTTTCGCGCCTTTGCTATTTTCGCGGGCGTGGGTGCTTTTCCCAATATCTATCTCGATTATTTCTCCGAAACGGCGTTTGAAAAGCGGATTGCGTATATTGCGGATTTTTACAGGGGCTTTGATGGGGATTTGGATAGGGTTTATCCCTATTTTACGAAAGCGGAGATGGACGCATTTGTTGATAGGGCTGTGGCGGAGATTCGACCGAGGTTGGAAATGTTATGTTTCACATAGTCCTCGTCGAACCCGAAATCCCGGCCAACACGGGCAATATCAGTCGTACCTGCGCGGTGACGGGCGCGAGCCTGCACCTTGTGCGCCCGCTGGGCTTTTCCACGGACGATGCGCACTTAAAGCGCGCGGGGCTGGACTATTGGCACGCGCTGGACTTGCATTATTACGACAGTTTTGACGCACTGCGGGCGGCGCATCCCGATGCCCGCTATTGGTATGCCACGACCCATGCCGCGCATTCCTATGCGGACACATCTTTTCGGGACGGCGATTTTCTGGTCTTCGGCAAGGAAACGGCGGGGCTGCCCAAGGCGCTGCTGGCCGAAAACGCCGCGCAGTGCATACGCATCCCCATGGGCGGCGGCCTGCGCTCTTTGAATTTGTCCAATGCCGTGGCGGTCGTGCTGTATGAAGCGTTGCGGCAGGGTGGTTTTGTGGGGCTGGAATAGGTAGGGAAATATTTATGTTAGCTCTTGAGTTGCTTTCTCTTCAGCAAGTTTTTTGAATGAACGAAGCGTTTCATCGAAAGCATCGTACTCTATCAAATTACATCTTTCTCTCAATATCTTAAGCGCCTTACGGGGATCATCTGCTTTGCGTGGATGAAAATCGCCGGATTCCGTTTGATAGTCAAATAACTCATCGCGCATTTGAATCGCGGCAGAGCGAATTCGAATGCAATTCTCGTGTAACTTCAATCTGGTCATTAATCCAGATGCAACTGAACCAGCTACAGCAAAAGAGGTGATAAGAATTTTTACAACGTCATCCGCCTTCATCATTGTAAAAATAGGAACCAGCAACGGAAATGCAAAAGATAAAGTCGAGAAAATTACAAACCATGTGTAGTTATGCTTCGCTTTTCTTAACAACCCGGCGGTGCTGCTTTGAATGCTTTGTATGATGTTTTGCTCTGTTTGCGTAAATGCGGTTGCTTCTCTTTCCATAATAGAACCCCTTCCTTTTTCATTGCTTTTTGCAATGATACAGCATGTATTATACCATATAAATCATAAAAAGCAACCTTTAAAGTTGCATTATTCGCTGTAAATTTGTTTATTCGACTGCAAACTACATGTAGAGTTATAGCGAGGTGGCAAGAGATGAAACAAGCACACAGCGAAGTCTATAAAAAGCTGCGTTTTAACATTACCTATACGCGAAAAATGCAGGGGATGAGCCAATTGCAGCTCGCCGAAAAGATCGGTATTTCCAGAACGCATATGAGCAACATAGAAGCCCCGAACGGCGTTGGGGGCCTGTCTTTGGATGTGCTGATTGATATTGCCGCTGCTCTGAACGTGCCGATCGCGAAGCTGTTTGATTTTCGGGACTGAAAAAATCCCCTCACAGATTAATTTGTCATTATAAGAAGCTTGGGAATATCCCGGATGCAGATTTCGTATACCTTACTGATATCAATGATAAAAGAGGGGTAACGCATGGGCGAAACTGCTATGGGCAACGGGGGGAGACCCGATTTCACCAAAGGCACCACCAATCGCGACTGGTGGCCGAATCTATTGGATCTGGGCGTTTTGCATCAGAATTCCGATTTAAGCAATCCGATGGGCGCTGCATTCGATTATATTGCGGAATTTAAGACGCTCGATATAGACGCGGTAAAGCGCGACCTTCTGACCCGGATGGCTCACTCGGAGGACTGGTGGCCTGCGGATTACGGGTATTACGGGCCTTTCTTTATCCGCATGGCCTGGCACAGCGCCGGGACCTACCGCACCATGGATGGGAGGGGTGGCGCGCGGGACGGTACCCAGCGCTTCCCGCCACTGAACAGCTGGCCGGATAATATCAACTTGGATAAAGCCAGAAGACTACTCTGGCCCATCAAGAAAAAGTACGGCAGAAAAATCTCCTGGGCGGACCTCATGATTTTGGCCGGCAACTGCGCGATTGAATCCATGGGGCTGAAACTGATTGGATTTGCAGGCGGGCGCGAAGACGTTTGGGAACCGCAGGAGGATATCTATTGGGGTTCCGAGACCACCTGGTTGGGCGGCGACGACAAGCGGCAAACGGGCAGCCCGCTGGCCGCCGTGCAGATGGGCCTGATCTATGTCAACCCCGAAGGCCCGAGCGGGCAGCCCATACCCACAGAATCGGCAAAGGATGTACGCGAGACCTTCGCACGCATGGCAATGAATGACGAGGAGACCGTGGCGCTGATCGCCGGGGGACATACATTCGGCAAGGCGCACGGCGCGGCGCCCGCGACCCACGTAGGCCGGGAACCGGAGGGCGCGCCGATCGAGCAGCAGGGCTTGGGCTGGAAGAATGACTTTGGCACGGGCAACGGGGATGATACCATCGGCAGCGGCATCGAGGGCGCCTGGAAGCCCAACCCGACAAAGTGGGATATGGGTTATCTGAAAGTGATGCTCAAATATGCGTGGGAGCTGACGAAGAGCCCCGCGGGCGCATATATCTGGCTGGCGAAGGACGTGGACGAGGAAGATATGGTTGTCGACGCGCACGACCCGAACAAGAAGCATCGGCCCATGATGACGACGGCGGATTTGTCGCTGAAGTTTGATCCGGTCTATGAGAAGATCGCGAAGTTTTACTATGCGCACCCGGACGAATTCGCGGACGCGTTTGCCAAGGCATGGTTCAAGCTCACCCACAGGGATATGGGTCCCTCTACCCTCTATTGGGGGAAGGATGTACCCAAAGAAGAATTCCTTTGGCAAGACCCCATCCCGCAGGGCGACAGATATGTCGTCAACGCGCGGGATATCGCGGCGCTGAAAGACAGGATTGCAGGCGCCGGGTTGACCGTATCGCAATTGATCGGCACCGCGTGGGCCAGCGCCGCGACTTTCCGGGGTTCGGATCGCAGGGGCGGGGCGAACGGCGCCCGCATACGGCTGGAACCGCAGATCTCCTGGGAGGTGAATCAGCCGGAGCGCTTGAAGGCTGTGTTGGGCAAATATGAGCAGATACAGCGCGCGTTCCATACGGACGGGCGAAGCGTATCGCTTGCCGACCTGATCGTGCTGGGCGGCGCCGTGGGCATCGAAATGGCGGCGAAAAAAGCGGGTGTCACGCTCAAGGTCCCCTTTGCGCCGGGCAGGATGGATGCATTGCAGGAACAGACGGACGTCCAGTCCGCCGAAGTGCTGGAGCCCGTCTATGATGGCTTTCGAAACTATCTGCAGCGGGCGTTTACCAGTTTACCCGAGGAATTATTGATAGACAAGGCGCAGTTGCTGCACCTGACCGCGCCGGAAATGACGGTGCTGCTCGGGGGTCTGCGGGTACTGGGCAACAATTACAACGCTTCCCCGCACGGTGTGTTGACGGATGCGCCGGAAACCTTGACCAATGATTTCTTTGTCAACCTCTTGGATATGGCCACCGAATGGAAACCCACCGAGGACGCGAATCTGTTCATAGGCGTTGACAGGAAAACCGGAAAGCAAAAATGGACGGCAACCCGGGTGGACCTGATCTTCGGCTCCAACGCGCAATTGCGGGCCATTGCGGAGGTCTATGCCAGCGATGACGCGAGGGAAAAATTCACGCAAGATTTTATCACGGCCTGGAACAAAGTGATGAACGCGGACCGCTTTGACTTGTTGAGATGTTGATAAAAGCCGGTATGATCAAAACAGATCGGAAATATCTATGAATACAAGCCACTTGCGCCCGAGTTTCGCCACATAATAGGTCTCATAGTCCGTATCATAGCCCTCGCTACCGACTATCCGAATTTCCACGCTGTATTCCCGGATTTCCGTGATTCTGTCCGCATTGAAGAAATCGGAGAGACGGGCGTCATAGTAGTAGTCGTAATCCTCCTTCAGTTCCCGTATGCATTCCCGCAGTTCCCGTTGGCTCAGGATTCTTTCATCCGATATGTGCACGGTGATTTGATAATCCGCGCCATAGCAATCCCGGAGCCATTCCTGCTCCTCCTCCGCGAAGGCCCGGAACGCGTCATCGAGGTCTTTGAAGCCCTGCTCCCGGAGCATCTCATCGAATTCGCGCGCTGTGATGCCTTCGGCCCGCATCATTGTGCGCGTGAAGCGTTCGGCATCGCCAAACACGCTGTATTTGCAGGCGATTTTCAGATCCGCATCCGTCGCCGCTTTTACGAACTTTTCGAGCACGGTTTGGGGATTGCCGACGCCGACCAACAGGAAAAACAGGGCGATGACCGCTGCCAGGGCGATGGCGGCGCAGGCGATTGCGCCGAGGATTCTGTAATTCAATTTCTTCTTCGGGGTCGGCTCCGCCGCCGTCAGGCTGACGCCGCAGACGGAGCAGAAACTCGTGTTTTCCGCACCTTGCGCGCTGCATTTTTCGCATAGCATGGGGTTTTCCTCCTCCGGTGTTTTAACCATTAGTACCAATATAAATCGAGGGGATTCCTGAGCACGAACCACCTGTCTCCGATTCTCGCCACGTAATAGAGCCTTGATACGCTGTCTTGTCCTGCGCTGCCCGCTATTGTGACGGTAGCGCTGTACTCCCGTAACTCCGCAATCTCGTCCGTATCGATGAAATCGACGAGGACGACGCGATGCCGACGGTAGAGCTGCGATCGCTGTTCGTTTGCGTATACCCGCGCCTCCGCATAGCTCAATATCCGTTCGTCTGAGACGGCTACGGTGATCTTATAGTCGGCGCCGTAATCTTCCCTCAGCCATTCTTTATTATCCTTGTCGAAGGATTGGAGCGCATCGTTCAAATCTTTATAGCCCTCTTCTTGCAGCAGCTCATTGAACCTGTGCTCCGTATAGCCCATGCTTTTCCGTTTCGATTCGAAGTAGCGATCCGCGTTCATAAACACGCTGTCCTTGAAAGCGCTCTTCATATTCCCATTGGTTGCCGCCTTCACAAACCGCATGAGCACCTTTTCGGGATTGCTGCCGCCGGGTACTATGGCAATCCGGGCGATGATAATCGTCAGGATAATAACGGCGCAGACGATTATGTTGAACGTCAGTCTTTTCTTCATCGTGGCGTTCTCCTTTTACCATAGATTCAATGAAAGCAAGACGGCGGAACCGTAGGAACCGCCGTCCTGGGGGTTTTGGATTTTAGAAGCCGAGATTCAGGAACACGAGCCACTTGAACCCGATTTTCGCCATATACATGGTGTCCACATAGGAATCGGAACCCTTGCTGCCCGCTATCCGCTGGTCCACTTCAAACTCCCGGATCTCGCTGATTTTGTCCACGTTGATCAGATCCGCCAGGTTGAGACCCATGGCATAGTTGAGTCCGAGCGTGTAGTTTGCCAAAAAGTCCGCCGTCTCCTCGCGGGTCAGTGTGCGCATATCGAGAACCTCGATCGAGATGATATAGTCCTCGCCGTAATACTCTCTGAACAGTTTCCGCTGTTCATCGGCCATCTCATTGAGCGCGTCTTCAAAACTGTCATAGCCCTGCCCTGCCAGCAGCCCCTTGAACTCCTGATCCGATAAGCCCATGGCGTCCCGCGTGGCGTTATAATAGTCCTGATAGCTCAGGATGCAGCAGTCGAGCGTGTCCACCAGATCCATCTCGGCGGTCGCTCGCACATATTGCTCGAGCGCTTTTTGGGGACTGCCTACGCCGAAGATGAAGAACAAGGCGACGGCGGCCACCAACAGCAGCGCGCCGCAGACCACCAGGGCCGTAACCAAAAACTTAGGCTTCTTCTTCGCAGGTTTCGCGGGTTTCTCCGCTTTCTCTTCGGTGGGTTCCGCTGCTTCCTCTGCGGGCTCCGCAGTTTCTTCTGCGGGCTCCGCTATCTCCTTCGCCGGTTCTGCCGCTTCCGCTTCCCCCGCTGTGCAGCCGCAATTGCAGCTCTCCGTATCCTCGCAAAACTCATCCAAATTCATGGTCTCTTCGTTCTGCGTTCCGCATTTTTCACAATCCATTGTGGTATACCCCTTCCCTGTTTTTATTTTGTGTTATACTTTTGCCCCGCAAGCGCTGCAAAAAGCCGTGCCGCCTGCCAGGGCAGCGCCGCACTGGCTGCAGAACGCGGGCCGTTCCTCCTCGGGCGTGGGCGTCGGCGTGGGCGCAGGTGCGCTCTGCATGGGATTGCCGCAGCCGTTGCAGAAAGCGGCGTCGATGCGCACATCCGCCCCACAGCGCGGGCAGGATGCAATACCTTTCAGACGCTTTACCTGCTCGGTATATTCGTCTATCATCCGCTGTTCCTCTTGGATTTTGGCGATCAGCGCGGCGAGTTCGGGCGGCGGCGCGTCCTTGTACAGCTCGAAGCAGGCCTTGCCCAGTTCCTCCGTCAGCGCCCGCACTTTCTTCTCTCCGCCGGATATCTGATTGTTGAGTTTGACGGTTTCGGTCGCGTTCTTGGTCTTCTGTCCGAGTTCATCAAAAAAAGGCATAGCTCTTTCCCTCCGTTGTTTTTCTTGGTCGCATAGAGTATTGCACAAATGGCGCGCGAATGCAATAGAATCGCGATATAGTTTTCATACGAATTAAATTTACATAAAATACTGCAAGATTTGTACAAACAACACTTGCATTGGCTCTCATTTTATGATATAAATCGTCTGTTCGACTTTTTTACTATAAGGGAGGTATTACCCATGGGCAAGTACTGTGAGGTTTGCAATAAAGGCACGATGTCCGGCAATCTGGTCAGCCACAGCAATCGCAAGACCCGCCGCAGTTGGGCGCCGAACGTGCAGCATGTGCGCGTGCTCGTCAACGGCGTGCCGCGCCGCATGAACGTCTGCACCCGCTGCCTGCGTTCGGGCAAGGTTGCGCGGAGCATCTGATTGGAGCAAAGGTATAGAAAACCGCCAAGGGCGGTTTTTTGTTTGCGCGGATTATCGCGCGAACACAACCTCAAAATCCTCAAACACGACGAGCATATCTTCCGAAAATACATATCCCTCGATCTTCCCCTCCGCGGTAAAGAAACGCCTGTGGCCCTCCTTCCAGGATTCTAAGTTATCATCCTCGCCCTCGCGCTTGCAGATATCAAAGGTCATTTCTCCAAAGGGCAGAATGGTCACGGCCGTCGTTTCAATAACGCAGCGCGGGTCTCCGTTCCAGTCGGTCACAATGCTGTAATCACCCACTTGTGGAATCCGCCCGATCACGCGCTCGCAGGCAAGCAAGCTGCTGGCCGTAGCCTTCTTCTCGCCTGCCAACACCAATTTCAACAACACGTTCGCATTCGCCTCGGTCAAATCAAAATGGAAGCATTCGATGTATTCTATCGTTTTATCCAACCCTGCGGCAGCCAAAAACGCTTGCCAGAATTCCGATGTTGTCATAACGGCATTCCTCCCTGCCATCGCTTTGCCATCGGATGATCTGCCGCAAATTCGATCAGGTCCCAAAGGTTTCCGTATAGATCCCGGAAAACCGCCACGATCCCATAATCCGTTTCTTTGGGTTCGCGGGCAAAGACGATGCCCCTCGCCAACATCCTGCGATAATCTCGCCAAAAATCATCCGTACTGAGAAAGAGAAACACGCGCCCGCCCGCCTGCGCACCGATAAAGGACACTTGCTCCGCTGTGCTTGCCCGCGCCAGCAGGATCGTCGTTTCACGTGAACCGGGCGGCGCCACAACAACCCAGCGCTTATCTTGCTCCGGTTGATAGCTATCCTCTATCAGCGTAAAATCCAGCTTCTGCGTATAAAAGGCGATGGCCTCATCATAATCCCGCACCACAAGTGCGACATGTGCGATGGATTGTTTCATTGCAGACCCCCTGTTGCAAAACTTCAAACGCAGTATATGCTATTTTTTCGACGATCTTCGCCAGATAATCCGCCGTCTTTTCCGTAATCGTATACGGTGGCCTTTCGTGCATTCCAATTCCTCCGCCTTCATATTCCATTTAATTATACCATGTTTTTCGCCATTTGTGATATAATCTATGATAAATACGGGAAAGGAGCGGGCTGCCAATGAAAAGAGCGGTTTATTTGGTGTTGTCCCTATACATTCTTGCTTTGCTGACGGCTTGTGCCGCTGATAAAAGGGGTCGTACAGAGCATACGCCCGCACCCGAAATACCCGCCCTTTCCGATATGGAATTTTTCTTGCTGGACAACGGCAATATCATCGCGCCGGACGGCACGGAATATGTGTTCTTAAAAAATGAGGGTTTTGTAGAGGTCTTCGGTGCGCATACGCTGCTCGGCAAGGTCATAAATGAGGAACCGCCCTCTTTCGTAAAAGACTATGGATGGGATGAGGGTATGTATGCATGTGAGAACGATCCCGATTTGAGAATTTTGATGCGCATTGTCCCCAACAGCGAGTGGCGTGCCTATTATCGCAGAGCGGATTTGCCCAATGTTGACCTGTCACTGAATAAATGTACGAGATTTGAGTTTGTGGGATATATGGAAACGGATTTATGGCCGTGGTATACGCCCGATATAAGGCACTTATCATGCAATGAGGGCATTACAGACCTGGAGGAAATAAAAGCTTTCCTATCAGACATAAGAAGGCAAAAATCCCCGGATAGGGCCGGTCTGTGGGACTTGGTGGAGTGGCCCGACAGCAGTTGTTATATGTTCGGCAAAGTACACGGATATATAGAAGGCGAACCCAACCTTGCCATACCCCTTTACGTGTATTCCTTTGATGATAAGGCATATTCCATACAGCTTGACAACGGCAAAGAATATGTCCTCCCGGAAAAATGGCTGCATGCGTTAATAGCAAAACCATAAAAGTTTTTTGAACCGCAAAGGAGACCGTATCGTGAAAAAATTCTTATCGGCAATCTTGATATTTTTGCTCTGCGCCGCCTGCTTTCTGCCCTCTTCGCTTGCGGCAGAGGTTCCGACTATCATAGTAAACGGCAAAGCGCTCGATTGCGGCAATGTGGCGCCGTTTATGGAGCAGGATGAAGTGATGGTTCCCGTGTATCCTCTTGCCGAAGCCTTGGGGTTCAAGGTGGAAGCTTGGGACAGTACAACGACTTTTGTGCACGATACGGTATACGATATTCAATTGATGGTTCGCTTACACAACGATCGCCCCTACATGCATTTTGGGGGCGGCGGCAGGTCTATAGACAACCGCGTCCCGCCTATGCAGATTGGCAATCAGGTCTATGTACCCCTGCGCCCCTTTGCCGATGCCTTCGATTATATGGTGGAATGGGATGAAAACACAAAAACGGCCACGCTGATCAACAAAACGGATACTCCTTATTTTGCGGGGAAGGAAGCGGATACGACCTATTCGGTTCTGAATGACAGATTGTTTATATCTCTGCCCGAGGGCGCGGCGTTGGAAACCGCGCATTACGGCGGCCTTATGGGCGCAAGCGTGGATGCAGAATATGAGGCCATTTTCGTGCTCTCAGGGAATGCGCAGACCATCCTTGTGAACGTATCCGAGGAGTACGCGTACAGCACGGGCGATATCGAAGAGGACGCCGCGCTTTATGTGGCCGACATCAACGCGCGCGAGGCGCATTACTTGAAAAACACCATGGCCACACCGATACGCCTCCACGATGCCGTCGCCCTCTTGCCGCCGTCGGCAAGCGCTGCCGCCGATGCCGATATGGTGTATGTGACGGGCGCCCTGGCCCGTGCCGCCGATGATACACTGCTGTATGTGGGCATATACGCGGATAAAAAGGCGATGTTGTACCCCGAGGATTGCAGACGCCTTGCAGAGCAAATCACCCGCAGTGTGGAAGCCGGGCCCCGCGCTCTGAACGTGGACGGGCGGACTGTGGACATGGGCGGGTTCACCATTGATGTGGCGCCCGGCTATATTCCGAAGCTCTATATGGGGCCGGATTTTGAGGTTTGGTATTTCATAAAGCCGGTCACCATCGACGAGGCGGAGAGCACATTCGGCATATATCTTGGCTCTTGGGCCTCCTATGACGATACAGAAAAGCCCTTTCGGACGGAGAAGGATAGGGTGTTGGGGAGGGAGATCGTGTGGCGGATTGATAAGGACAACGCGGCCGAAGTGCTTATCCGAACAAGGACGCAAGGCTGGGATACCCAAATGCATATCTTTGCTTCCCCTGCCACGGACGCCGATTGGGAGACCATGCGCGAAATGGCGCGCAGCTTGCAGGGTGAAACCGAAGCGACGGATGAAGTGAAGCGGCAGGGCACAAACAATCTCACGGCTATTGTCATTTGGTCCGTTTCGGGCCTTCTCCTTGCTGCTGTGTTTCTTGCCGTGCTGCTGCTTATCCGCAAGCAGAGAAGAAGAAAGGAGCTCGCAATATGCTGATCACCAGCCGCGCCAACCCGCAGATACAATTCGTGAAAAAGCTCCGTACCGCCACGTTCCGCAGGGAGACGGGCTTGCATTTTGCCGAGGGGGAGAGTTTGGTGCTCGATGCGCTGCGCAGTGGTGCGGGCGCGGAGAGCGTCTTTGTGGCCGAGGGCTATATCCCGCCGGAGTTTCCCGCGGATATAAATATAATGGAAGTGACGCCGCCCGTGATGGAAGCGCTCTGCGAGGGCAAGAGCGCGCCGCGGCTTTGCGCGGTGTTGCGCACACCCGATCTGCGCTGCCCGGCGCACTATCCGGGTGGCTTGCTGGTTGTTTTGGAATGTTTGCAGGATCCGGGCAATGTCGGGACATTGATTCGCACGGCGGACGCTTTAGGGGCTTGCGGCGTCCTGCTCTCGCCGGACTGCGCCGACCCCTTTGCGGGCAAGACCCTGCGCGCGGCCATGGGCAGTTCTTATCATATCCCCGTTTGGCAAGGGGAACTGCCCGCGGAATTACCGCGGCTATTGGCGCAGGGTTTCAGCCTGCTCTGCGGCCACTTGCATGGACACGAGACCTTGCCGCCGCCCACGGAGAACACCGCGCTGGTGATCGGCAATGAGGGGCACGGCGTTTCCGGCGAAATCGCCGCGCTCTGTTATCCCTATCGCCTGCCGATGCGCGGCCGCGCGCAAAGCCTGAACGCGGCGGTGTTCGGGGCTGTTTTGATGGATAGGGTTGTGAATAGATAAGGGCAATGCGTCAATGTGCAGCGCGCAATGAATGTTGAGATGCCGTTGGCATCTCTTTGGACAGAAAACTGCTATACAATGAATCAAAAGAAACGCCTTAGCGTTTCCACCAGCATTGAGCATTGCGCATTGCGCGCTGAACATTGACACAACTGTGTCCCTTCTGACACAAAGAGGAAAACAAACTATGAACGGCTTGCATTGTGGCGGCTTTGGCGTTACAATGACGGCGGGAGGTCTTTTGAGGTGCGCTTATTTTTTCCAATTGAAAAATTCTTTAAGCGCCGCGCGCCGCGCGTCGCGTTGCTTATTTGCGCCGATATTCTTTCGCTGCTGGCCGCGTTCACTCTGGCGGTTTGGGCGCAGGCGCAGCTTTCCCACATGGAATATAATCTTTTCTTCCTCCTCAACGGAAATAGCCAGCTTCTTCCCCTGCAAGTATTTCTATATTGCCTGACCTATATCGTCGCCTATACCGTGCTGGGCTTATATAACAGCGTTTGGAGCGTATCCGGCTTGGACGAAGCCATGCGCGCGCTGGCCGCCGTTGCCGTGAGCTTTATTCTCACGCTGGGCATCAATCTGTTTTTCGGCAATGAAGGCAAGACCATACTCACGCTCGCTGCGTTCTGGGCGGGTGCGCTGCTCTTTATCTCGCGCTTTGGATACCGTGTACTGCGCCGCTTGGCCGTCTTTGGCGAGACCCGCTCCCGTCGGGGCCGCAAGCCGCTGCTGATTGTCGGCGCGGGCTTTTTCGGCACCTATGTCAAGGGCCAGATCGAGCACGGCGAAGAGAGCCGCCATTTCGTGGTCGCCGCCTTTGTGGACGACGACCCCAACAAGCGGAATCTGCGCATCAACGGCGTCAAAGTGTATGGCAGCATCGCTGATATCCCCAAAATCGTCTCCGAACGCGGGATTGAGGAGATTATCGTTGCCATTCACAACGCGAGTAACGCTCGGCTGGCCGAGATTTTGGAGATCTGCTCCGCCACGCGCTGCCGCGTGCGCACCCTGCCCGCGCTTTCCGAGCTGGGCGACAGGGAACCGACCATACGCGATATACGCGAGACGAAGATCGAGGATCTGCTCTTCCGTGCGCAGGTGGAGTTGGATACGCAGAAGATTTCCGACTATATCGCACATAAATCTGTGCTGATCACCGGCGGCGGCGGGAGCATAGGTTCCGAGATCGCGCGGCAGGCGGCGAAATTCTATCCCGCCCGTCTGGTGCTCTTTGATATCTATGAAAACACGACCTATGAGCTCTTTTGCGAACTGAAGCGCACCTATCCCTGGCTGAACGTGCAGGTGCGCATCGGCTCCGTGCGCGATACGGACAGACTGCGCGCCGTCTGCGAGGAGTGTAAACCGCAGTTGGTCATCCACGCCGCGGCGCACAAGCATGTGCCGCTGATGGAGGAGAGTCCCGCCGAAGCGGTCAAGAACAATGTGATAGGTACGCTGAACGTGCTCCGCGCGGCGCGGGATGCGAATGTCTCGCGCTTTGTACAGCTGAGCACGGACAAGGCTGTGAACCCGGCGAACGTGATGGGCGCGAGTAAGCGCGTGACCGAGCTGATGGTGCAGGCCTTTGCCGCGCAGACGGATATGGAATGTATGACCGTGCGCTTCGGCAATGTGCTGGGCAGCCATGGCTCCGTCGTGCCGCTCTTTGAGAAGCAGATCCGCGCGGGCGGGCCCGTGCTGGTGACGCATCCCGATATAGAGCGCTATTTTATGACCATACCCGAGGCCGCGCAGTTGGTTCTGCAAGCCGGGACCCTCGGCAACAGCGGATCCACCTATGTGCTCGATATGGGCCGACCCGTCCGCATCATGGACCTGGCCGAGAAGGTGATACGCTTCCACGGCTATGTGCCGCGCGCGGACATGCCCATCGAGATCATGGGCCTGCGCCCGGGCGAGAAGATGTATGAGGAGCTGCTGTTAGACGAGGAAGCAGACAAGATGGAGACGACCGCCCACGGGCGCATCTTCCGCGCACAACCTGCGGATTTGGAAGCGGAGAGCTTTTGGGCGAACGTGGACGCGCTGTTGCGGGCGGCGGAGGGCGGCGACGACGTGCGCACCCTGCTCCGGGCTTTGGTGCCGAGCTATACCTATAACGGAAACGCGATGCCCGCAACCGAGGAAGAAGCCGGGTGAAGCGGCTTACCCCGCGTGAGCGGAAACCGGCTTATAATCGTGCGCAAGGGCGACCTGTGCGCCCGCCAGCGCACACCTTGCGGGTTTTTTCGGCCGTGAGCGCAAAGCGAAAGCGAACAGAAAAAACCCGGAAACCCGTGTCAACAAAGGCACTTTGTCGGCACGCTGTAACCCTGCTGCTTGCAGGGATTTTCTTTTTGCTGCTGGGCGCGGAGGTTTGGCGCAGTACGCAATGCATAGAGATCACTAATTATACCGTCACCTCGGACGCCGTGCAAAACGATATGACGCTCGTCTTGCTGACCGATCTGCACCACCATGTGTTCGGGCGCGGGCAAAGCAGACTATTGGACGCGGTGCGCGACTGCAAGCCCGACGCCATCCTGATCGCGGGGGATATGTTCACATATTGGGATCAGAATATAGACGGAACACTATATCTTGTGCGGGAGCTGGCGAAGATCGCGCCGGTCTATTATGGTTACGGGAACCACGAGGAGAGGTATATCCAAAATACTATGGCGGATTTATATGCGGAACTGACGGCGGCGGGAGCCGTTGTCCTGGAATTATCCTATATCGACACCGAGATCGCGGGGAATCCCGTGCGCATAGGCGGTTCCTGCGGCTATCTGATGCCGCAGTTCGGGGTGCAGCACCGCTTCATGCGCGACTTTGAATACACGGAGCGCACAACCCTGCTTCTCGCGCACAGGCCAGAAGCCTTCCTCAGTTGGGGCGGCATGCAACGCTATCATGCGGACTACATCTTCTCGGGCCATCTCCACGGCGGGCAGGCGCGCCTGTTCGGGCGCGGGCTCTTCACGCCGGAAAGCGGCCTGTTTCCCCAAATCACGGACGGCATGCACGAGGGCTTTGAGACCACGCTCTTCCTTTCGCGGGGCTTGGGAGGATCAAACCTCGTGCCGCGCTTCTTCAACAGACCGGAGTTGGTGTGTGTGCAATTTGCGGGGACACTGCCTTAGGGCGCATCATATTGCCCCCACAGCCAGCCGCCCGTCCCGCATCGACAGAATCACGTCCGCACGCGAAGAGACCTCGGGGTCGTGGGTGACGACGATGACGAGGATGTTCTGCTCGTGTGCAAGCCGTGCAAGCATATCGATGATCGCCGTGCCGTTCTCCGTGTCTAAGTTGCCCGTCGGCTCATCGGCGAGGATGACGCTGTGGCCGCCGACCAGACTGCGGGCGATGGCTACGCGCTGCTGCTCGCCGCCCGAGAGCATGGAGGGCAGGCGCCTGTGGTACTCGTCGCCCAGCCCGACGGCCAGAAGCTGCTCTTTTGCGATGCGCGCGGCCTCCTTGCGGGATGTTTTTTTCAGCGCGAGGGGATACATGACGTTTTCCAGCACCGTCAGCAGCGGGAAGAGGTTATAGCTTTGATAGATGACCGCGATATGGTCACGCCGAAGGTCGTTGCGGTTGAGGGTATCGGTCGCTGCCCCGTTGAACGCGATGCTTCCGACGCTGGGGATATCCAGTCCTGCCAATAAAGACAAAAAGGTCGTTTTGCCACAGCCGCTTTTCCCGACGATCGCATAAAAATGCCCTGCGGAAAATTCATAATCAATACCCCGAACGGCATGCACCGTTTGGAATTTGTTTTTGTAGGTATAGGCCACTTCATGTGCGCACAGGTTTGTCATTGTGTCAGTCCTCCGATTTTAATAGTTGCATTGTATTTACGTTTGTGATCCACAGCACGGATACCAGCGCGCCCGCCAGATAGATGGCTGTGAAGAGCAGGCTGTTTATTGCGTTGCCCCCGCCTGTGGCCAGCAGGCAGAGCAATATGCCGGGCGCAATGCCGATTGTGCCGATGAACAGCTGTTCGGCGAAGCTGAGGAGCGCGACCTTGAAGCGACTTAGGCCCAGGGAGCGCATGACGGCGAACTCGCGCGTGCGGCCCCGCATAAAGAGGAAGCCGGACAAAAAGCCGATGCCCGCCGACAACACATACAGCATGGGGATCAGCAATTGCAGCAGGGAGATGTTCTCATTGATTTTTGCGACCGTCTCCCGAAACAGCGCATCGTGTATTGTGATGGCAAAATACATTGGCTTCTCCACCGCCGTGATGCTTGGCGTGGAGAAAAACTTCTCCGCCTCGACATAGAAGACGTCCAAATTGCGATTGTCCTTTATAACTACCGTTACGACGCTGCCACCTTCGGGATAGAAGTAATAATCTTCTGCTGTTACGGTGTCCCGTATGAAATAACTCACCCGCCTTTCGAACGTGAACACGCCGGATTCAGCAACACCGTTTGCGTCGGTCGCAGGCACGGGTTGCAGGAGTGTAACTCCGCCACTCGGGGTGTCGTTACTGTCTATGCAATTTTTCAGCATGAGTGCGTGCATTGTTACCCCTTTTTACTAACACATTTCCCCCGTCCCCGTGTATTCCGCCCCCGTGTGCTCTGCGTCCCCGTGTGTTCTGTTCAGTGGTTAGTTTAATGGCGGCAAATCATCCAATGAATCAATTCCCACCAAAGGCTGTCCCATCCATTCCGTTTCATCATTCGGTATCCATTGTGACTTGTTTTCATTCAAATAATAAATCGTTATGGGAGTATCGCCACTAAATTGCAACCCGGCTCTATCTCTTTCCAGCGCTTCAATGCTGACAGGCGGTCCTTCCAAGAATACGAAATATCGCAAATCAGGCAACTCATGAATATACCAATGTTCAATCCGCTCAACCGTTCCCTCAAAGATTATGCGTTGAATGCCATCGCCGTAAATTGCGTAACTGCTTATCAGGGTGACAGCAGCAGGAATTCGTAGTTCTTTTAGCTTTTCGCATCCTGCAACAACACTTGTAGCCAAAAATGTTATTTTCGGGGGGAGAATTAATTCCTCAAGAGTATAACAATCATGAAATGCATTGTAATCTATACGCGTTACTGTTTGCGGCAGTTCTATTGCTGTTAAGCTGCCGCAACCCAAGAATGCTGCATGATGTATTTCTATAAGCCCTTCGGGAAGTATAACCTCTTCCAATAGCAGGCAATCATCGAACGCATTGTTTGCTATATAACTAACTCCCGGTTTTAGTGTTACAAATTTAATCTCTTTTTTTATTTGGAGGGCTTCATAGCGATTATCCCCCGATATAAATTCTTTCCATTCTTGCATGCCTACATCGTTAACAATCGTCAAAGAGCAAGAAGCATAATCGTACTGCCAATTTAGCGCGCCAAGGCGTTGATACTCTGAGTTTGGTGTAATGGTATCCGCTGGCAGTATCATTTGCGGGGTCGATCTCAGTGGCTCCGCATCTTCAGATTCTATCATACAAGCTGCAAAGAATATTGCCGTTACAATACTGCACAAAACAGGAATTATTCTTCTCATTCTTTATGCCTCCAGAATTGTTTTTATTAGGATAACTTTATCCACAAAAGTGCATGTATGCTTTAATTGACATTTCTTTTCCGCTCAGGGTAAGGGTGGTATTTATGCTCCGAATGGTAACGCCGTTGATTATGTATTGGTCGTTCGCATCCTTAACGGTAGTTGAATCAATCATTAAGCCATATCCAAGGTAAATAGCAACATGGTGAATCTGATCCGTTGCTTCTGTACAATTGCATCCATTATCCTTGTAAAATATCAGATCTCCCGCTTGCAGTGCTACTCTACTTACAGAATTCCATGCATCAGATTCGCGCGTAAAATTATATTGATTATATGCACGTCGATTATAAGGGTATCCACTTCTATCACCTCCGCCTAAATAACATTTTTCTGAGTATACACCAAAGACAAATAATGAACAATCCCTCACTATTTTGCCATCATCATCTCTGTATTTAGTTCCTATAAACTCAAAAGCTCTAGATATTGAATCAGTACTGAACAGCAGACATGCTAATTTAAGGCCTTGCTCATATCTTTTCATATCAAAAAGGCGGAGAATTTTGCGTGCTAAAACGCTCTCTCTGGAACGTACGTATTCTCCACCCTTACCATCACTACATGTTGGGGTGCACCCGTTTGGATCACTCCTGTTCACCGGGTCATTTAAGCAGCATATATGCTGTAAAGGGTGGATGTCCAATCCGCAGTGTGCGGGGACAATTCACTACTATTACAGCAGCGCAGCCGGTTCATCCGCAGCAGTTTGAAACGGTGCAGCCAAGGGAGATGATAGCGGCCAGTCTATACTTTCGGCAAAACCCCTATCAAATTCCACAGAAAGGAGCGCACAAATGGACATTACTTATCGAACAACCCCGGAGGGCTATCAGATTCCCAACCTGACTTTGCCCACCGAACCCGAATACGACATGGGACGCTTCGGGCTAATGCGGAAACAGTACCTGAAAAACCATCGCAAAGTGTTGTATGCCAATCTGCTGACAAGTGGTGAGTTGTACAGGCACCTTTGCGAAATCGACCAAACCGCACAAGAGCAGTTTGAGCTTATCGCCAAGCAAATGGCGAAAGCCGAGGGCGTGACTGAACAACTCAAAGCGGAGAGCCAAATGCTGTGGGTCGGGCGTATGAATTCTATCCGCAACAGAGCGGAAGAAATCATCCGCACGGAACTGATTTACATTTAACGATTCATCACCTCCGAATAATTAGCTCAAAAGCAAAAGGAACTGCCAAACTGCCGGGATGCCTTTTGCTTTTGTCATCACATGCAACAATTCATCCCCCGTTGTCCTGCTCGACTAATATACTCTCAAGAACACTCTCAATTTCACGTAAAGTATTTAATAATTGCTCGTTCCCAGAGTTGTTGCGGATTATCTGAATTAGGTTGCGAAACCCCCTTACATTTTTCTTTTTCCTGCTATAATATCTGGGAGTATCCGAGGCTATTGCGTCTGTCCACTTCTCGCGAAGCAAGTTGCAATCCAAGTTCTCCAACATCGTTTTTGCATACTCATTATACACTTTCACCAAACGTGAAAAGAAGATATGATAATCATCCCAATAAAACGGCTTAAGTTCAAGTAGACTGTTCCGAATATCTATATCGTTATAGTCAATAATTGCATGGCAAACATGCTTATTGTATTTCCATAATGCTTTCAACGCATTCGCATTGACATCCCACCAATGATGTGAAGTATCTATTATCTTTACCGTCTTTTTCTTTTTGAATAGATACTCTGCAGTCTTGGGAGACAACGTAATAGTTAGCGCCCCTATGCAAATGATATTATCGCGATTATCATATATCCAATTATCAACATCTTCTTTCCGATTTTGAAGCATTAATAGTAGACTTAGAAGCTCGTCAGGTTGTGTGGACCACAGGTCACCCACCTTGATGTTTAATTTGAGGAGATCAATTTTATTAATGGCTGCATTCCATTTCTTTATGTCGTATTGTTGAATGCTGTCCGCAAAGTTACATAAAGTGTACCAATCGCGCGGGGTGCCATTCTGAATGCAGTTTGAAATCATCTGTTCCGAAATTATGGCTACAAATAATTCGGAAGTCTTAATTTGAAGCTTAGAAGGTTTTTTATATTCAAACAAATCATAGCCTAAAAAATACATCCTGAATTCAAATCCCAGTTGCTCAAGTACATCGGAAAAATGCGACGTAAAAATGTCCTTGATATCATGTAAAACAGAAGTCGCTTCTTCGTGGGCATATTCCTCATTGTAATTCATTAGAGAAGATAAAAGTTCTACTGCGCTACTAATATAGTCTTTGTTCACAGATAATAAAGCCTGATGTATTTCTAGTTTAGGCAGTAGCATATAAAAATCATGACGCCATTTCTTTTTCTGACAGGCAGCAAGTCGATCTAAAAAATGACCCCAACCATATAATGAACTCTGATCAAGGTTTTTTAAGTTGTTCACTATAGAATTTCTATTAAGAGAACGAATAAAAACGTCTTTTGCTTTTCCGTCCTCATTTATCATGTTATTTATGATATTTGAAAGAGCATATGCAGTGATATTGTTTACGTCATTTAACCAACCCCTTAACACATCGCCATGGTCGCATACTAAATTCCGATATTTCAAGCCATTACGATTCAATACCCGATCAATTACAAAGGCGGCATGCGCAATATCCGTTGGACTCCTCTTGCTTAAACAGTGCTCAAGAAGCTTTCTTTTGATTTCATCATTCAAAGCGGTATGTGCAAAAGTCGAATAAATATCATAGCTAAAGAATAAGTCGAATAACCAATAAACACCCTTAAGAGAGGTGGTTGCGCTGGTGATCTCTTCCCGAATCAATATATAAAAGGAGTCTTCCCTGTTATTCCTGATTTCTACAGTATGTCGAACAAGGATACGTATTGCATATTGTAAATGCAATACCCTTATTTCTTCCTTATCAAGGATCATTTTTTCATTGAACAAGTAATTCAAGGTAGAGTTTACCCAATCGTTATTAAACCCAAATTTCTTAGCTGCTGAATATAAAAAGCTGATAGGCACAGACTTATCTAACAAAAGAATTTGGTATAATGAGATTATCGAAAGTAGTAAATGAGAGCTTGCATGTTCCTTGGCAATGTTATATTGGGACCTTGTTTCCGCCCATCCTCCGCGCAGAGAATAGTTAAATAACCATGGTGAAGCCTCTTCTTTTGCTATCTCCAAGATAAATTTTAGTGGAGTTTGCATGTGCATATTCCCAACTTCACGACCTATTCTTTTATTAGGCTCTCGAATTATCTCAATAACTTCATCTGCATTTCTAATATAGTGATCGTATATGGCTTTGACTGCTTCCGACTGAGTAATTACGACGCTTTCCGAACTGTTTCTTTCTGAAATTGTTTGAGTTACGATGACCTTATTATACTTGTTTGCCTTGCCCAAGAGGTTATTAATGAGATGTTCTTCATATTGCTGAGCATCATCAAGAATATAGATTGTTTTATAACCATTATTGTTAAGTGCGATATCAGAATCAAGCTTTATTAATTTTACAACTTCCCATCCAAGATGCAAAAAGTCATGCGCTACCTGATATGCGGTAATAGATTTTCCGCAACCAGGTTCGCCCTTAATAATCGCACTATGTGCTTGATTAAGTCGCAATTTAATATCGCTTATTTGAGGCAATCTTGCACAAGCAGACACATCTGAGGGGAGCAAGCGGTAACCCATTATTGCATGTTCCAAACCGACTTGATTACTATAATCTATTTGTTCCCAATAGCTGTTGTTATTTTTCGGCTTGAGGTGTTCCTCTAAAAGCTTAAACGCTTCGGATGTTTTTAATGATATGGAATCTGTTGCGTTCGGGGAGATTCGGAATACTTTATATCGTGAATCGCAGGGTGAAATAACTTTTTCAACAATAACACGATCAGATTCGGAATATCCAACAATCACTACCGTGGTGGGAGTGTTATCTTGTGCTTCCTTTATGATTTCCAGTTCCGAATTTGTTATCTTTCCATCACCGTTCGGAAAAGTCCAATTTTCGTATGATTTGCGAACACTTCCATGAGGCTTTATGAGTTGTATCTCATTGCTGTTAATATCGGTTCCGTATAGCTTCTCCCAAGCTGTTTCCAAAAGATCATCCCAATTGAGGGAAATGACAAGCTTTATTAGTCCGCTATGAATTAGCTTTGATATGCACAGATGAACATGTGACAAAGCTTGGCTGTGTCGGTTGTTGACCTCTCCAAATATCCTCTTGAACTCTTGCAATGCCATTGAATCTGATTCGAGAAAAGCAAAAAAGGTTTTTAACGTCGCAGGATTCTCGGGCATTTGACTTTTCGCACTAACCAAGGGATCGAATCCCATTTTAACCTTTAAGGCTGAATGAGAATCAAGAACATTCCAAACTATTGGATAGAATTGTGCGTAAAGGGGCATTCCAGCTTCAAATGAAGAGCCTGCACCCATAATCAAAATCGCATTATGAATACGCATTTCATCAATTAGTTCATTTATTCGTTGTTCTGCATCAGTCAACATGAAAATCAGCCCCTATCTTGCAGAAGATTTTATTGCGGAATTTATAGTAGTTCGCTTTCCCTTCATCCCCAGTTTTTCATGTATTAATGGGAATGACAAGTTTTTTCTTAATCATAATACATCAGACACAGCAGTTTATCAATACAATACTCCGACATTCAAACCCCAAACCAAGCATTCTTGTGGACGGTCTTTTTTTCTACTACCCGAGAAAAAATCCGCTGAGAGCGTGTCACCGAAATGTAACGCTTTCGGCTCCTGAAAAGCCTTATAAAGGGCGTGTTTGTAGAGCCAATTTTCGAGGGGTAAGGTGTTTATACCTTTTCTCGCGTTTTGCGGGGTTAAAGCGTTACATCTGCTCTGCCCCTTAATCCTTTTTCGCCCTACTCTTGTACACGTTATACTGATTCTTACACCGCGGCGAGCAGAAAGCGGCGTTCGGGTGCGTGGAGATAAACGCCTTTTGGCAATGGCGGCAGGCACGGAGTGGGTTGGCTTCGTCGGTCAGCATAAAGCTGAACATCATCTGAACTCCCAGCAGCAGGGAATGGAAATCCCAGACGATGGTCGGCTTGTCGAGCAAGGCAATGTGATAGGTCGGCGCAATGCCCCCGAAAGCAGCCATGCCTTGCCTGTACAGATTTCTTGTGGGCTCGTCGTTTTTATCGTAATCTTCGTAGTACAGGAAACTGGAAACAAAGGTGAATGCCCAATCCTTGAACTGTGTCAGCAGCCAGTCGAGCCGTTCGGCATACTCACGCTGTAAACTCATACTCATCGCAATCGGCTGATTGCTGAACGTCATGGCAAGCGCAAGCATATCACGGTCGCCCTCAACGTCAAAGCGGGCGTTGTCCTTTTTTGATTTGAACTCCGGCTTTTCAAAGGGGAAGAACAGAGCGGCGTAATCAGCCACCGCCATCGCTTCCTCCTTAATGAAATGGTTTTTCGGCAGGTAGGCAGCGTCATAGAGCATGAAGTGCGGCGTTGTCGGCAGGGCAGTCATAAAACCAAGCAAACCGTATTTGTGGATAAAATCCATCACCGCTGAATTGATTATCTTTTCCTCTGCACGACCCATTTGGAGCAGGCCGACATTGAGCGCGTCTACCACCAAATTCTCCGCGTCTTTCAGCGGGTCGTAAACGATGGGCTTCGCTTTCGGCGCAGGCTTTATGTAACGTGTTCCGTCGGCGACGGTCTTTACTTCATATTCGCTGTATTTCACCCAATGGGAGCTTGCCCTTTGAAAGAGATTGTTCATCCGTTCCCTCCTGTATATAGATAACAGCTGTTTGCAATTCGTAATCCGACAATACAAATATCATATTACATATTCTATTCTTTATCCGTGGAACTGTCAAGCACAACTTTCTGTTGCTCATACCATGCAAGAAACGTCCGTTTCATCCAAGTCATGTCTGGCACTTCGGCGTCTATCTTCTCTCGGATGGTAAAGGCCAATTGGTCGCGAATACGGGCAAGAGCGGCGGCTAACAGTTTGCGGACAGCGCGATCCGTCTTATCCTGATAACACGCAATCTGTTGCGGTGTACAGCACCGTACCGCGCGGTAAAACAAAACCTCCCTTTGCTTATTCGTGAGGGTAAACAAAAGAGGGGCGATGTCCCAATCCGCAATCAACTGCCACATCTCTTCAGCGTTATCATAAATCAGATCAAGAAATTTCCCACGCATAAGCTGTTTCCAAGATAAGTCCTTCATGGGACGAGGGATCACTATGTCAAGTTCTTCTCTCAGCTTTCCCTGCTCGTCATCTTCGCTCAGTCTGTCCCAATGCAGCATTTCCTCGCTGGTGCGGCCTATTTCATGCGCCCGCTCTTTGCGTTGACGGTTTCTGTCCAGATGATCCCACATCGCTACAACGGCTTGGAAATCCTCAAGCGTCCGCGCCGCTTCCTCCATACGGATAAGGGCTTCGGCTCTTACATTCCGCGCCAGTTGTTTTCTGTCTATTTGCCCCATGTCGCTTCGATTTTCACTCTTTTCAAAAAAGTTTTCGGAAAAGGTTCCGATTTACCCCCGTTATTTCTCCTATTAGTGAGGGGGTAATTTGTTTCGCCTTGAATCAGATTACAAGTCACCTCGGAAAGGAGGAAGAATGTATGGACTATCCACCATCGGGAACTTACTGCCCGGGAGAAGCAAGCCATCCGCAGACTGGTCAAAGCGGAATGTGCCAACTATGACCGCGAGTATGAATGTCTGCCGTTGGACGGAACTTGCTATATGTTCACCATAGGTTTCGTGAACAGCTCTCTGTGCAAGTGGTTCCAAAACGCGGTGCTGCCGCTTGACCCGGAATTGGAAACCCTATTCGAGCGCAAACCGCTCAAAGCCTGTGGGCGGTGTGGCAGGAAGTTTCCTGTCAACGGCAATCAATCGTATTGCCAAGCCTGCGCCGAGTCTGCCCGCAAGGCGGCGACGGCTGCGCGAGTGCGAAAGCATCGCAGCAAAATGTAATGCTTTCGGTTTTGTAAACCAACCAACCGAAAAGGAGGAAAGCGATGCACCAGTAACCACGCACAAATTACAGTCGCCGGAACAAAATCACAGAGCAATTATAGCAAAGTAAAGGGGAACAGTCAAACCAATGACAGCACTAAACACAGAAAGGACGACAGAAGCAACCATTTCAACAGCAGCACATTCCGGTGAAGCAGGTTCGTTTACAAAACGTATCGGCTCCACCACATACAGAGTCGGCATATATTTCAGCGAAACGAGCAAGGAAACGGCAATGGATAAAATCGCCCGCCTTGTTCGTTTGGAATCTTATCAATAATGATAGTGCTGATAACGCCGATAATAATAATTGATTCCTACACAAAACGGGCGTTGCAAAAGCGCCCGTTTTGTGACATAATAACCTTGCTGCGGATGAACCGGTTGCCTGTGAAAAGGAGTATCCTATGAACAGGCAGACCCATCCAACTAAAATCACGGCTCTGTATTCTCGCCTGAGCCGTGACGACGAACTTCAGGGCGAGAGCAACTCCATCACCAACCAGAAGAAAATCCTTGCCGATTATGCCGAAAGAAACGGTTTCTTAAACTGCCGCCATTTTTCGGACGACGGCGTCAGCGGAACCACCTTTGAGCGCAAAGGCTTCAAGGAAATGATCGCGGCGATTGAGGCCGGCGCCGTCGGCGCGGTCATCGTCAAAGACATGAGCCGCATCGGGCGCGATTATCTGCAAGTCGGATTTTACACCGAGATTTTCTTTCGGCAGAAAGGCGTCCGCTTTATCGCGGTCAGCAACAATATCGACAGCGCGAATGGAGAAAGCAGCGAGTTTGCCCCATTCCTCAACATCATGTCGGAGTGGTACGCCCGCGACGCAAGCCGCAAGCTGAAAGCGGTGTATCAGTCCAAAGGCAACAGCGGCAAGCGGATCACCAACAATGTCATTTATGGCTATCTCAAAGACCCGAATGACAAAAGCAAGTGGGTAATAGACCCCGTTGCCGCCGTGGTGGTGCGGCGCATCTTCGCCTTAACCGTCGAGGGCAAAGGTCCCTGCCAGATTGCAAGGCTCTTGGAAGCGGACGGCGTTGAAACGGCGGGCGTATACCAAAGTAAATTGGGCATAGGGCCGCGGCGGAACGATGTTGTTAAGCATCCCTGCCGCTGGGGTGGCAGCCAGGTTGCTGCCATGCTCAAAAAACCGGAGTATATGGGGCATACGGTCAACTTCCGCACCACAAAGGAATCCTATAAGGACAAGCGGCAGACCCCGAACCCCCAAGCGGATTGGCTGATTTTCGAGGACACCCATGAAGCCATCATAGACCCCGTAACATGGCAGACCGCACAGCGGTGCAGAACGGTCAAAAGACGGACAGATACTATGGGCGAATCAAACCCGCTGACAGGGCTGCTCTATTGTTCGGATTGCGGAAGGCGTTTATTCAACCACCGGGCGCGGGCACGGGAGCATACCAAGCCGAACGGCAATGTTGTACACCTGTCGGCGCGGGACGAATATGTCTGCCAATGCTATTGCAATCCCGGCGCGGCGGTGCCGGATTGCTCTATGCACTTTATCATGAGCAAAACCGCCAATGCGCTGATACTGGAAGCGATACAGCGAACAACGGATTTCGCACGGAACAACGAAGCGGAATTTGTGAAACTGATACGAGAAGCATCTATATTGCGACAGAGCGAATCCGCGAAAGCCCACAGACGGCAAATCAATAAAAATGAGCGGCGGACTGCGGAACTGGATACGCTTTTCCGAAAAACCTATGAGGATTTTTCTGCGGGACGGCTCACCGAAAAACGCTTTGAACAACTTTCCCAAGGGTATGAATCCGAGCAGGGTGAATTGGAAACCCAGACCGCCAAGCTGAGAGAGGAATTGGAGCAATTCGAGGCCGACACCTTCCGCGCCGACAAGTTTATGGAACTGGCGAAACGGTACACCGACTTTTCGGAGTTGACCCCTGCCATGCTCCATGAGTTTGTGGAAAAGGTTATCGTCTTTGAAGCGGATAAGTCCAGCGGCAAGCGGGAGCAGCGTGTGGACATCTACCTCAACTATATCGGGCAGTTTGTGGTTCCCGCCGAGGGTGATGTAGTCGATGCCGAGGGCGAAGAACGTCGCGCCAAGTGGCGTGAGTACAAGCGCAGGGAACGTGCCGAAAAGAAGGCTGCCGGAATTGCGGAGCAGGCACAGGCAAATCCACAGGAACAAAAAATAGCATAACACTCATTTGGCAATGGGCGGCTCCGGAAACCGGGGCCGCTTTTTTGTACACCCAAAATCAAAAATGAAAGGAAAACACTATGGCAAAAACGACGGAAGAAAGAATCCTGAGCGTACAGGAGCAGATTCAGCAGCTTGAAAACCAACGAAGAAAGCTGTTACAGGAGCAAAAGGAGCAGGAGCGGAAAGCCCGCACCAAGCGGCTGATTGAGCGCGGCGCGATTTTGGAGAGCCTTGTTTCCAATGCCGACAGCTACACGAACGACCAAATCAAGGCATTCCTCGAAAAGACAGTACAGAGCGATGCCGCCCGCAAAATCCTCGACAGCATGGTCAAGTAGACCGGGGTACCGGCCGCGTCAAAGCCGTCAGGCGAACCCGACGGCAAATCCGCGTCCACGACGCAAGGCGCGGGCTAATCCACCCGTCCCTTCCGCCGAAGGGCGCACTTATATACCACATAAATGTGGTATGTGCGGTCTTGCAGACGGCCTTTCGCGCCTAACGGCGCAAAGTCGGGGGAAGCTGTACTTCCCCCGAACCACGGCGGCAGGCTGTATCCAAAACGCGGATACAGCTTGCCGCCTTTTCTGTTCACACAATAATGAAGGAAGGAGCCACGCATGGCAATATATCATTGCAGCATAAAAATCATCTCACGCGGCAAGGGTAAATCGGCGGTTGCCGCCGCAGCGTATCGGGCAGGCGAGTTAATCAAAAATGAATACGACGGCATAACCCACGACTACACCCGCAAGGGTGGTGTAGTCTACATCTCCCAAGCCGCTTTGTTGCAGTTTGGTCTGACGCAACAGATTCTGCGGCGTATCGTAGGTGTTGGTGACTGTGCTTTGGGTTCCGTTTACGCTCGGGCCGGTGACTTGGGTAACGGCAAGCATTTCACTATCTATGCAGTTTTTCAGCGCGAGTGCTTGCATTGTTACCCCTTTTTGCTAATACATTTCCCCAGTCCCTGTGTGTTCCCTCTTCTATCCCAAGAAGACCTCCTCGCAACCCAATATTGTCATCCCATCCGAATCAACGCCTATGCATATCAAATAACCGTCTCGTGTGAAGTAGGCATATGAGAAGGGATAATGTGAATACTGCGTTAGCCCGTCCAAGACCAATGCCGGAGATCCGTAGTTTGCTTGTAACATATTAAAATCAGAAAAAGTATCCATCCACGGTGTTTTTCGGTCTATAAGCGGCACGCCGTTACAAGATAATACATTCCCGCTCTCATCGAAATGCGCTACCGCGATTTCTTCATCCTCTGCATATGTATAAATGCGCCATGTAAAATCATCGCGATAGATGCCAATCATATAAGGCTGCCATAAAACCCGACGATACACAGATTCATTCTCGTCCGTCAGCGGGTTGTAAACATTAATTCCTCGTAGCCGAAAGCTTGGATCTTCCCGTTCCAATAACAATCTTACAATCCGCATATCACTTGTAACCATAGGAGTACAGGCTACATCATTGATTCTCAGATCTCCATACAGTGCTTCGAAATCGTCATCTGTAATTGGGCGTGTGTGGTCGAATGCTGCTATCCGGAAATCAATCGGCGGTACACCTTCATAGGCCAGCAGAGAACCTTCTTCGGAAAAAAGATACCAATCGGTAACTATGCGGACAGTCTGCTCTACAGAATCCCCGCGCAAAAGCATTGGTAGCTCTATTACGAATAGGCGCTCGCTGCCCAAAATGTAGTTGTAAACCTTGGGACGTATATCATTCGATTGTTCGGGCGGCAATAGTTTTTCTGCATCGGACATAGCCATTCCTATCAGATTCACTTCGCCCGAGATCAGTTGTTTGGCTATTGGCCACCTGTCGGTTGTAGCATTATTTCTTTCGCATGACAAAGTGAAGCAGAGCAGAAGCATAGAAAAAGATATGAAGAATAATTTTGTGCATTTCATTCGTAGTTTACCTCCCAATCAAAATAGTGGACGCGCATAGCCGGCCATCTTCATAAGCGTTATATCGTTCTCTCCGTAGATATCACTATAAAACGATCTTTCTGTCACTCCATTGATGTCATAACGCCAGCTTATGACCGAATCAATTATTTTGTCATATCCTGAATACATAGCAACGTGACATATATTATCAAATCTCCCTGCGGTTGAGCTAGCATCCGAATAGAAGATTAAGTCGCCATATCTCAACTGACTGGGATCAAATGAACCTTTATGGAACTCCCAATCAGCTGACGTTTGAACGTATTGCCACTGGTCTGCCGCAAGATGATTCTCATGCAATGTTTTGGGAAGACGGTTGCCATAAGCTTCTCCCACCAAGTTTGAGCAATTCAAGCCATTCGAACCGTTATATTTTGTCTCATCTTTTACATGGCCGTATGCGAAAGCCATTGCCGCAGCTACGGCAGAAGACGGCGGTTTTGTTTGGAGTGGTACTGGCGTTGATGTAGGGTCTGGTGTTGCTAATATAACAGGAACAGACGTGGGGGTAGATGTGGGAGTGGGAGTGGAGGTTGGCGCGGGGGCACATCCCCCACCCAAAAGGCCCTTTAGCCAATCTAAAAAATCGTCCCAAGTCATTCCGGATCGATCTGATCTGGTGACCGGATTGTTACCGCAATATCCATACATATTGTACCCCAAGATGCCTTGCCCTGTGGACATAAGGGCGTCAGCAGAGATGAAACGCCCGATCGAAGGATCGTAGTAACGGCTTTGGCAGTAGTAGAACTGGGTTTCCGAATCGTAAATGTATCCACGATAACGGAAGGGGTTCAGTTCCCCTATAGTACCTGCCAAACTGCCCGTTGTGGCGGTTGGCTTGCCCCATGTATCGTACTCGTACTCTACGACTTTGGTTCCATTCGCATCTATAAGTGCAACAATATCCCCCTGCCCATTGCGAAGATAGTAGTAATCCGTTCCGTTGTGGTTGACGGAGATTACAGAACTACCAGCATCATAGCTAAAGTAGAGGGTATGGGAATCTTGCGTTACGCCGAGTAGAATAGTACCCTTGTAAAAGTAGTTGGTGGTTACACCGCCGCTTGTTTTTGACGTGCGCAAACCATCCTCGTTGTAGGAAAAGCTGGTTGTCGTACTTCCGTTGTCAATGCTTGCCAACCGCTTTCCTTCCCACATGAGCGTATTGCCTTGGTAGTCGGTCGGATTACCGCCGTTGTCATACGCGAAGGTCTGTATCGTTGGGTTCGGGAGCAGATAGCCGTTTGCGTCGACTTCGTGTATGGTTATGCTCTCTAACTGGTCTTGCCAACCGCTGGTGGGGTAGCTGTACTCCCACACCTCTGTCGGCAGGACGTCGGTCGAGCCACCTCTGCCGCCGCCGCGCCCGCCGCCGATAACTACCGTCACTATCTCCCCGCCAACCGGCATGAAGGGGTGTTCCTCGCTTGTTCCGACTTCCTGCACGAAATAGCCTATAATATTAACATGGAAGAAGAAGGCGCAGGATTCCGCCATGCCGTTTGCGTCCGTTGGCGGCAAGGTATCTACAAGGCTAACCATCGTGCCAAGCTTGCCCGTTATTCGCACATAGACCTCATACGTCACGCCCGAAAGCGGCGCGTTGGAACTGTCATATGCTTCCACGCGTACCGCTGTTTCGCTTTCATCGAG
>WREI01000020.1 GCA_009779405.1 Clostridiales bacterium
ATTACGGATGCGCTATTTTGAATACCGCACGCAACAGGAGATAGCCGATCAGTTGGGGGTTTCGCAGGTGCAGGTTTCGCGGATTGAGAAGAAGACGCTGTTGTTGCTGAGGGAGAGGGCGGGGTAAAGTTTACATCAAATCCTCGGGGATGCGATCGCGGGCGGATAGGATGTGTTGGGAGAGGAGGTAGGCGGCGCGGTTTTTGTCGCCGGTTTTGCAGGTTGTGAGGATCTGTTCGTGTTCATCCGCGCTGCGGTTGCGGAATGCCTGTTCGCCGTAGAAATTGCCGCGCAGATAGCGGTCTATGTTTGCGTTTATGAGACCTATGACCTTTTCCGCCACCTGATTCTGGGCGGGCTGCAGTAGACGCCTGTGGAATTCGTTGTTCCAATCGTCGGCCTTGATCGGGTCCGTCGCCACCCTTTGCCTGTCTATGATGGTTTGCAGCCGCTTATAATCGGCTTCTGTGAGCAGGGGGATGGCCGTTTTCAGGATATTGGAGGAGATATAGGCGCGTATCTCCATCATATCCTCGATGGTTTTGCGCGAGAGGGCCACGACCCGCGCCCCCTTGTTGCGCTGCACCTCCACCAGTCCGTCGGCCTCCAAGTGGCGCAGGGCTTCCCGCACCGGGATATGGCTGACCCGTAGCGTCGCGGAGATCGCCTCCTGGCGCAAGGATTCGCCGGGGGCAAAGTCCCCGCGCTCGATGGCCTTGCGCAGCGCCGCCAGCACCCGTTCATGCGCCGGCCCGATATGGTCGTCCGCGTATTTTTGCAGAATCTTGATATCTCCCATAACGCCCCCCTGTAATTATTTTATATGAATATTGTATATAATTCGCGAGCTTTGTCAATGCAAATAGCCGCGAAATATGCTATAATTCAGTGTTGGGAGGGGGTGCAAAATGGACTATCAATATTATGTGCAGATCATCGCCGCGAACTATTTGAAAAATGTGATGGACGACCCGGTGTCGCGGAAGATCCACGACAGATTCCTCGGCGGCTTGCGCGCGGATGCGTTCGCGGCGGGGCTCAGCGCGTTGCGCGCGCTGGTGCGCAGGCTCTACGGAGATATCGCGCGCAATCCCGCCGATTTTCAGATGGCGCTGAAAGATATCGTCGAATATGACGCAAAGACCACGGATTATCTGCACAGCCACAACAGCTTTATACGCGTGCCACATCTGCTGCTGGTTTTGGGCGCGGGGGCGGCGTTGCAGCCCGATATGTCCCTGGCGATTGACGGCGGCGTGCTCGCAAGTGACGCCAAACAGCTGAAAATCACCGGATTGCCGTTCTTGCTTGCCAAGTTGCGGGACTATGGCTTTGCGTTCGGCGCGTTTGGCAAGAGTCCCAAGCCGGGCGAAACGCTTACGATTTCGTATCTCGATAATCCGTGCCTTTGCGCCGCGCTGCGGGCGATGGCCACGGCGCTGCTTGAACTGAGCAAGGGGGATTTGAAGAGTTCCAAGAACAACTGGTTTTACATGCTGCATCCCGGCTTGTTGGAAAACGAGACGATTAGGGAACCGAAGCTCGGCGTGGATTCCATCTATCACGCGTTGGACACGATACAGCGCGAATATGCCGCCGCTTTGCACGATGTGGCGGCGCGCGGCACGAAGCAGACCATCCGCATGGGCGGATTTATGCGCAACGACTGGTCCTGCGTGTATGTCGGCAAGCAGAACAAGAAGGTGCTGATGAGCTTGCAAGTTTGCCAAGATAGCTTGTCCGTTAAACTGAACTTACAGCATATCAACCGATATATGCCGCTTGTGATGGCGCTGCCCGAAAGCGTGCGTGAGCAAATCCGCGCGAGTGGGTGGGCATGCGCGCGCTGCAATACCCGCTGTTCGGGCGGGTTCGCGTTTGAGATGGACGGCGTGGCCTACGACAAGTGCCGCTGCGGTTCCTTTGTGTTTGACGATTTGACGGAAGAAGCCGTTATCAGCTGCCAGCGACTCTTGGCGCAGGAGCTGTTGTATTCCTGATCTTTTTTATCCCGGTGGCGTGGCCCAGACCGTGACGGATTGCGAGGGTTCGCCGAGCAGGGGCATGCCGTTTTCCTGGATGAGCGGGTGCATGGGGACGATGTAATAGGAGAATTCGCCCGTCATCGTGCCTATGTTGTCTGTGATGGATTGCGGTTCGGTCGTGCCTGTGACCGTGGTGACCAGCACCGAAAAGCCCATGCTGTTTTGGCGATAGATATAGTATTCGACGTGACGCGAGAGGGGCGTGAAGCGGATTTCTACGCGGCTGCCCGTCAGCTGCACGCTGAGATTCTGCGGTGGCAGGGGGATTTGCCAGAATTCCGATTCGCGGGTCGGCTCCGTGCCGTGGACGAAATATTCGTAGACCGCCGAATCGTCGGGCGTCCACATGCTGGCAAGCACGCTTTCATAGGAATTACGCAGGGTGTAGGCGTCCAAGCGCACCCGGTGTACGCTTGGGGGTACCGTGAATTTCGGCGGGGCCTTATAGGCATAGATCTGCTCGAACAGGGTCCGCAGTACCTCCGCCGGATAGCTGCCGCCGCCCGTGTCGGGGGGCAGACCGCGCCCGCCCCTGCTGTCGTCATAGCCCATCCACACGACCGCCGCGTATTCGGGGTTGTAGGCGGCCAGCCAGATGTCGCGATTGCTCTCCGTATCGCCCACGGTACCCGTCTTGGCCGCCAAATCCATCTCCAGTGCCGCCAAGCGCTGGGCTGTACCCGTCGCTACCACGCTTTGGAGCATGCTGGTCAGTATAAACGCGCTGCCCTCATCCATGACGCGGCTCGACAGGCGCTCATCCGCATAGAGAGCCTCCCCGCCCGGCCCCGTGATGCGCGAGACGACGCAGGGCTTGCGGTATATGCCGCCGCTCGCGAAACTCGCGTAGGCGCCGGCCAGCTGATAGGGCGAGACACCATAGGTGAAACTGCCTAAGGCCAGGCCGAGACGGGTGTCCAAGCGGTCGAAGGGTATACCTATGCTCGAGGCAAAGCGCTTGCAGTTCTGCACGCCCAACTCTGCGAACACGGCAACCGCCGTCGTGTTCAGGGAGCGCGTCACCGCTTCGCGCATGGTCACCCAGCCGGAATATCGGTTGTTCGCGTTGCGCGGGGTATAGTCGTCATAGCTCACCTGTTCATCCAACAGCATACTGGCCGCCGTATAGCCCGAGAGCAGGGCGGGCGCATAGACCAGGACGGGCTTGATGGCCGAACCGGGCGGGCGGCGTATGCGCATGGCGCGGTTAAAACTGAGGGCGACCCTGTTCTCCCTGCCCCCCAGCACCGCCGCCACGCCGCCGTCCTTGGCATTCACGAGCACCAGCGCGCCCTCCGCGCTCTCGCCGTTCATCTGCGGGAAATAGCTGTCATCCGCGAAGATCGCTTCGCCGATGCGCTGCAATTCCGGTTCCATCTCCGTTTGGATGCGATAGCCGCCCGAGAGCAGGGTCTGCATATCCACGCCCAACAGTTCGCAGGAAGTTGTCAGGGCCAGGTCGACATAATAGCCGCGCACATTGTTGGTCGGCTCGGAGTTCAATATAAGCGGTTCGGCCCGCGCGATTTTGCAGGTTTCGGCGGAGATATAGCCATAGCTCTCCATCAGGCCGAGTATGACATTGCGCCTGCCGACCGAGGCCTCGGGGCGCAGGTGGGGCGCGAAGCGGGCCGGGGATTTCAGCACGCCCGCCAGGAGTGCCGCCTGCGAGACGCTCAGGTCCTGCGCATGCACGCCGAAATAGGTGCGCGCCGCCGCTTCGACGCCATAGCAGCCGCCGCCGAAATAGACATAGTTCAGGTACAGCTCCAGCACTTCATTTTTATCGAACTGCTTCTCCAACTGATAGGCCAGGATGGCCTCGTCTATCTTGCGGGTCATATTTTTATCGTTGTTCAGGTGGGTCAGTTTGATGAGCTGCTGGGTCATCGTGGAAGCGCCCTCCGAATAGGAGACGGTCTGCAAGTCCTTCCATGCCGCGCCGAAGATGCGGATCAGGTCGAAGCCCGGATGCTCGAAAAAGCGCGCGTCCTCGGCGGAGACGAAGGCGCCGATGACGTGGACGGGCAGGGTCTCCACGGCGATGTTGATGCGGTTCTCCGTCACATAGAGACAGGAGACCTCCGCACCGTATTTGTCATAGACGATCAGGGACTGCTCGGTCTTGGTCAGTTTGGAGGAGTCGAGCATGCGCCAGGCGGGCCGCGAGAACACGAACGCAAGGACGGCGCAGACCGCGGCAACGCCGAGCACGGATGCGCCGCGAAACAAAACGCGCAGGCGCCTGCGCCGCACGCGGTTTTTACCGCGGTGTTTATACCATTGGGTTGCCATGATGGTAGTGTTAGAGTTTGGTATAGATTTATTCACGATACCTTAATTGATAATAATCCAGAAATGACGTATAATAAGGCTATCATAAATCTGACGGAGGTTTTGCGTGCGTATTTTCGGTTGCAAAAGATGGGTCGCGGCCCTATTGCTCTGCGCGATGCTCCTTGCCGTTTTTGCGGGAGTGCGGCCCGCGCTGGCGGAGGAGGAGCTGAAAAATAACGATCCCGAACGCTTCTATATCGTGCTGGATTTGGACAGCCAAATCGTCACCGTATACCAAAAGGATGAGAATGGCGAGTACACGGACATTGTGCGTCGCTTTCTGTGCTCCTCGGGCAGCAATACGCCCAAGAACCCGGAGGACCCGAAAGATATTGGCTCCCCGACCTCCACGGGCATCTGGAAGATAGGCGGGCGGCAGCGCTTCGGCGCGTTCGCGAGTTTTTCGGATTACGCGCGGTATTGGGTGCAGATCGTCGGCGATATCTTTTTCCACTCCGTTTTGTTTAACAAGCAGGACGTGAACACGCTAACCTCCTCTTACAACAAGTTGGGGATCGCCGTTTCGCACGGCTGTGTGCGGCTCAATGTGGAGGACGCCAAGTGGCTCTATTATTACGCCTGTCCGGGTACGACCGTGGAGGTGACCAACCAGCTGAAGAAGGACAGCAAGACGGCCAACGCCCTAAAAAAATTGCAGCCGGATTTGAAGACCTATAAATCGATGCAGGCCGGGATTTATGAGACGCCGGAACCGGAGCGGGACGTTGTTTGGGTATCCGTCCCCAACGCCGCGCTGCGCAAGGGGAACGACCGAAGCTATCCCGCCACGCGCAGGTTGGATGTGGGAACGGAATTGGAAGTGATCATCAAGAGCCCGGCCTACTATATGGTGCGGGACGGGAAGCGCGTGGGCTATATACACCGCGGGCTGATTACGGAGACGAAGGGCGAGATGGACACCGTGGAGGACGCGAAACTCATCAAGGCGACCGCGTGGATGTTTGACAAGCAGGATTCGAGTGTGAAAAACCGCATCTGTAAAGTGCCGACCGAGACCTGCGTACAGGTATTGGAAGTCGACGGAAAGTGGACGAAGATACGCTACTATATTTGGGAGGGCTGGATTCAGAACAGCAACTTGTTCTCCGGTTGGGGTTTAGATTATTCGAAACTGGGGGAACCTTGATTGGGAGTTTGGAGTGTAGGGGCGGATAGCATCCGCCCGTGGAGAGTAGAATTGTTGAAGGCGGAGCCAGGGCTCCGCCTTTTGCTTGGATTTTCTTTATTGGAGGTTTAATCTTCGCTTCAACAAGCGGTTGATCCAGAAGAAACAGATGGTGGCTATTGCGCAGTTCTTTATGAGGTCGATCATCAGCATGATATTTGCGTTATTCGTGATATTGGCGTCATCATATGAGAACATGAGCGTTATAAAGGTCGGAAAGCCAAATATGCTGTTTATGAGACCGCTGCATGCGGAGATGGCAGCATAAATTCCAAAGGCGGCCCAAAAGCGATGCTTGTTCGCGATGGCGCAACCGATGGTGATGGCCAAAAAGATTTGCAGGAGTCCTGAAACACTGCTGATCAGGAGATCCGCCGGAGCCATTATCACCGTAGCCGCGTTGACATACTCCCCTATCGAGCGGAGGGCCGACGATATGAAATAGAGGTCTCCCACGGTCACCCACGCGATGATGAACACGCCCAGCACCAGGCTGAGGGTGCTGATAAACATCCAAAGCAGGGAGGACAGCAGTTTGGACAACAGTATATGCCAGCTCTTTGCAGGCAAGGTATGCGTCAGATAGCCTTCGTCGCTGAACATACTGCGGTAATAATGCACATAGACAAATACAGCCGTAATAATCACACTGGCATACAGACCCATAACGCCAAGTCCCATCACCATTACCTGTATACTCTGCACAATGCTATCGTAATACTGCGTATCGATGGCAATGGAGACGGTGATCAGCAGGGCCAAAGAGATAATCCCGAGCACCACAAAGCGCATCCAGCGGGACAGGGCGCGCATATCGTGTTTGAAGAGTTTTCCTAACATCTGAACACCTCCCGGAACAGCTCGTCGAGGGACAGGCCCGTCTCTTCCCGCACCTTTTGGGTCTCGTCATAACGGGTGATGACGCCTTTTTGCAGGAAGATGAATTCATCCAGCACCTTTTCCACGTCCCAAATGAGGTGCGTGGAGATAAGCACCGTGGACTCCTCGTGGAAATTGCTCACGATGGTTTGCAGGATGAAGTCGCGCGTGGCGGGGTCGACACCGCCTATGGGTTCATCCAGCAGATAGAGCTGGGCGCGCCGCGCCATCACCAGCACCAGCTGCACCTTCTCCTTTGTGCCTTTGGACAGCTCGCGCATGCGGGCATCCGTGGGTACCTGCAAGGCTTCGAGCATGGAGTTCGCGCGGGCGCGGTCAAAATCGGCATAGAAGTCTTCAAAATAATCCAGGGTTTCGCGGACGCGCATATGCATGGGCAGATAGGTGCGCTCCGGCAGATAGGAGACGAGCGACTTGGTTTTTTCACCGATGGGCAACGCGTTGACGCGAATCCTGCCGGCGGTGGGTACCAGTAAACCCGCCGCCAGTTTCAGGAAGGTCGTCTTGCCGCTGCCGTTGGGACCCAGCAGACCTATGATTTTGCCGCGCGGCAGGTTGAGGTTCAGATTGGACAGGGCGACGGTATTGCCGTAACGCTTTGTCAAATCCTGCGCTGTGAGGATAGCTTCCATCCGTTGGCTCCTTTCGTGTTATATTGCAGCGTCATCATACCGCTATGCTGTCCCGCTGTCAATCTCTATATCCCAATTCCGATAAAATGGCGGGTTTGTTGCGCCAGTCCTCCTTGGTCTTGACCCAGAGTTGGAGGTTGACGCGAGCGTCCAAGAGCCATTCGATATCTTCGCGGGCGGCGGAGCCTATCTTTTTGAGCATGGCCCCCTGCTTGCCTATCACCATGCCCTTGTGACGCTCCTGTTCGCAGTATATGGTCGCCCAGACGTCCCAGAGCTCGCCGCGGGTGGGGTCGCTGCCGCTGCCGCGGTTCTCCATCTTGTCGATCTGCACGCCGAGACCGTGGGGGACTTCATCCCGCAGGAGACGGAGGGCCTTTTCGCGTATCATCTCCGCGCAGATCAGGCGTTCGGGCTGGTCGGTGCACTGGTCGGCGGGATAATAGAGAGGGCCGGGGAGCAGATGGGGTACGAGTTTCTGTTCCAGCGCTTCCACCCCTTCGCCCGTTTTGGCGGAGACGGATAGGATTTCACTGCGCGGGGCGAGGGCGGCAAAGCGCTCCCGCAGGGCCGTAAGGCGCTCCTCCCCCGCTATATCCGCCTTGTTCAGCGCGATCAGCAGCGGGGTTTTGCCCCGTGCGAGACGCGTGACAATTTCTATATCGCGCGTATGGTTGGGATGCTTTGCGTCCACCATAAAAAGGATGGCGTCGACGTCGCGGGTGCTTTCCTCCGCCGTCTTTTGCATAAACGCGCCTAATTTGTTTTTGGGGTCGGTCATACCGGGCGTGTCGAGGAAGATCATCTGATACCCTTCGCGCGTCACCACGCCCGTAATGCGGTTGCGCGTGGTCTGGGCCTTGTCGCTGACGATGGCAATCTTTTGGCCGACCAAGCGATTCAGCAAGGTGGACTTCCCCGCGTTGGGGCAGCCGATGATGGCGATAAAGCCGGATTTGAAGTTGGGATGGCGTGATTGCTCCAAGGGAGTATCCTTTCGGGTCGGATTTTATATGCCCATTGTATGCAGCGGGGCAGCGCTTGTCAAGGAATAAGACGAGGGCTCCCCCGCACCGGGGAAGCCCTCGTTGTTGCAGTTTAGTTCGCTCACTTGGCGGTGACTTTGCGCCTTCTGATTAACATCACGCCCAGACCTGATGTGGACAGGGCCAGTATGGTGACCAAGATGATCAAGGTGGTCACATCGCCCTCGCCTGTCTTCCCGTGTTCGAGGATGGAGAAGGTGCCTTGGACGAACTCAATGGCATAGTTCGGGTTTGCAAAGGGGATATTCTCGGTAATCGCATAGTCGCCGACTGTTTCACCCGGGGCACGCTTCAAGGAACCCGCAAGGGTATCGCCCGTTTCCAAGCCGGGAACCGACAATTTTGTGCTGGGCGGGTCGGTCGGTTTGAGCGGTTCGTATGCCTTCCAGCCCCAAGGTTGCGCGGGATCCGTCTGGCCGACATACTTCATTTGATCGTCTGCCACGACGATGATGGGCTTGCGCAGAACCGTGATTTTGATGGAGGTTTCGCCGCCCGGATAGATATCATCGCCCTCCTGCTCGACCGTGACGATGGCAACGCCGACGGAGTTGATGTTGACATTGCCGTCTGCATCGACGCTGATGCAAGCGTTGTTCGAGCTCCAGGTGTTCGCACCCGTGCCGCCGCCCGTCAGGATGAGCGGGAAGTCATCGTCGCCATAGGTGACGACCATCTCGTCATCGTTTTCATCATCGTTCTCCACGATATCCAGCTCTTCGTATACGATGACCGAGACATCCACGCTCTTCACATAGTCACAGCCGCAACTGCAATAGAAGGTCGCGGTGACGGTGATGGTTGTGGTACCCGCGCCGACCGCGGTGATCTCGCCGTACTCGTCCACGGTGGCGACGCTTTCATCCGCGCTCTCATAGGTGTATACCACTACGCCGCCTTGGTGCAGGGTTGCCACCAGTTCGGGATGCAATGGCAGCGTCTCGCCGACTTCCATAACCCGAATAATTTCCGGGTGCAGACCGATCAGGTTATACTCCTTGTGGCCGAAGCTCACGCGGGAATAGCGGACGGTCTTGATCTTGCCGGGGCTGAACGTGGAATAGAGCTCCGCATGCAAGCGGATATTGTTCCAGACCTCGGCGGCCCAGTCTTTGAGCAGGTCAGCGTCCAGCAACGCCAGATTTTCTTCAAGTGCTCCCGGTTCGGCGCTCAGCTTGCTCTTGACACAAGTGATACTCGCGCCTGTAACCGTTAGGGTGGGCTTAAAATTGATTTTCTGTTTTATGGTTGTGTTGGGTAGGGGCCATGGCCGTTCACGCACAAAGTTAATCTCGATTTCGATATCATCATACTTCGCGTTACTGATTGCATCTTCCAGATCATCCGTTAAGGCACCCAATTTACTCTTCAAACGGGTTTTCAATTCAGCGGCGATTCTGTCCAGCATATCGCTGTCCGTGAGCAGCTTACCCAAGCTGCCGATCAGCATATCGGCTCCATTGTTTTGTATGGCACTGAGACCCGAGCCCAGGATAAGGTCTGCGAAACCGCCGGTCAGCTTGTTCAAATCCGCAAAATCCAGATTCAATGTCTTTACTTGCGTCAGGTCCTCCAGCCAGGAACCCGCTACCGCATCAGCCAATGTGAAGGTCCCGGTTTCCCCGTTTGTCAAACCCTCCTCCCCAAAGTCCATTGCAAAGGAATAGGGGAAAGGATGGACGACAGGATCGGGGACATCCAAGTCGCCTTGCAGCGCACTCAGCACCGCGGCATGCGAGATGGATATGCTTATACCGTCATCAGGGTCAAAGGCGTTCAAAACGATGCCGCTCAAACCTGCAGACAGAGCGTTCACGAAATCCGATCCATCGGCGAACACCACCGTTTTCAGCTCTTCTTCTATTTCCGACTCAACCATGCCGGGCATTTCCGCTTGGAAGTAACCAATCAAATAATTGATGAAATCATCCAATAAATCGTCAAGAAAATTGATAAAAAAGCTTCCCTTTACTTCCAATTTATCTTTGATATCATTCTCATCCAAGTCTACGGATGTACCCGTGAATTCCAGCGAAATAATGCTGCCATCATCCAATGAGATTTTGGCGCGCAAATGCGAGGTGATCTCCATCCCGATTTCGCCTGTGTTGATTGTGACGTTTGTCCCGAGGTAAGTGAATTTGCCCTCCAAGGCAACCGTTCCGGTTACCTTGATATCCGCTTCCACCTCCAGATTTACGCCTGCGAGCAATTGCTGCAGATTCGCGCCCGACAGCGTTAAGACCGCATCCGCGTTATCGGGATTGGGACTCAAGCTGACGTTTCTCGCGCCGACCTCGACAGAACCGAGCGCATCCGCCAGCACGGCACCCACGACGATATTGTGGATATCGCATTCATCGACCGTGACCGTGGCGCTCTTGCCGTCCGACGCAATGTCCTGGGTGATGTGGCCGGTTTTGTCCTCATATTGATTTGCCATGAGATCCATGAACTCGTTGCGCCCCGATTCAAACCAATCGAGCAAACCCTCCGTGCCGATGGGCAAAAGGGACAGATAGCTCTTCAACAAAAGGATGGCGGCCAGCGTGGATCCACCTCTCGCATAGAGCCAGTCCATCGTTGCGGCGTTGCCGGGCAGGGGTTCCCCGATGCGCTCCCCCGTCGCGTCCGCTTGGGCGAGCTTTGCGGGGATGGCGAGCGCCAGAACTGCGCAAATCACAAGAGCAAGCAGACCCGCGAGGATACGCTTGCCCTTACGCAAAAACACTGCTGATTTCATGTTCATATTTCCCTCCATTTTTCCATGAATATATCGATTCATGTTGGATGTATGCATAATATCATAGAAATATGAACAAGAAACGAAAAGGTGCTTAATATTTGGGAATAATTTGTTAATGGATTGTTAAAATCAATTAAAAAGCGCCCGGACCGAATGCGTTGGGCAGCAGTTCGCCGAAACTGATTTCGGTGATGCGGCGCTCCCTGTCCCCCACGAAGATGTGAAAATCGGAGTTGCAGAACTCCGCCATGACCTGGCGGCAGACGCCGCAGGGATAGCCCCACTTATCCCCGTTACCGACGACGGCGACGGCATCGAACTGGTATTCCCCATCATAGACCGCCTTGAAGATGGCCGTGCGCTCGGCGCAGACCGTGGGCGTGAACCCCGCGTTCTCGATGTTGCAGCCCTGATAGAGCTTGCCGCTCTTGGTCAACACGCAGGCGCCGACCTTATAGCCCGAATAGGGGGCATAGGCCCGCTCCATGGCCTCATAGGCCAGCTCCATCATTTTGTCGCGCAGTTCGTCTGAGATTTTCATTTTTGGATCCTCCTGTGCTGCTTTTGCTGTTTGTGTATTATAGCGCAAGGTTGATTGGGGGTGCAAGGGGCTATGCAATAACCGCTGGCGTGCCGGTATACGACGGGCGCAATGTCTCCTTCGGAGCCGTCACTATCCGCCCCTACGCTTGCGTTTACGGGTTAGCGGGAGGTTCGGGGCGGGGCGGGCGGGGAAGCTGAGTACGTCCGTGACACGGTCTATATTGCGGTAGTCGCGGTTCAATTGGCGCATAAGCGATGCACCGATGTCGTATTTGCAATGTAGGGGCAAATAATCATTTGCCCCTACGGTTGCGTTTGCGGGTTAAATATTACAGATACTTTTTCACAAATTCATCCAACACGCTGGCCAGATCCGGCTGGCCGATTTCGTCCAGATCATAGTAGACGCGCGTATTGGGCTTGGTGATGTTGCATACACGATTCAAATCAATCGGCGTGGCGATGATGACGGCGTCGCAATCGGTGTTATTGATGGTCTCTTCGAGATCGGCCACCTGCTGCTCACCATAACCCATGGCCGGCAGAAGCGTGCCGATGCCCGGGTATATTCTGAATGTTTCCGCCAGTTTCCCAACCGCATACGGGCGCGGGTCGACAAGCTCGCTCGCGCCGAAGCGCTGCGCCGCAACGACACCCGCGCCAATTTTCATCTCACCATGGGTCAGGGTGGGGCCGTCTTCGACCACGAGAACGCGCTTGCCGCGGATGAGCTCCGGCTTGTCCACGCTGATTGCGGAATTTGCGCATATAACCTTTGCCTTCGGATTTACCTTGGCGATATTGTCCTTTACCTTTTGCACATTCTCCGTCTCCGCACTATCAATCTTATTGATGACAGCCACATCCGCCGTGCGCAGTGATACCTCGCCGGGATAATATGCGAGCTCGTGTCCCGCCCTGTGCGGATCAACCACTGTGAAGGCGAGATCCGGCGCAAAGAACGGGAAGTCGTTATTGCCGCCGTCCCACAGAATAATATCGCAGCCATTCGGGTCACTTTCAGCGGCACGCAGAATCGCTTCATAATCAACACCGGCATAGACCACATTGCCACGCGCAACATAGGGCTCGTACTCTTCCATCTCCTCAATGGTGCATTTATGCATTCTGAGGTCTTCAATTGTTGCGAATCTTTGCACTCTTTGGGCGTTCAGGTCGCCATAGGGCATGGGATGGCGCGCCGCAATCACTTTGAGACCTTTGGCGTTCAAGGTTTCCACGATTTTACGCGAAGTCTGGCTTTTGCCGCAACCGGTTCTGACCGCACATACCGAAATGACAGGTTTCGTGCTTTCGAGTGCCGTCGCCTTTGGCCCGAGCAGCCTGAAATCGGCGCCTGCCGCATTGACTCTCGCGCTTACGCCCATTACGAATCCATATTTTACATCACTGTACGAGAATACGCATTCGTCAACTTGGAGCTCCCGGATCAGCGATTCCAATTCACTTTCCGCATAAATCGGAATGCCGTTCGGATAGAGTTTGCCCGCCAAATCAGCGGGATATTTGCGCCCGTCAATGTCGGGAATTTGCGCGGCGGTGAATGCGACAACATTATAGTTCTCGTTGTCACGATACACCGTGTTGAAATTGTGGAAGTCTCTTCCGGCCGCGCCGATGATGATTACGTTTTTCCTCATTTTTTTCTCCTAATAAATTTGTGTTTTGGGATTGCCATGACCATCCCTCTTCGTTCGCATAGTATAATATGTAGGTTTGTTTGTCAAGGATGGTTTTCATGGTTCACCGCGTGGCCATAATATCCCTTTGTTTTTGGAGCATGACGGCCTCGTCGCCCTCGGTCATGTGGTCATAGCCCAAGAGGTGCAGGGCGCCGTGGATTGCGAGGAAGGCAAGCTCGCGCGCGGTGCTGTGGCCGAGTTCCGCCGCCTGCGCTGCCGCGCGGGCGTGGCAGATGAGGATGTCGCCGAGGAAACCGTCCGCCGTGTTTGCGAATGCGCCTTCGCGAGCGGGGAAACTGAGCACATCCGTTACGCGGTCTGTGTTGCGGTAGTCCCTGTTCAGTTGGCGCATGCGCGCCTTGCCGATAATATGGATGGCAACGGTGCCTGTTGTTTGTTCGTGCGCAAGGGTAGTTTGCACGGCGCTTTGTATCGCGCCGCGCTGTTCGGGGGGGAGATGTATGCCCGGATGATACAGTTCTGTCACGGTTAGTAGGCCAGCCTGCTTTCAATATAGCCGCGCAGATCGGCGATGGGGATGCGCACCTGTTCCATGCTGTCGCGGTCGCGGACGGTGACGCAATTGTCCTGCTCCGTCTCAAAGTCCACTGTGACACAGAAGGGCGTGCCTATCTCGTCCTCGCGGCGATAGCGCTTGCCGATGGAGCCCGTTTCATCGAAGTCCACCATAAAGTATTTTGCCAGTTCGTTGCGCAGTTCCATGGCTTTGTCGGAGAGCTTTTTGGACAGGGGCAGCACCGCCGCCTGATAGGGCGCCAGCGCGGGGTGCAGGCGCAATACGACGCGGCTGTCGGCGTCGCCCAGGGTCTCCTCCTCATAAGCGTCGGCGAGGAAGGCGAGGAACATACGCCCCACGCCGACTGCGGGCTCCACGCAGTAGGGAATATATTTCTCGTTCGTATAGGGGTCGAGATATTCGAAATTCTCGCCGCTGTGGGCGGCATGGGCCTTGAGGTCGAAGTCCGTGCGATCGGCGATGCCCCACAATTCGCCCCAGCCCATGGGGAAGAGGAATTCGATGTCCGTGGTGCCGTTGCTGTAATGCGAGAGCTCCTCGGCGCTGTGCTCGCGCATGCGCAGATGCTCCTCTTTTAAGCCGAGGTTCAGGAGGAAGTTTTTGCAGAATGTGCGCCAATAGTCGTACCATTCCAGATCCGTGCCGGGCGCGCAGAAGAATTCCATCTCCATTTGCTCGAACTCGCGGGTGCGGAAGATGAAGTTGCCGGGCGTGATCTCGTTGCGGAAGCTCTTGCCGATTTGCGCGATGCCAAACGGTATCTTTTTGCGCAGGCTGCGCTGCACGTTTTTGAAGTTGACAAAGATGCCCTGCGCGGTCTCGGGGCGCAGATACAATTCGCTTGCCGTATCCTCCGTGACGCCCTGGAAGGTCTTGAACATGAGGTTGAATTTGCGGATGGGTGTGAAGTTGGTGCTGCCGCAGTCGGGGCAGGCGATATTATGTTCCTTGATATAGGCTTCCATCTCCGCGTTTTCCATACCGTCGGGGTGCAGCTCTATGCCCTGTTCGGCTGCGTAATCCTCCATCAGCTTGTCGGCGCGGAAGCGGGCGCGGCAGCCCTTGCAGTCCATAAGCGGGTCGGAAAAGCCGCCGACGTGGCCACTGGCGACCCAGGTCTGCGGGTTCATCAAGATGGCGGCGTCCAATGCCACATTATAGGGGCTCTCCTGCACGAACTTCTTGAGCCAGGCACGCTTGATGTTGTTGCCCAGCAAGGTTCCCAGCGGGCCGTAGTCCCAGCTGTTGCTCAGGCCGCCGTAGATTTCGGAGCCGGGGTATACAAAACCTCTGTTCTTGCAGAGGGCGACGAGTTTTTCCATGCTGACTGTTGCCACGAGGAGCCTCCGTTGTTTGTTTTTGTGGTTTTATTATAGAGCAATGCGAGAGTTTTGGCAATGGTGCGCTGGCGCGCCACAGCATAATAAAACTGCCGCAACCCATGGCTGCGGCAATTTGGCGACCCGAAGGGGGCTCGAACCCCTGACCTCCAGCGTGACAGGCTGGCGTTCTAACCATCTGAACTACCGGGCCATATGGCATCCCGTAGGGGAGTCGAACCCCTGTTACCGCCGTGAGAGGGCGGCGTCCTAGGCCACTAGACGAACGGGACCTTTGCTGATTTGGGAATCAGCTGTTGTATCATATCCTAAACCTGCCTGACTTGTCAAGTGTCAGTTTCACACGCATCAGTTTCTGCATCAGTTTCACACGCATCAGTTTTGCGAGATTTGTTTCAGAATCGCGTTATAGATTCCCTCCATCATTTTTTCCTGGAACGCGTCGTCTCGGAGCCTTTTCAGTTCGGCGCTGTTTGTCCAGTGACCCATGATGAGCTGCACAGCAGGGCAGCCGACGGAGTCGAGGAAGCCGACGTCCTTAATCTCCACGCCCTTGTCCTTGCGCTTGTCCATGCCCGTGGCCTTGGCGTATTCATCTATGACGAACTGAGCGAATTTCTGATGCTTTTTGAGGGTCTGCACATAGGTGCCGTCGGTCTTTGTGTTGGTGATATGATTGCAGAGCAGGCGTATCGCCAGATCGCACTTCGCGTCGCGGATGACCTTTGCACGGGTGCCATCGGAGTAGGTCTTGTTGCTGCTGTCGCGGGTGAGGACGACCGTTGCGCCGCGGGCCGTCAAATAGGCCGCCAGCTTGTTCGCGAACGCGAGATTGTAATCCGCTTCGGCCTTATACTTGCTGCTCTTGTCGCGCATGGGATCGATGCCGATGGTGACGCCATAGAGCGGGGCGTCGGGATCCACGGGTGACGGCGTTGTGCCGCCGGGGTTATCGGGATCCGTGGGCGCTTCCGTCTCCGCGGGCTCGGGCGTACCCAGCGCGGGCGTCAGCGCGGGCTCCATCGTAACGGCGACGGGTGTGCTCGTGGGCTCTAATGTCGGCAGCGGCGCCGGGGTATCCGCCAGCATGGCCTCTTTCACGCCCTCCACGAGCGTGGGAGCATTGCGCACGACCCACGCGATGCCCACATACAAGATCGCGAGTATGAGCAGTGCGGTGATGCACAATAGCGAAGCCCCCACCGGACTGTTGACTCTCAAATATTTCCTGCGTCGCTGAATTCTTTTCATGTTTTTACGCCCCTGACGATACGCCCCTCACGAACGAAATCGTTTCTATGCGTGGATTGTAACACGCAAAATTTTGTCCGAAAAGGGCTAAAAGGGAAGGTTTACAAAAAGGAAATAAAGAAGTCGCAAACGCAAAATCTTGTGCTCGGGGGGTGTAATTTGCTATACTACATATAGTGTAGGAGGTGAAGTTTTGGCATATTCGGTCTCACACTTGAAGTTAGGGCGTCGTGTGGCGGGCAGTTTTGCGCCGCCGGGCGCGGCGGAAGCGCGCGCGCTGTTTTTGGCGGGCTGTTTGGGGCCGGACGTGTTTTTCTATGACCGCCTGCCGCCGCCGCTGTTTCGCAGACATACCAAAAAGACAGTCGGGAACGCCTTTCACAATATGGACGCCGCGCTGTGGTGGAAACATTGCCGTCCTTTTGCGGAGGACACGTTGCTCCGGCCTTATCTCGCGGGACTGCTCTGCCATTTCGCGTTGGACGCGGCGGTGCATCCCTATATTTGCTCTGTGGCGCAGGGCGCAGAGCATACGCGGCTCGAGGCGCGCATCGATTCCCTGCTGTTTTCGCAGGCGGATGGGGAATTATATCCCCTGCGAGCTTTGGATTTGCCCGCTTTGCGGGCGATAGACGCGTTTTGGCAGGGTCTCTCCCCCGCCCTGCTGCCGATCGGGCATAAAAACGCCTATATCCGCTCCTATCGCAATTTCCGCTTTTTCAGTCGCCTGTCCTTTGATGGGACGGGCCGGAAGCTTCGTTTCGTCTTGGGTTTGGAGAAGCTGTTTGGGCGGACGGGGCTGATTTCGGGATTTTTGGTGTCCACCCGCGCCATTTTTGAGGGGGATATACTGAATTTGCAGCGCGCAGCTTGGGCGGCACCATGGAAGCCAGAGGAGTTGCGGAACGAATCCTATATGGGATTATATGAGAGCGCATGCGAAGAAGCGGCGGAGTTAGTGCGTTGGCTATATAATAAGGAAGAAGACGAGATTGCCACGCGGCTTCGGGACCGCAGTATGCAGAAGGGGACTTTGTGATATTCAAGAAATATTGCTGTTTTACGGGGCATAGGGAACTGCCGCCCGCAAGCTCGGCGGCGTTTCGGCAGTTGCAGGCGGATCTGCACAAGGCGGTGACGGACGCCGTGGCCGAGGGCTATAATGTCTTTATCTCCGGCGGCGCGTTGGGCTTTGACCTCTTGGCGGCGGAGGAAGTACTGCGCCAGAAGATCATCAGGCCCGAGCTATCCCTGCGCCTGATGATCCCCTACGCGGGGCAGAGCGCGCGCTACGCGGCGCGGGACAAGGCGCGCTATGAAGCGCTGTTATTGCAAGCGGATGAGACGCATTGCCTGTCCGAAATTTATACGCGGGACTGCATGTTCCGCCGCAACGAGCGCATGGTCCTCCACGCCGAGCGCTGCATCGCCTATCTGCGCAAGGGACGCGGGGGGACGTTTATGACTGTGAATATGGCGCAGAGGAAGGGGATTGAAGTTGTATTGCTGTGAGGTGCATTAGATGCATGGTTGCGGGAGATTCCGGCAGAGCAATGTACGGCAATACAAAGATTATGGGTATTCTGCGGGCGGATGCTATCCGCCCCTACGGGTGGGTTCGCGGATGGGATATATGATTGCCGATCGGGCGCGCGCATTGGCGGGTTGCACGCGCCCATAGGGTTAAACGCCCGCGGAGATTGCGGTTGGTATTGCGGCGGAGATGATTGGGGTACGGTATTGCGGGGATCATTAAGCAATTCAGACTACGCAGGATTCGGGGCGGGGCGGGCGACGCATGCGTCGCCCCTACGGATGTCGCGCAAAGGCGAAAACCACATTGTGCGTTGCGCGTTGAACATTGAGCATTGTCCAAAACCAAAAGCGCGCCTTTGGCGCGCTTTTGGCTGGGGGAGGGTTCGCATCCTTGGGGGATGCCGTATCAAAGGAGGAGAAAATGAAAAAGCTCTGTTCTTTGATGCATGTATATTTTACCCCTGTGATTTGTCGAAATCACGTTATGAAAGTGAAAGAATTGTGTTTTTCCTGTTAGCAGTAGGCAAATTTCCATCGATATGCTATACTATACGCATCCGATAACATCGGACAGTTCGACAAGGAAAGGGTGAATCGTATGCGTATCCTGATTTCCGGCAAGAACCTTGAAATCTCCTCCTATCTGCAAGAGGTGGTCGAAAAGAAAATGCACAAGCTCGACCGTTTCTTCGCACCGGAGGCAGAGGCCAATGTCACACTCTCAGTTGAGAAGAACCGCCACATCGCGGAAATCACCATCCCGCACAATGGCCGTATCATCCGCAGCGAAGAAGTTTCGGGTGATATGTATGCCAGCATCTCCGCCGCTTTGGACAAGTTGGAAGAGCAGATCCAGCGGCACAAGCGCAGTCTGCGAAAGGGTCTGCGCGAAGAAGTTTTTCAGGAGTTCGCGGATTACGCGGACGAGGAGGACGCGGGACCGCGCATCGTGCGCGTGAAGCGGTTTGATATCAAACCAATGGACGAAGAGGAGGCGGCGCTGCAATTGCAGCTCTTGGGCCACTCCTTCTATGTCTTTGAAAACGCCCGCACGGCCAAGATGAATGTCATCTATGCCCGCAAGGACGGGAATTTCGGCTTGATTGAACCGAACTGATGCTTGCCAACACATTCAGATAAAGCGAAAATCTCGCGCATCCGAGGATGGGCGAGATTTTTTCTTATAATACTCGTCTTCACGGGTCAATCACAATGCAGTCAATATGGCATTATGCGGAGGATTCTGCAAAATTCTTTTTAGCGACGACAATGCTCGTACTCCCCCTGCGCCAGACAGCTTTGGCGTTGGCAAACCCGGCGGCTATGAGCAGTTGGATTTGATTCTCTGTTGTGCAGGGCGTATCGAAGTGATAGAGCTCTCCGTCGGGGATGTTTTGCCCGACGCGGAGCTTTTCTTTTTCGGCAAACAGGCGGTCTTCCTCCGCCTGCGTTTCGACCATATAGTCGCCCTCCACATATAATCCGCCGGGCTTTAGGGCTTGGCGGATATTCGCGTAGAGCGCGCGCTTTTCTGCGTGCGTAAAGTGGTGCATGGTTTCGAGGGAGATGATGCAGTCATATTGCCCGACGCCGAAATCATAGTCGATATAGCTTGCGCAAATCAGGGTGATCTGCCTGTCGCCGTATTTTTCGGACAGCTTATCGAGCATGGCTTGGGTCAGGTCTATGCCCGTGACACGTATGTCGGGGTGGAGACGAAATATCTCCGCCAGTTCTAAGCCCGTGCCGCAACCCAGGTCTAAGAGCGTCTTTGTGCCGCTGGGTATATGCCTTGCCAGCTCGGCGCAGGCCTGCGAAAAGCCGTCCACGTTGTGCAGCATATATTCATCATAGGCAGCCGCCTGCGTTGTGAAGAAATCATCCATGCGCAGGAGATGCGGCGGATTCGTAGCGCTGAGCACGAAGTGCGGCATATCCACGCCCCGATAATGGCGGATGATGCGCTGCCGTATGAGCATCCCGTTGCGGATTGCTACATTCTTCGCGGCAATATTGCTGCTGCGCACAACCGAAAATATTTCCTTGAGACCCAGCTTGTCAAAGGCGTATGCCTTGCAGGCCAACGCCGCTTCGGTTGCGTAGCCCCGGTGCCAATGCGCGTGGTGGAAATGGTATCCGATCTCGGGGACGAGGGTGCCCTCGACCTCCGTCCAGGCGATCCCTGCCACACCTATTAACTCGCCGCTCGATTTCAGAACGACCGCCCAGTGGCCGTAGCCGTGTTTCCGATAACTGCCCAGCATCCAATCTATCCGCGCCTGCAGCTCGGCATCGGAAAACACACCCTCGTAGGCGTACATGGTGCTCGCGTCTTGGAATATTGCCGCCAGCGCGGGGTAGTCGGATTGCGTTATCTCGCGGAGGGTTAGGCGGTGGGTTACAATGATTGTTTTCATAGTCATCCTGCAATGTAGGGGCGCGATACATCGCGCCCTGAAGCTTCTTCATTGTACTCCATCATGAGCGCCGCGTCTCCTGCGGAGCCGCATAATATCGCGCCCCTACAATTTGCATCCCTCAGTTCTTCCAGCGCGCTTTTGCTTTCTTTTCGAGGGCTTCCAGCGTGGTTGCCGGGTCCTTGACTTTTGCGAGGAAAATCATGGCGGCGATGATATAGGGTTTGAAGCTGGCCTGCTTGTAGAGCGGGTCGCGGTAGCGGTCGAAGACTGTGGCGGCGACTTCGCCCTCTTCGCAGGAGACGTCCGTGATATCGGCGGGCAGGCAGTGGAGGTAGAGGGCTTTGCCGTCCTTTGTTTTCGCCATCATTTCCTCGGTGCATTCCCAATCTTTATGTTCGGCGTTCTGGGCCAGCAGGCGCTTTTCGAGGGCCTTGATGCCCGCGGCATCGCCGTTGCCATAGAGCTCCGTGCGCTCCTCCATGGCCTTGAAGGGTGCCCAGCTCTTGGGATAGACGATGTCGGCATCCCGGAACGCCTCCGCCATATCATTGCAGACCGTGAACTTCGCGCCGCTCTTTTCGCAGTTGGCTTTCGCGACGGCGGCGACTTCGTCCATCACTTCATAGCCCTCGGGATGCGCCAAGGTGACATCCATGCCGAAGCGGGTGAACAGGCCGATAACCCCTTGCGGGACGGAGAGGGGCTTGCCATAGCTGGGGGAATAGGCCCAGGTCATGGCGACTTTCTTGCCTTTGAGGTTAGCGATGGCGGTGTCCAGATCGTCGCTGCCGCCGATCTCATGGATGACATGCAGCATATCCGCCATGCACTGCGTGGGGTGGTCTATATCGCACTGCAGGTTGACCAGCGTCGGCTTCTGCTCCAGCACGCCCGCGTCACGCCCCTGCGAAACGGCTTCGACGACCTCCCGCATATAGGCATTGCCCTTGCCGATGTACATGTCGTCGCGTATGCCGATGACGTCCGCCATAAACGAGACCATGTTCGCGGTCTCGCGGACGGTCTCGCCGTGGGCGATTTGGCTCTTGCCCTCGTCCAAGTCCTGCACTTCCAGTCCCAAGAGGTTGCAGGCAGAGGCGAAGGAGAAGCGGGTGCGCGTGGAATTGTCGCGGAAGAGGGAGATGCCGAGCCCGCTGTCGAAGATTTTCGCGGAGATGTTGTGCTCGCGCAGGTGGCGCAGCGCGTCGGCCACCAGATAGACGGCCTTGATTTCCTCGTCGTTCTTTTCCCAGGTGAGGAAAAAGTCACCGTCGTACATTTGGGTGATGTTGAGGTTTCTGAGTTTTTCAGTGTAGGTTTTTACGTTTGACATATGGTTTCTCCTGTTTTTTATATATTGCTTGCACGGGGCAGCGAGTGTTCGGGGAGGGCGCGATATATCGCGCCCCTACGGGTTGATCGTACTCGACGGGCGGATAGGTGGTCGCGGGTGTTCGGTGGCGGACGGCCAACGGGTTCCCGCCAAATGCAAGCATTTGGTGGGCCCTATCCGCCCCTATGGGTCAATGGGTTCCGTGGTTTCAGGTTGCGGTTGCGGCTGTGGTTTGAGTTGGAGGGCCAGCAGCACATACAGCACATTCAATACGGGGGGGATAAAGGCGGGAATCCAATAGTTCGTGATGAGAAGGAGAATCGGTCCCGTGGTGATAGTTAGATTCCATATGCCGGCAAGAATATTTTGCCCCCAGGACACGGCCAGCAGAATCAGGCCGACGATAAAGGCGGCCCGCCAGACCCGCGCGTATTTCGCGGTGATGAGACCCAGCACGCCCGCGGCGACTGAAAGGATTGTCGAAGCGAACGACACAAGCCAGAAAGCGCTCCTGCCTAAGAGGTTTGAAAAGAAAATCGGCGAGAAAAACCGGGGCGGGGAAAAAATCGAGATCTGGATTATGGTCACCACGGCAACAATCAGCAAGAAAATGCTGGCGGCTATGATCGGTTTTACGGTGCGTTGTTTTTGCATATGGTCTCCATTGTTGTGATCGTTCCCTAAGTGTAGTCGGGGTTTGACGGGCGGATAATATCCGCCCCTACGATTTTCTCATATACAGCATCGGCAGCGCCGCATAAATCGCCGCGCACTTGACCAGATCCGCCTTCCAGGTCTTTTCGTTGGGCGCGTGGGCTTCCTCCTCGCGGCCCGGCCCGAGGCCGATGCAGGGGATGCCGAAGCGGCCCATGATGGAGACGCCGTTGGTGGAGAAGGTCCATTTGTCAACTTTAGGTTCACCGTACATGCCGCGATAGCTCTCGACCATCGCCTCGCAGGCGGGGTGGGTTTCAGGGATGACCCAGGTGGGGAAATAGCACTCGGTCTCATAGAGTTGGCCCGTCCACGCGGGGCGGTCGTAGTGATACATCGTGACCTTTGCGCCGTACTCCTTGACGCTCGGAAGGTTTGCGATTTCGGCGATACTCGTCACATCGTTCTCGCCCACAGTCAGGCGGCGATCGACAGACACGGCGCACATATCGGCGACGGCGCAGCGGCTGGGGCTGTTGAAGAAGATTTCGGAGACGGTCAGGGTGCCCTTGCCCAGGAACGGGTCATAGGCAAGGCGGTGGTTCAGCTCTTCCAGCTCCGCGAGTATCTTGCCCATTTTATAGATGGCGTTGCTGCCGCGCTCGGGTGCACTGCCGTGGCAGGAGACGCCCTTGACCTCCACGCGTATCTCCATGCGCCCGCGATGGCCGCGATAGATATTGTTGTTGGTCGGCTCGGTGATGACGACAAACTCGGGACGCACTTTGTCCTCGTTCACGATAAACTGCCAGCAGAGCCCGTCGCAGTCCTCCTCCTGCACCGTGCCTGTGACGAGCACCGTCACGTCGTCGGGGATGAGGTTCAAATCCTTCATGATCTTCGCGCCATAGACGCCCGAGACGATGCCGCCCAGCTGGTCGCTGGTGCCGCGCCCGCCTATCTCGGTCTCGTTTTCATAGCCCTCATAGGGATCGAAGGTCCAGTTGCTCAGTTCGCCCAGACCCACTGTGTCGATATGCGCGTCATAGGCGATGATGCGCGCGCCCGTACCCATATAGCCCAGCACATTGCCCTGCGGGTCGATGACCACGCGGTCAAAGCCCAGGGTCTCCATCTCTTGCGCGATGCGGCGTGTATGCCCCTCCTCGCCGCAACTCTCCCCCAGAATGCGCACCAAGTCGCGCAGAAACTTGGTCATGTTCGGCAGATAGCCCTCCGCTCCCGCCCGTATACGTTGAAAATCCATACTTTCTCCTCTTTCTGTTTGTTTATTTTTATAGAATTTGCATACCTTTTGCATAGTTTATATTTTACCACAAGCGGGGGGGAGTTTCAAGGGGTAATAGGCGGGGGCAATAGTGCCTTATATCAATACACGGTGCTACTGCCTACTGCCTGCTGCCTATTGCCTATTCCCTCCACCCCCTTTTCATGCTATAATAAACTATCAAAATATGGGCTTGGCCCACTATCAATAAGGAGGACAAATAGCGTATGCAATATTCACGCGAACTGGACGAGATGGTATGCGTCAAAAAGGGCGCGGACCATCCCCCCGCCGCCATCCCCGAAGAGGGCAGATGGGTGCGGGCGAAGGAGATCCGCGATATCGCGGGGCTGACCCACGGCGTGGGCTGGTGCGCCCCGCAACAGGGTGCCTGCAAACTGACCCTCAACGTCAAGGCGGGCATCATTGAAGAAGCCTTGGTGGAGACCATCGGCTGCTCCGGCATGACGCACAGCGCGGCGATGGCTGCCGAGATACTGCCCGGCAAGACCATATTGGAGGCTCTCAACTCCGATTTGGTCTGCGATGCCATCAACACCGCGATGCGGGAGTTGTTTTTACAGATCGTCTACGGTCGTACACAGAGCGCGTTCTCTGAGGACGGACTGGTGATCGGCGCGGGCTTAGAGGACTTGGGCAAGGGACTGCGCTCGCAGGTCGGCACCATGTACGGCAGCAAGGCCAAGGGGCCGCGCTACTTGGAGATGGCCGAGGGCTACGTCACCAAAATCGCGATAGACGAGGACGGCGAGATCATCGGCTATCAGTTCGTCTCCGTCGGCAAGATGATGGATGCCATCAAGAAGGGCGTCGATCCGAAGGAAGCCTATGAGAAGAATATCGGCACATACGGGCGTTTTGCGCAGGCAGTGCAGGTCATCGACCCGCGGCATCAGTAAGGAGGTTTCCCATGATTACATTTGAAGGATATGAGAGAAGGATCGCCACGATCCAAAAGACGCTGGACGCCTATGGCATACTCGATTTGGATGAAGCAAAGGCGATTTGCGACGCCGCGGGCGTGGACGCCTATGGCACCGTGAAAGCCATTCAGCCCATCGCGTTTGAGAACGCCTGCTGGGCCTATACGCTCGGCGCGGCGCTGGCCCTGAAAAAAGGCGTGCAAACGGCGGCGGAAGCGGCGGAGATGATCGGCGTGGGCTTGCAGGCCTTCTGCGTGCCGGGCTCTGTGGCGGACCAGCGCGCGGTCGGGCTGGGCCACGGGAATTTGGGCGCGATGCTGCTGCGGGAACAGACACGCTGCTTTGCTTTCCTCGCGGGGCACGAGAGCTTCGCGGCAGCGGAGGGTGCGATCGGCATCGCCCGTACGGCGAACAAGGTGCGTACAACCCCGTTACAGGTTATTCTAAACGGACTGGGCAAGGACGCGGCGCAGATTATCGCCCGCATCAACGGCTTTACGCATGTGGAAACGGATTACGACCACGCCACAGGCGAACTGCATATCACAAAGCGCAAGGCTTACAGCGACGGCGAACGCGCGAAAGTGCTCTGCTACGGCGCGGACGACGTGAACGAGGGCGTGGCCATTATGCGCCACGAGGGTGTGGATGTCAGTATCACGGGCAACTCCACGAACCCGACGCGCTTCCAGCACCCCGTGGCGGGTACATACAAGAAATGGTGCTACGAAAACGGCAGGCAGTATTTCTCCGTCGCGAGTGGCGGCGGCACGGGCCGCACCCTGCACCCGGACAATATGGCCGCAGGCCCCGCCAGCTATGGCATGACCGACACCATGGGCCGTATGCACAGCGACGCGCAGTTTGCGGGCTCCTCCTCCGTCCCCGCGCACGTGGAGATGATGGGCCTGATTGGCATGGGCAACAACCCGATGGTCGGCGCGACGGTGGCCATTGCCGTGGCGATTGAGGAAGCGGGGAAATGAAGAAGAGGGTAATATTAATCGTTCTGGATTCCGTGGGCTGCGGCGCGCTGCCGGATGCCGCCGAGTTTGGCGACGCGGGCGCGAACACGCTGGGGAATATCTATAAGGCGCGGGGGCATTTGCATATCCCACACATGACCCGCTTGGGTTTGGGGAATATCGAGGGCGCGGGGCTGCCGGGCGTGGACGCACCCGCGGGAGCCTTTGCCCGTTGTGCGGAGTTCACCTATGCCAAGGATACGACCTGCGGGCATTGGGAGATGGCGGGGCACGCACTGGCACAGCCGTTCAAGACCTATTTGGACGGATTTCCCCGCGAGTTGATTGACGAATTCGAGCGGCGTATAGGGCGCAAGACCATCGGCAACTATGCCGCGTCCGGTACGCAGATCATCATGGATCTGGGCGATGCGCATGTGGCGACGGGCTGCCCCATCGTCTATACGAGCGCGGACTCGGTTTTTCAATTGGCGGCGCACGAGAGCGTCATCCCGCTTGCGGAGCTGTACCGCATGTGCGAGATCGCGCGCGAGCTCTTGGTCGGGGAATACTTAGTCGGGCGCGTGATCGCCCGCCCCTTTACGGGTACGAGCGGGGCCTATACGCGCACCGAGAACCGCAGGGATTATGCCATGCCACCGTTTGCCGATACCATACTGGACGCCTTGCAGCGGGAAGGGCATACGGTCGTCGGCATCGGCAAGATTGAGGACATCTTCTGCAACCGCGGCATTGACGTTGTGGATCACACCAAGAACAACCCCAGCGGCATCTCCGCCACCGCGCGCGTCATTCAGGATGGAAGCGGCGCGTTTGTGTTCGTCAATCTGGTGGATACGGACATGCTCTATGGCCACCGCCGCAATGTGGAGGGCTATGCGCGGGCTCTGGAGGACTTCGACGCTTCCCTGCCCGAACTGCTCGATAATCTGGCGGAGGGCGATATTTTAATGCTCACCGCCGATCACGGCTGCGACCCCACGCACAGCGGCACCGACCATACGCGGGAATATATCCCGTTGCTGGTCTACGGCAAACCGGTCAAGCCGGGCGTGGATTTGGGTACGCGGGGGCAGTTTTCGGATATTGGGGCGACGATATACGAGTATTTGACTGGGGAAGTTTGGCGCGAGGGCGTTAGCTTCTTGAAAGATATACAAGTATAGCTATGCATAATCTGGCGGAGCGCGACGATACATATATTGCCCGCCTTGCGGAATTTATCCGCGGGGAGTATGGTATCGCCGCGCTTTTTGTCGCGCCCGCGACGCGCGGGCATTACGGTGAGACCTGGCGCATGGATACGGAGAGCGGCAGTTATTTTCTGAAGCTGGATTATTTCCCGCGCCATCGGGAGAAATACCGCAACAGTTTGGAGGTTGTGCAGTATCTTTGCGATTGCGGGATTGATTATGTCGGGCGCATCCTGCCGACTGCGCGCGGCGCGCTGTCCGCCGATTTCAACGGGGCGGTACTTGCCGTTTTCGACTGGATAGACGGTGTAAACGATGAATCGGACGCCATCAAGCGCGCGGAATATAATATGCTCGTGCCGATTTATAACCAGACCAAGCCGGGCTTTGCCATTCCGTCGCTCGTTTTTTCTGACGAAGCGGCACTGCGCTTTATGGAGAAATGGGACGCCCTGAAGGCAGACCCGAAGACCGAGGACGAGATCGCCATACGCGCATTGCTCGCGCGGCACAGCGCGGCCCTGCATCATTACGCCGCGCGCCTGCGCCATTTCGCGGCGCTTTGCGCGCAGGACTATTCGCGTTTCTATCTCACGCACGGCGACGCGGGCGGGAATTTCCTGTGGGGCGACGACAGGAATTATATCATCGATTGGGACGAGACGATGTACGCGCCGCCCGAGCGCGACGCGTGGGTGATGTGTTGCCGCGACTGGGCGATGCGGCTGTTTGCGGACGCGTTGGCGCAAAGCAATATCGGCTACACCCTGCGCCCCGAACGTCTGGCTTTTTACTGTTACCACATGTTTTTCATGTATATCGGCGAGTTTCTGGACGACCTCACCCTCTACGGAAAGCGGCAGGATATCGAGGAATATTTTGATTGCTGGGTGATGGAGAGGATGGAGTATGTGGATATGCTGTGACTGCACTGTATGCAAACGGAGGAATAAACTTGGCTGAACTTTGGGATATTCTTGATGAAGACGGCAACGCAAAAGGTCATCTTCATGAGCGCGGCAAGCCTATGCGCAAAGGCGAGTACCACCTTACGGTTTATGTATGGATTGAGAACGACAATGGCGAATACCTTATCTCGCAAAGATCGCTTAATAAAACGTTCCCCCATACTTGGGAATGTACAGGTGGAAATGCGATTGCGGGCGATGACAGCTTGACTACGGCATTAAAAGAAACAAATGAGGAATTGGGCATTATTCTTGAACCGCAGAACGGGCGAATGATTAAACATCGTTTGCGGCGTTGCGTTTGTAACCATTGCTTGGCTGATGTTTGGCTGTTCCGGCAAAATGTCGATATATCAACCGTAGCTCTTGCTCCCGATGAAACCTGCGGCGTAATGTGGGCAAACCGTAATGAAATTAACCGTATGATTGACGAGGGAATATTCACAACGTGGGGACTATTTGCATACATGGATGAATTATTCGAGGGAGCATAACTGATGAATTGCGTGCAGTGTAAGCATTTTCATAGCTAAGAACAAAACCAATCAAATCAACAAACGGAGGAGAAACCACATGCAAGAAATTATCCAATCCGCAGCAGCGCTGCTAATGGCTGCGGGCGCCGAGAGCGCTAAGATCGGGCTGATTCTCGGCTCGGGGCTGGGCGACTATGCCGAGACCTTGGACAACCCGCGCTTTGTGAACTATGCGGATATCCCGGGTTATCCCGTGTCCCATGTCGCGGGGCATAAGAGCCGCTTTGTCGTCGGCGAAAAGGCGGGCAAGACCGTCGTCGCCATGCAGGGGCGCTTCCATTTCTATGAGGGCATACCCCAGAGCCTGCTGGCGCTCGGCGTGCGCACGATGCGCGCCGTCGGCGTGGAGACCGTGCTTATCACCAACGCGGCAGGCGGCGTGAACATGAACTTCCACCCCGGTTCGCTGATGCTGATCAGCGACCACATCAATTACAGCGGCAGCAACCCCCTCATTGGACCCAACGACGACGCCTGGGGCCCGCGCTTCCCCGACCAGAGCGATACCTACAGCCGCGCCCTGCGCATTCGCTTGCGCGAGATGGCGGCGGCAGAGGGCATAGAGCTGGAAGAGGGCGTCTATATGATGTTCTCCGGCCCCTGCTTCGAGACGCCCGCCGAGGTGCGCATGGCGCGCATTGTGGGCGCGGACGCCGTGGGTATGTCCACGGTGCCGGAGGCGATTGTCGCCGCCCACTGCGGCATGCGGGTGCTGGGCATCTCGCTGATCACCAATATGGCCGCGGGAATACTCGACCAAAAGCTCTCGCATGATGAGGTCAACGAGACCGCCGCGATTGCGCGGGAGCGCTTTACGCGCTTGGTGGATTTGATTTTGGAGCAATTGTTGTAGGGGCGGATATTGGCCGTTAAACGCTGCGCTCGCCGAACACCCGCCACCCCGCTGCACTTTTTCGTTTTTGGAACCAAACAGCGCTTGTATGCAGCATTGTTTAGAACTGCACACCTGGCTCGGTTGCATGGATTGCTTCGTCGTGGGGTATCAGTAATTAGTTCAATTATGCTCCTCGCAATGACGGCACGCCCGGCCTCACTGCGTGTACCAACAACCGTAGGGGCGGATATTATCCGCCCAAAATAACCACAAAGGAGTAACCCCATGCCGACCCTATACATCCACATCCCCTATTGCATCAAGAAATGCCTTTATTGCGACTTCTGCTCCGGGCCCGCAGATTCTTATAAGAATATGTACGCCGACCTTGTTTCGCGGGAGATTGAGTTGACTGCGGCGAAGATGCGCAAGAAGGGGGAAGAGATTACCCCTGCGGCAACCGTGTTTTTCGGCGGCGGCACGCCTACGAGTTTGCCTGCTCGCGATTTGATTCAGATTCTTTGTGCGTTGCAGGCGCAGTTTTCGTTTGCGAAGGATGCCGAGATTTCCTTTGAATGCAACCCCGCCACCGCTTCGCGCGCTGACCTCGCCGAACTGCGCAGGGCGGGGTTTAACCGCATTTCCATCGGCTTGCAGAGCGCCGATGATGCGTTGCTGAAACGCATAGGCCGCGCGCATAGCTATGCCGACTTCCTGCAAACCCTTGCTTGGGCGCGGGAAGCTGGTTTCATAAACATCAATGTGGATGTGATGCATGGGCTGCCGGAGCAGACGCAGGAGTTGTATCTGGATACCGTTCGCAAAGTTTGCGATTTGGAGGTGCAGCACGTCTCCGCCTATGCTCTAATCCTCGAAAAAGACACCCCACTCTACCATGCGGTGGAAATTGAGCAGACAGAAACCCTGCCCGATGCGGACGCGGTGGCGGATATGCAGGACGCAGGCATGGCGCTGTTGGCCGAGCACGGCTACGCGCGCTATGAGGTCAGCAATTTTGCCAAACCCGGCTACGTCTGCCGCCATAACTTAGTCTATTGGAACAACGAGCCCTATCTGGGTTTCGGCGTTGCGGCGCATTCCTCCATGCCCGGCAAGAAGGGCGTCTGGCTGCGCCGCGCCAACGCGGACAGCACCCGCGCCTATGCCCAAAAAATCGAGCGCAACGCCCTGCCCACGGCGGAGATCATCAAGCTGTACGCTTCCGAGCAGATGTTTGAGAGCGTGATGCTCGGACTGCGCAAAGTGGAGGGCATACACCGGGTCGGCTTTTTCGCGCGCTACGGTATCCCCGTCGAACAGGCCTTCCCCAAGGCCGTTACGGAGGTCGACGTCTGCGGTTGGTGGGAGGAGGACGCGGACTATTTGCGATTGACGCCGAAAGGGCTGGATTTGCTGAATACGGTTTTGGCGCTGTTTCGGTGAAATGAAGCAAGGAGGAACTGTTTATGAAAGAAAAATGGCTGCGGATTGGTATTTTGATTGGGCTGCTGGTTTTGGCGAGTTTGGTTGCTGCTCTTGTTCTGCTTTTGATATATCTCCCGCCTGTGGGGGATGAACGGCAGGCGGCTGTCACGGCGATGCCGACGGATGCGCCCTCCCCCACGCCCGAACCCGTCGAACTCGGGGATTTCGATGCCCCTCCAATGTTCATGGGATTCCTTGCAAGGTCTTGGGAGGATACTGTGTATGATGAAAACGGAAACAAAATCAGCAGCGCGTATCATCAAGCAGGGCATCCGCAGTATTTCTGCCGCATCACAACGAGTGAATATGACGAAAACGCTAACATGACAAAGATAGTCTACTGGGATCATGACGGGAACGAACGGTGGCGGGAGGAGTATGCATATGATGCCGGGGGGCGTATCGTTCAGATGCACGGAACGGGCATAGACAGCTATAAAGAATGGCGATATGATGAATGGGGGAATGTGATATATCGTTCATCTGTGGGCATGAATCAATTTGAGAGCAGCACCGAATTTGATGCAGAGGGGAATCAAATAGGCTCAATTGTTAAGAATACTATGGGGCAATGGGTTTCTACTCATGCATCGGATGGGAATTGGAGCATTGAGGAGCATTATACACTAAGCGGCGAGCGGGACAAATGGACGAAAACCCTTTATGAGAGAGACGGCTTGGGATATATCATTAAGGAAACAGCTTAAGAACTGGACGAAAACGGCAATGAAATTTTGACGGGCGTTACGGAATACACCTATGACGAGTGGGGAAATGAGATACTAAATGCCGAACACGATGCTGCGGGTGCGTTGTTGAACAAGATGGAAAGCGTTTACGATAAGGATGGGCATATGCTGCTGGATTCCTATACGAGCGCGGGCTATACTATCACGACGGAAAACGCTTTCAATGAAAAAGGTGACCTGATTATGTGCATAGAAACCTACAACGATATAGTAGAAGTATACGAATATGCTTACGAATACAACGATGCAGGCAGAATAACAAAGGAAACATGGATATTGAACGGCGAATTAGGCGGATGAAATATGACCCGGCGGGGCGCTTAATCCACTCCGTTACCTATCAATCCCCGCAAACTTCCTAACCGCTTTCCTGTCCACCAGATACAACCCATGCCCCAGCAGCAGGAAGAAGATCAGGATCGCGCCGATGTATAGCAGCGCCTGCGCGCCCAGCGTGTCGAAATCGAGGAAGTAGTAGGGATAGCGCGATACGGTCTCGCCCTCTGCCCCGGGGAAGCGATACAGATAGCCCGTGAAGCGGACGAAAACCGCGAAAACGACGTAGAGCAGCGGAAAGATGCAGACGTAGTATACGTCGCGGTATTTCAGCCGCCGCCCCGTAGCGAAGAGCAGGTAGTCGAGTAGGCACAACAGGGGCGTGATGCCGTGCACGGCTATGTTCGCGAATTGCCAGAGGTTTGTCAGGATGGGCGCGAGCATCACCCAATAGACGGCGAAGGTGATGAGTAAATCGCAGGCGCAGACCATTTCAAAGCGGGCGAAAAAGGCCGCGCTGCCGCGCTTGCCTTCGCGCAGGGATATGGCCGTGCGCGTGGTTAGCATTGCAAACAGCACGACGGCGAGCACGTTGCTTTGCAGGGTGTAATATAGGAACATGGAGGGGTGGAACTCGCCGCTGAAAATGCCGAGCTGGGACAGGAGCCCTGTGAGCGCGAAGAGCAGGGCTGCCGCGCGGTAGGCGAGGGCGAGGGGCTTATTTTTTATCATGACGACAGTCCTCCGAGATTCAGTGTTATTATAGCATTTGATATATTGGGGGGCAAGCGTACCTGTGCGGATGCGTTGGTATTCGGTGGGCGTATTGCCATCCGCCCCTACGGATATATGATATACAATCCGGCGGTTTTATTCACGGACAACCGACAAGGTTTAATCTCAATTAGAGGTGAATATACTCTTAGCATGGACGATACGGGGAAAAAAGAGATGGAAAAGCGTTACAGCGTGGACTTCAAACGGCTGCTCCTGATATTGGGCGCGCTGCTGCTCTGCGTGCTGCTCCTGCAAAGCTGCATCCTCAGTTGCGCCAAGGGCCAACAGACGAACAATCCCGCCGAAAGCGCACCCTTGGGCGTGGGCCTTGCGGCGCAAGATATCCGCTGTTCCGCGCCAAAGGAACCTGCCGGACAAGCTTCTCTTCCGCCCACGGTGGCGCTTCCGCTCGTTCCCCTTGAACCCATCGTGGTTGTGCCGACGCCCGCGCCCGCGCGGCTGATTCGGGTATATTATCACAGGGAGGACGCCCTGCGCGAGACGGATCTGGAGGTTTATCTGGTCGGCGTGCTGGCCGGAGAGATGCCCAACTACTTTCACGAGCAGGCGCTGATGGCGCAGGCGGTTGCGGCGCGCACCTATACGCTCTATCGGGCCAATCGCGGGGGCTGTGGCGGTCGGGATGATGCGGATATCTGCACCAACTCCCAGTGTTGCCAAGCCTATCAGAGCGCGGAGACCCTGCGGGCGAGATGGGGCGATGATTATGACGCGAACATGGCCAAGCTGCAGGCGGCGGTCTTCGGCACGCGCGGACAAGTCATCACCTATAAGGGCAAGCCCATCGAGGCTCTATACCACGCCGGTTCCGGCGGCAGAACGGAGGATTCGGAATTAGTTTACGCCATTGCGCGGCCCTATCTGCGCTCGGTGGAGAGCGCAAACGAAATAGGCGGACGTCAGGAAAACAGCAAGGAAATCCCCTTTGCGCAGTTCGCCGAGACGGTGAATGCGGCCTATCCCAAGGCGAAGCTGAGCCCCGACCGCGACGCGTTGCTATCCGCCGTGCGTATACTCTCCCTGTCGGGCAGCGACCGCGTTCTCCAAATCCAACTCGGCGAGGTGACCCTCACGGGCAAGCAGTGCCGCAGGCTCTTTACCTTGGACAGCACCCTCTTTACCATCGCGTTCACCGAAAACACCATCGTCTTCTCCACCCGCGGCCACGGCCACGGCGTGGGCCTATCCCAAAGCGGCGCCAACGGCATGGCGCAAAGCGGCGCCACCTGGGAGGAGATTTTGTTGCATTATTATACGGGGGTGGAAATAAGCAATGGCTAAGAATGCAGAATGCAGAGAATGCTCGACATTATTCCGCTCTTTATGCTATATTATGATTGCTTATTGTGCACAGCAGAAGGGGGATGTATATGCGGAACGGAAAAAAGATTTTTGTTGCGGTGATGGCGACTAATTTGGCGCTGGCGCTTTTGGATGCCCTGTTTACCTATATCGGTACGCCGGATTTGGCGTTTGAAGCGAACCCTCTGGTTATGGTTTATGGCTTAGGCTGGGGCGCTTTGTTTATAGCAAATGTGCTTGTTTTTTTATTGTTGGTGCCGCTTATGTATTTCGCCTTTGTGCGATACAAGCAAGCCCCCATTCCGCATACAAGCTATAGGGAGTATGCATCCGTCCTTTATTTCCGGCGCCCGGACCGATTCGGGCATACATTTTTCCGCTTCCCGAAGAATTGGAAACCCATATTTGCGATGTCGGGTTTTGCTTTGGGAATCGCTGCGGCGGTCAGTCGCTTGATTGTTGTGTCGGAATGGGCCATGTATTTGTGGCTTCCCGTGCTGGATAGACATTACAATGCCTTTCGGCTCGCGCTCACTTCCTGGACCTCTGATTTTCTTCCATACTATATGTCGTTCAGAGCGGATATCATGATCGCGTATCTCGTTATGGCAGTTCTGATTGTTGTATGGATGGTGCGCAATTATCGCGACAATAGGAAAGTGATATCGGCAGAAAACAGCGAAGTGCGGACAACGAAACTGCTCGCGCGGGCAGACGATACATTCCTATGCATTCTATCCATACTTTGGACGACATTGCTGCTGCTGCTCTTCCAAAATATCGTGCTTGTAATCTTCATAGTCCATTGCATCGTATATCTGATAAAAAAAGAAAGCGAAAGCCCGCCGCCAGAGAAGTTTAGGCGCTTGGCGGAAGCTTCGGTTTTTAAGTAACAGAAAAGGATACCAACGGCATCCTTTTCTTCCATATTTTGGTGGAGCATAGGGGATTCGAACCCCTGACCTCAACATTGCGAACGTTGCGCGCTACCAACTGTGCTAATGCCCCTTGCTTACCCTCTTCAATCGTCTTTTTGAAGACGGTTCATAGTATACACATTTTTTTGTGAAATGCAAGGGGGTAATTTGATTTTCTATCTTTCCTTGCAAATTGCAAGTTTAAATGCCCACCCTCCGCAGGGTCTGGGAGGTCGCACCTCCCAGCGGGGTGCGGGGCGGCGCCCCGTGGCTTTCCTTCACACTGTTGCTGCTCTTTTGGTCTGC
>WREI01000021.1 GCA_009779405.1 Clostridiales bacterium
CCGCCGCCCCCCCGGGGGGGGGCAAAGGGGCCTCGCCCCCCCTTCGGCAAAGGGAGGTCGGGGGCCCCCGGGGGGGGGGGGGGGGAGCTCGTCGGTACCGGGGTCGGGGTTGCGCCGGGATCCGGCGTGGGGGCGGGCGTCTCCTGCGGCGGATTCGTCGGGCCGGGCCTGTGCTGGCCCAGACCATCGCCGACGTTGCCCCAGTTGCTCAGTTCATCGTGGGAAACGGCTTCCAACTCCACATGGATCACGTAATAGAAGCTGCCTTCCGGCTGTTCCTTCAGGGAGACGCTGCGCATGAAATCGGCGGTGATATCGCCGTCCGTGTGCAGAACCCTGCCCCAATAGACCCAGCCGCTATTGCTCATATCGTCGATGATCCACATATCCACCTCCGGGCTGCCCGCCGCGAGCCAGTCGGAGAGTTTCATGATCTTGGCATCATTCAAATGCCACTCCACATATTGGGTGGTCGCGAGCGTCGTGCCGTTCCACGCGTGGACGGGGTAGTTGCATTCGTCGCTCGGATGCCCGTGGTGGTTGAGGTTCACGGCGCGCGTGCTGCCGCCAATGACAGGTGTCGCGGAGCCGATGGTGATTTCAGTGATCACATATTTGCCCATCTGCCCGTTGCTGTCGTGCGCACGGGTTTCGATGAACCAGCCGCCGACACCGACAACCGCGTCATAGAGCTGTGCCACTTCGTGGCCGGGATGTGCCGCGCGCGCCAATTCTTCCGAGCCGTATACGAGAAACTTGCCGTCGGTCTCGTTGATCATGTAGCGCTTCTCGGTCTCCTTGAAGCTCGCCTGTCCGATCTCCATATATTCTTTCAATTGGATGCGGACATAGATATCGCCGAAGCTGTCACTCGACTTGCCGAGGTTGCTGACGCGTATCTTCTTGGTGACGGGTCCGTCGGAGACTTTCCAGTCTGTCACCTCGTCGAATTCCTCGACGAGTCGCCCTTCGTAGCGGGGTCCTGTGCCGCCGCCCATTTCATTGGACTTGTGCTGCCTGCTGTCCCGCCAGGCATAGGTAACGCCCACAACGACCGCGGCCAGAGCGGCAAGGGTCAGTAATACCGCGAGCGTCCTTCTCAGATTCTTCATGCAGAGTACCTTCTTTCCTTTATTGTTTCTTTATTTCAATCAGAGTTTGGGGGGGGATAGCTGTGTAAAACGTTCCCGTTGCGGCGCCGCTTCGCGCTTGCCGCTTCCCCATAGTCTGCTGATTGCGATGCTTCCCACGGCGATGGCGCCGAGCAGGAGAAATACGAAGCCGATGTTATCCGATATAAAGGAGAATACAGCTCCCAGATTCGGCACGGTGCCGACCACCACGCCAATGACATTGCCGGCGCGCACAATTTCCCGGTCCGGCTCTATATTTTCGATCCCCCAGGTACGAAACCCCAACTCCCCGCTGCCTTGGTAGTTCTCCAGGATATTGACGACGCGGTGCGTCACGATGGCGTCGTCGCTGCGGATAAAGGTGATATCGTCTCCCACCCGAATTTCCGAGCCGTCCACCTCATGGGTGAGCACCAGTGAGCCCACAGGGATCTGGCTTTGCATGCTGTCGGTGATGACATGGAAGGCGCGATAGTGGAAGATTTGCAGGCCGCCGCCCGAGCGTGCCGAGAAGAGCAGCGCGGCCAGCAGAATCGCCGCTATGACACAATAGAACAGTACATTCATCAGGTGGCTGAACGGTTTTTTCTTCTCTTTGCCCGCGCCCTGCCTGCGCTTTTCAAGCTCTGCGGCCCCGAATTCAAGGTTGATATATTGCAGGGACTTGGTTCTGCCCTGTGAGGTCCCGTAACGCTCGCGAAGACGCAGATACTCCGCGGACAGGCGCGCGATATACGCGTCCACCTGCGCCTTGTCGTATCCGTTGCGCTGCTCCGCAAACGGCAGTGCCGCAATCTCTTTCATCGTTTTGCTCTCCCTCTGTTTTGTTTTTGCCTATTGCTTCGGCAGTTTGGCTTCCCTCTCCGGCAGCCGTCCGAACGCGTAAAAATGATCGGCGTAATACTTTTTATTGATGTTGGTGATATTCACAGGCTTGCCCGCGTGGATCATCTCATCGTTACCCATATAGATGCCCACATGCGTCACAGGCCTTCCGGCGTTGTAAGTTCCCGTGAAGAAGATCAAATCTCCCGGTCTCGCCTGCTCCTTGCTGATGGGCGTGCAGCGGTTGTATAGGCCCTGCGCGGTGGTGCGCCCAAAGCGCGCAAAGATTTTGCCGTAGACATAGCTGACGAAGCCGGAGCAATCGAAGCTGTCGGGGCCACTGGCACCGAAGACATAGGGTTTGCCCAGATGTGACTTCGCTTCCTTGAATATGGCCGCATAGACTTCTGCGGAGATGGGCGGCGGCAGAGACGGGTCGTCCGGCAACTGCACCGCGTCGGTAGGCGCGCTTTGCGTATACTCCGCAGGCGCATCTTCCGCATCCGGCGGGAAATCCGTCAGCGCATCCCCGTTCAGCGGCACCCCCACGCTAACCAGCAGCGGAAGCTCCCGCTCCAAGCCCCAGCAATCGATGAAGCGGCCGAGTATCAATGTCACGCCGCGGCTCTTGGCGACGATCAGTCCGTCTTCGACAAGCGCCACTTCCGGTGAGAGTGACCACCAATCAATGGAAGTTAGAGCATCGGCAGGTTCGGTTATCAGCGGCAGGGAAGCGGATTGTCCGACGGCGGGCAAATAGACTTCGCCGCCGCTTTTCAACGTATAGGCGGAGATACCCAGGGGATCGCGCACCTGATAGGAATACGGGAGCACCAGTCCCACGTCGGAGGAAACATAGAGCGTCGCGCTTCCGGCCTGCAGGCCCCGCACGCGCAGCAAGCCATCCGCCAATTCCGCGGACAGGATGCTCGGATCCTCGCAATAGACGACGTTCGCGCCGTTGACGGCGCGCTCCTCAGCGCTGCCTAAGTCCAACACGTGTTCCGCCGCCTGTTCCAGAACGACAAGCTTGTCCGGCTTTGCGGCAAGCGTATAACGTGACCCGACGAGCAGCGCACAGAACAGGATGACTGCTGCGAGCAAAAGCAAGAATATTGAATTATAGCGATGATTTTTTCCCATATGTGCGCTCTCCCATTTGCGCAAGGGAAGCGTAAACCCAACAGTCCCTTGCAAGTCAACATGGTTTTTAAAATTTCGCATTTATGTTACATTCGATTTTCAAAGAACGGAAAAAGCCTATAAACACGGCTTTTTTTGAAAAAGAGGCTCCTGCGTTTGCGTTTGTTTGCCATGTTTCTTGTAAATGTTCTGTGTAAAGTAAACCTTAAGGTTAACTTGAAGGTTAAAGGGCTTAAGGTTTTGAGACAGAAATGCGTACAAATTGTATTGTCGGGACAACTGTGCGGATTTTCATTTTTGAGAGTAGTTGCAGCCGAACTATAATTTCCATAGTTATAGTATAAATAACAAGGGTTTTTCGCTAATTTTCTTTCACAAATACTTGACATTTTGTTTACCTTTTCATAAAATATATATAGAAGAAATCTACGCAAACGTTTGCGGATATCGGCGTGAAAAAGCGAGGTGTAATCTATGATCAAAGCAGTTATGTTTGATATGGGGGGAACCTTGGAGGACTTGCATTCCGATGGGCGGAATGAGCGCGCCTGCGCCTACAAACTCTTTCAAATTCTGAAAAAGCACGGTATCGCCATCCCCTATCGCAGTGAATGGCCGCTCTGGCAGCATGTATTCCCGCAAATTCTCGGATATAAGGAAGAGGCTGAGTATACGCTGATGGAGTTGAAGCCGGAACAGCTTTGGCCGGACTATGGCTTCCGCGGCATCCCTGTGGACAGGGAAAAGCTGATAGCCGTCAGCGAAGAGATTGCGCATATGTGGGAAGTCAGTTATTTTGACCGCAAGCTCCGGGAGCATGCAGCGGAGACGCTGCAAGGCTTGAAGGAGCTTGGCTTATATGTGGCCGTTGTCAGCAATACGGCCAGCGTGTTTCAGGTATTCTCCACGCTGGAGGAATATGGCGTGCGTCAGTATTTTGACGATATCACGCTCTCCAGTATAGTCGGCTATCGCAAACCGCATCCAAGCATCTTCAAGATCGCTCTCGCACAGGCGCGCCTGCCCGCGTCCGAGTGCGCCTTTGTGGGCGATACCCTGTCCCGCGATGTGATGGGTGCGCGCAAGGCGGGCTTCGGCAAAGTGTTCAAGATCGGATCCTTTTTGACGCCGCTAAAGGATATCGGCCAATACGACGGATTTGCGCCGGATCACGAGATTACGGATATATACGACGTATACACTATTTTGAAGAAGGAGTTGTCATAATGCATGGATAAATTGAAACGACAACGAAGGCCGTTCTCATGGAAGAGACTGTGGAATCAGATTATGGGCTTGCTGCGCAATCCGTTTAATGTGATCGTATTTGTATGTCTCATCATGTTGTTCTGTCTCATTGTGATCCCGCTGCTCACCATGATAAGCAACACATTCACGGTAGCGAAGGCGGAACTGCGGAATCTGCCGGGCGCGGAGATTGGGGATCTGACGCTGTTCTACTGGAGATATCTGTTCGCAACGGTATTGGGAACCAGCGTATTCCTGCCGGCTTTGGGGAACTCACTGATGATCGGATTCTTTGTGACGATCATCTCCATGCCCTTGGGCGCCATCCTGGCCTGGTTGATGGTGCGTTCGGATATCCCGGGGAAGAAGATACTCAGCATGCTGATCATCGTACCCTATATGATCCCGTCCTGGTGCAAATCGCTGGCCTGGCTGGCGGTGTTCCGAACATCGACGGCGGGCAGTCTCGGTCTGCTGACGGGCATGGGGATACCCGTCCCGGACTGGCTTGCCTATGGGCCCGTCGCCATCATATTGGTTATGACCCTGCACTATTACGCCTTCGCATACATCATGGTCTCCGGTTCGCTGCGCTCTATCAACTCGGAGCTGGAGGAGATGGGCGAGATTCAGGGGGCCAACAAAATACAGATATTGCGAAGTATCACCCTGCCGCTTGTCATGCCTGCCCTGCTCTCCGCCGCCATCATGACCATATCGAAATCGATAGGTTCCTATGGCGTTGCGGCGAACTTGGGGCAGTTCACGAACTATCAGGTGCTCTCCACGCTGTTGAAGTACTTCCTGAACGGCTCGCCGAAGCGGGTGGGCTTTGTCATCAGCATACTGCTCATCCTGATGGCTTCGGGAACCATCTTCGCGAACCAGCGGCTTATAGGCGTGCGGAAGAGCTATGCGACCATCGGCGGCAAGGGTACGCGCAGCAATCTGATGCATATAGGCTGGGCCAAATGGCCGCTGTTGGGATTTCTCGTGGTCTTCCTCTTCGCCGCCATGGTTGTACCCATGTTCGCGCTGGTGATGGAGAGCTTCCAGCTCCGCACCGGCGGCGGCTATGGCATAGAAAATCTGACCCTCTACGCGTGGACCGGCAGTTGGGCGGAGCGCCCCTTGGAATTTTTGGCCTATGACGGTCTGTTCCGCAACGCCGACTTTATGAGCGCGTTGTGGAATACGGTGAAGCTGTCCATCATTGCTTCCACGCTAACGGCCTTCAGCGGGCAGTTTTTGGGCTATATCACCACCCGCGGGCGCGGCAAGTGGTATGGCAAACTGACCGAACAGCTGGTCTTCATTCCCTATCTGATGCCGGGCGTGGCCTTCGGCGCCATATACTTCGCGATGTTCTCGCAGCCGAGGTTGGGCGGGCTCATCCCCTCCCTGTACGGGACCTTCACCCTGATTGTGCTGGTATCCATCGTCAAGCATTTCCCCTTTGCCAGCCGCTCCGGTACGGCGAGCATGATGCAAATCAGTCTGGAATTGGAGGAAGCGGCGGAGATCGCCGGCGCCAGTTTCTGGCGCAGAATAGGCAGGATTATCATACCACTCGCGAAGAACGGGTTTATCTCCGGGTTCATACTCGTGTTCATCTCCATCACCAAGGAGCTGGACTTGATCGCCGTGCTGATGTCGCCCGCCAACCGAACCCTGCCGTTTTTGGCCTTCGAATATTCCAAAAACATGCCGCAGGGCGCGGATGCGATCGCCATCGTGATATTGGTGTTCATACTGATCTGCTATGGGATCGCGAATATATTTGGGGCGGATGTCGGGAAGAGTTGGGGGTAGGCCAATAGTGTGAAGTGTGGAGTGAAGGTGGAAATGCCTGCGGCATTTCAAAATAAAGCTTCCTGCATTCCATATCTTTACACCGAACATTCTTTCAATTAAAAGAATTGTCGCAGATAATTCTCACGGCAACTCCACTCTCCACACTTCACACTCCCCGCGCACATATAGTCGGTTTATTACATAAAGGAGGATACTGAACCATGAGCAAAATAGTGCTGGAGCACATCGATAAGTTTTACGGTACCAACCATGTCCTGCGGGATATCAACCTCACAATCGAGGATGGCGATTTTATGACCCTGTTGGGACCCTCGGGTTGCGGCAAGACCACAACGCTGCGCGTGATCTCCGGCTTGGAAAAACCGCAGAACGGCAGAATGACGATGGACGATCGCCTGATGATCGATACCGACGAGGCCTTTTTCGAGGCACCGAGCAAGCGCGGCCTGAACCTCGTCTTCCAGAGTTACGCCCTGTGGCCGCATATGACGGTCTACGGCAACGTGGCGTTCGGACTGAAGATCAAGCGTATGCACAGGCACGAAGTACACGAGGCCGTGATGAAGGCCTTGAAGGTGATGCGCATCGAGGAGTTTGAGCACCGCTATCCCAACGAGCTCTCCGGCGGACAGCAGCAACGCGTGGCCATCGCCCGAGCCATCGCCACCGGCCCAAAACTGCTGCTGTTGGATGAACCCCTCTCCAACCTGGACGCGCGTCTCAGAATCGATATGCGCTCCGAGCTGAAGCGTCTGCACAAAGAGACGGGAACGACGGTCATCTATGTCACCCACGACCAAGTGGAAGCACTAACCATGTCCACCAAGATCGCCCTGTTCAAAGAGGGGGAGATCTCCCAGTTGGATACCCCGCTGGGCATCTACACGAACCCCATAGACCTGCAGGCGGCGGACTTTATCGGCAATCCGCGCATAAACTTTGTCGACGGTCTGGCACTCTATGACGGCGAGACCATCTTGGTGCGCAGTCCCTTGGGCGAGTACCGTTTTCCGCAGAAAGACATCAAGACCGACGAAGAAATCCCGCTGCATGAGGAGTTTGAATGCGTGCTGGGCGTGCGCCCCGAGACGATAGACCTGGGCATCGAGGAAACGGGGCATAAGCACAGCGCGGAAGCGATCGTGTACGCCAGCCAACCGGCGGGCAGCGAAACACTGATCACCCTGACCATCAACGGCGCGGAGCTGCTGGCCATACAAATCGGATTGAAGGAATATGATGTCAATCAAAAGATACACGCTGTCCTGCATCCCGCCCGTATGAATGTGTATAACAAAGCCACTACGCGGCTGATTAAGTTCGCGCACAGCACCCAACCCTGAATGAAATGAAAAAATAAAGGAGGAACGGCACCCATGAAGAAACTGATCACCTGCTTGATTGCGCTCTTGCTCGTCTTTGCAATGACCTTTGTCATTGGCTGCACAGCAGGGCCGTCCGGCGACGACCCGAAGCCCCCCGTCTCCAACGGTGGCAACGATCCCGATGAACCCGACGAGCCCGATGGGCCGGACTGGGAGGGCATGGATTTGCCCGAACTGCTCGCGATGGCGCTGGAGGAACCCGGCAGCATCACCATCTATTCGACGACGACAAACGCCTATACGCTCATCCGAAAGATCGAAAAGGAATTTCCGGAGCTGAAGGGCAAGTTCGTCTATGTGGAATGCGATACGAACAACGTGGCGGATCGTATTACCATGGAAGCCGAGAGCAGCAACATCAACGCAGACGTGCTGCAAGTGAAGGATAACAGCGGCGAAGTATACTATGAGCTGGTGCAGTATGGCTATCTGGACATCTATCAGCCGCGCAGTGTTGCCGCGCATGTGGCGCCCGAGCTGCTCCGTTTCGGGATGCCCGCCTATGCCGGGTTCAGCCCTTGGTATTACAACACAGAGATGTATCCCGACGGTTGCCCGCTGACCAGTTGGTGGGACATTGTGGAGGGCTACAATACCGAGACCTGCAGCTACAAGGATGCCGCCGGGAACAACACGCAATTCTGGACCGTTTACACCAAGGACATCACCTCCGCGTCCTATGCGGCGCTGTGGGCGCAGTTGATTGTCGACGGCGATCTGATGGCAGAGCAGTATGAGAAGCAATTTGGCGAGCCCCTCGAATTCACCTACCACAAGTATCTGGCAAACTCGCCGGGCATCATGGAATTCGATGAGAACAACGGCGGCGTGGAGCTGTTCTGGCGCTTCTCGCAGCTGACCCAGACGGAATTGGACGATGGCGACGCGGTTGTGGAAGCCGTCAATAAGTCCCTGAAGGGTCCGACCATCGGTCTCTGTTCCGCTGGAAAGCGCGACAACGTAAACAGCGGCGCGACGATCGAGTGGGTCACGGGCTTGCAGCCCTACACGGCATTCATGGGTTGCGACTATCTGTATGTCACGCAAGGCACAGATAACCCCGCAGGCGCCCGCTTCTTCATCCTGTACAGCTTGGGCGGCCCGGATGGCAAGAGCGGCGGCATGGATCCCTTCAATGCCCGCGGCACCTATTGGTCCACGCGCGATGATTACACCTATGAATTCACCCCCTTCACCAAGGAAGAGGTCAACCTGAAGGCGCCCGACTTTGAGCTGATCTATTCCCAGTATCCCAACGTGAAGTCCTACTGGATCTATTGGCGCAGCCTGGCCCCGAAATAAAGAAAGGCGGAAACCGAGATGCAGAGCACAACTCCTTTGCGCAGGAAGATAGACCGCTTTTGGGCGGGTCTGTTCCTGACCCCGGAGGGGCGTCCCAAGAGCGCAAAACTGCTGTATGCGTTCTGCCTGAGCATCGTGTTTGTGCTGATATACGGCTTTTGCTGGTGGTTTTTGGTCGGTGACCCCTTGGAGCAGGCGCTGTCAGGCATGCCCGCGTTCGTTCAGAAGCTGGTGCCGGCCATACTCCCGGGGCTTGCGGGCAGCATACCCTGTTGCGCGTTCTGGTTTGTCTTAAAGGACAAGAGCTATCTGCCCTTCATCTATGGCTGGCTGGCCGTCTTCGCCCTTGCCGTGCTGCTTACCCTGCTGTCGCTGATGGAGCGGGAGCTGTTGGGCATGATGCTGCTTTTATATGCCCAGGTCGTCCTGCCGGGACTGCTTATCGGCTCCGCGTTCAGTTGGGGCATGTATGTGCGTTGGCGGCGCAGGCGGCCGACGCCGGAAACCGATGCTGCGGATTGATTGCATCAATGTGGGAGATGGGGACGCCATACTGATCCGCTTGGAGACGGAAGGCGTCACCCGCACCGTACTGGTGGACTGTGGCCGCCCGCTTGTGGAGTTTGTGCAGGGCTCGAAGCGAACTTCCTGCATCGATTACCTGATGCGGGAGGGCATCGAGCGGATAGACCTATTGGTCGTGTCGCATCTGCATTTGGATCATTTCGGCGGTGCCCTGGCAGTACTGCGCCACATCCCGGTGCGCCGCATGATCGCCCTCTGCCTTCCGCCGTCGGACGCGCGTTGGATCATCTGGCCGCAGCGGGAAGTGAAGACCGTCGTTGGTCTCTGCGATGCGCTGAACCTGTGGAACGACACCGTTAAACAGGCCAAAGCGCTGGGGACGGAGTGCGCGGAAGCCACAGCGGAGGAGCTTGCGTTAGGTGACTTGCGTCTGCGCTTTTATCTGCCCGACCCCGCACTGCGCGCCCGCCAAAAAGCCCTGTTTTACAGGCTGTACAGCGGCGAGCTGCCCACGGAAACGGAGTTGCGCCTAATCTCGAGAGAGAGAAATTGCTCCAGTATTCTCCTATTGGCAGGATACGCGAACAGGCGCATACTTTTAGCGGGCGATTCCTATGCGGACTATTGGCAGGGCATGGAGTTGCCCCCCTGCGACATCCTGAAACTGCCCCACCACGGCGACGGCAAATCCATGAACGAAGTGCTATTGCGCGCTCTGCAACCCGAATTTGCCGTGATCTCCTGTCAGAATGATCCGACGCAAAAGAAGGATCGCCCCAACGCGCGGGTATTGGAACTTTTGCTTCGGACTGTACCCCGGGTGCTCTGCACCGAGAACAGGGCATTCCCATTCTATCCCGCCGCAACGCATGATGCCGTTCGCTTCGGGATAGACAAGGCGGGCAGCATAAGCTGTCCTGTCCCTCCGGGGGAGGGACCGTGATATCGGTTACTGCCCCACGCGGCAGCGCGTGGGTATGTATACAAAAAAACTAAAATGGAGGCCAATATGAGGAAGTATCTTGCGATTCTGTTGGTGGTGCTGCTCGCATTTGCGATGGCAGCTTGCACCGCGACCCCCGTTGTGGATCCCCCTGTGGATGATCCCAACCCCCCGATTGATGATCCCATTGACGACCCCGTGGACGATCCTGTGGATGACCCCGTGGACGACCCCGTCGTCGAAGAAATCGTCTATGCCCCCTACGCGATCCAGTTCAAGAACAAGACCGGCGTCACCATGACCGGCCTTTGGCTCTATCCGACCGGCGCGGAAGATAAGGGCAACCCCCTCTTCTTAGAGCCCATACCCGATGCGGATGCGGACAAAGCAGCTTCCACCGTCTATGCCTATGTGGTTCGCCCGGCGGAAGGCACCTGTGATCTCTATGTCGAGTGGGAAGACGGCACCAATGCCACGCTACCCGATCTGACGATCATTAACCACGACAAGTTCTCCATGAAGGGCGGCCAGGATGCGGCAGGCTGGGAACATGAGCCCATGGATGACGACGGCGAAGTCGCGATCGTCGACGCAATCGTTGCGGCAGGCAAGACCAATGACAACTTCTATGGCAATTATGTACTGCTCGGACTGGAAATCAAGAACAAGACCGGCAAGACCATCACTGGTTGGTGGATCTATGAGACCGGCGGCGATTACACCCGGTATGGCAACATGATCGACAATGTGAAGATTCTCGCGGATCCGGGCGATGAGCACGATGAAGAAGCGGAAAGGGATCTCTCATGGGTTGATTTGCCGACACCCTGGATCTCCACCGCAGAAGGAGACAGCCCCTATATCTTCTGTTTCTTCATCCGTCCGGTCGCCCCGTCTTATGAAGTACGCGTCGAGTTTGCAGATGGCCAGATTCTGATCCTGCCGGATTATGATCTGCTCACGCCGAACGCGGATGGCTTCTGCTTCAATGAGATCTCTATGAAGGGCATCACAGACCTCGACTCTCCCCCCAAGTATGACAACGGTGATCCCGAACCGTTGTACTACTTAATATGGGCCAAGCTGACGGCTCCGGCGGGCGACGGATGGTATCCGAAATTCTAATTCATTCAGTGCACAGTCTGCGAAGAACCGGAACCAACCGGTTCTTCGCTGTTTTGGGGATATACAGTTAGGAGGGAAATATGCAGACGCGGTTAGGTCTGCTGTCCAAAGCATTTTATGTAAACAATGTCGGCTGGGATTTTGAAAAGGATTGGAATTGGGTGGGAGAGGACGCGAGGGGCATCCCCAACCCGGTTCTCCGCGCTTGCTTTTTGGGGAGGGGATTATGGAATAAATTTCTCGCGGTTGATCCACAGACCCAGCGCAGGATTCGGAATATAGAAGACGCGTTCGCCATCCGCCATGGTATTGTATCCATAGCGCAATTTTTGCAGATTATAGCGGCGCAGCATCTCTGCGCAATCGGCACTTCCGTAATGCACGGATTCAATTTCTTTGCGGAAAGAGGGTTGGACCGCATATGTGATGCCGAACCTGCCGTCGGCGGATCCGTGAATCAAGTGTGCCGCCGCACCCATATTGGCGCGCAGATCGGCGTTTTCGGGGTTCTGAAACAGTTGCAGAGCGGTCTCGCGTCCGCAGTAGCCATATTTCCGTATCAGCGCGTCCACCTGCGCGTCCTCGCCGAAACGCGCAACGCCGGGGGCAAGCACCAGCAGCTCACCGCCGTCCGCAATCGCCATACGCGTGCGGTATACGGATTTGTTCCCCAGCCAGGTGCTCTTAAATTCCTCCGGGTCGAGGTAAACGATACATTTCCGTATGCCCTCGTCCACGAAATCGATATTCTTCTCCTGCGAAAGCAATATAGCAGCTTCTAAGGCGTCCCGCTCCGCGCCGCCAAACAGGCCATGGGTGAGAATCTCGCCCTCCGGTGCCGTCGTAACCGTAAGCAGGAACAGAACGGGCAACTGCGTCAGGTATTTCGCAAGCGCATAGTCAAAAATCGCGCGCACGGGCGTATGGTCGCGCCCCATCATGCGTTCCATCCCGTAAACCGCACCGATCATATGGCTCTTATTGATCATATCCGCACCGCCCACGCCCACAAACAGGTTTTTCGCGTGGTTGCTCATCCCGATAACTTCGTGCGGCACGACCTGCCCGACCGATAAGATCAGATCATATCCGCCCTCGACCACCCGGCGGTTGAGCTCCACCTCTATGGGTTCCGTCCACAGCCCCTCACTGCGCGCCGCAATCCACTCGCCTGGAATCTCCCCCAAGCGCAGCAAATCCGCGCGCCAGTTGTGTATCAGAAAGCTCTCGAAGGGGATATCCCCGAACATCTGCGCGGCTTCCCCGCGCGTCATGGGCAGATGCGTCCCGAGCGCGGGCAGTATATCCACCTGCGCGCCGCGGCTCGCATAATAATGATAGCATATATTTGTCAGAAAGCTCGCGTTGCTGTGCAGGCGCGTATGATCCGGCGGGATAATCAACACGCGCTTCGCAGGGCGTGACTGCAACAGCTGCAACAGACCGCTCTGTAGCTCCTCATTCGTTAAGCCCCGTTCCGACCGGGCGCGCAAACACAAGTCCATGGCTCAAACTCCCGAATAGGCGGAGAAGCCGCCGTCTATGGGCAGCACCACGCCCGTCACAAAGGCAGAAGCGCGGGGGTCCAGCAAAAACAGCAGGCCCCCCAGCAGTTCCTCGGGCTGCCCGAAGCGCTCCATCGGCGTATTGCGCAGTATCTTCCCTGTGCGGGCCGTGGGCGTGCCGTCGTCATTCCAGAGCAGCTTGGCATTTTGCGCCGTGGAGAAGAAACCCGGTGCAAGCGCGTTGACGCGGATCCCGCTCTTGGCAAAGTGCACGGCCAGCCACTGCGTAAAGTTGGACACGGCGGCTTTAGCCGCGCTGTAGGCGGGTATCTTGGTCAGCGGCGTAAAGGCGTTCATAGAGCTGATATTGAGAATGCAGCCCCCGCGCCCAACCATATCCCGCGCAAAGACCTGGGTTGGCAGCAGGGTACCCTTCAAATTCAGGCCGAACACAAAATCAAAGCCCGCAGGATCCAAATCAAAGAAGCTCTTTTTATCCGCGGAAGCCAAGACGGCGGGATCGAAAAACTCATCGTCCGTGGTGGCGCGCGGACTGTTGCCGCCCGCGCCGTTGATCAGAATGTCACAGCTGCCGAAAGTCTTGAGCACCACGCGCCGCGCCGCTTCCACGCTCTCCTTTTCGAGTACATTCGTTTTGATCGCAATGGCGCCGCCGCCGACCATGATACTCTCCCTCTCGGTGGCAATCTCCATTGCAGTCAGTTGTGCCATCTCTTCGTTCAAATCCAAAATGGCGACCCTTGCGCCACAGGCGGCGAGCGCCTTGGCAAACATGGCGCAGAGCACGCCCGCGCCGCCGGTCACCACGGCAACCTTGCCGTGCATGTTGGGCCTATAAGGAAGCTGCATAAATTCGTTTCCTTTCTCTCAGACTGTGTATGTGGATGCGGCGGTTGCGCCGCCCGTTCCCGTCCAATTGTTGTGGAAAAACTGTCTGCGAGGTGCGTCCACGCGCTCATAACCGTGCGCGCCGAAATAGTCCCGCTGTGCTTGCAGGAGGTTGGCGGGCAAACTCGCTGTGGTATAGCCGTCGAAATAGTGCAGCGCGGCGGAGAAAGCGGGGGAGGGGATGCCCGCAAGCACGGCCTCGGCCACGACCTTGCGCCAGGCGGGCAGCAAGCCCGCCACGGTCTGCGAAAAATAGGGATCCAGCAGCAGGTTGGTAAGCGCGGGATTGCGCGCATAAGCTTCCCGAATCTCCCCTAAAAACACGCTTCGTATAATACAGCCGCCGCGCCAGAGCAGGGCTATCCCCCCATAGTTCAGATCCCAGCCGTTCGCCTGCGAGACCGCCCGCATCAGCGCGTAGCCCTGCGCATAGGAGACGATCTTGGATGCATAGAGCGCGTCGCGTATGGCGTCTGTCATAGCCTGCCTATCTCCCGTAAACACAATCTTTTCGCGCGGGAATACGGACGCGGCTTGCATACGCTCCGCCTTCTGCGCGGATAGGCAGCGGGCGAAAACCGCTTCCCCAATCAGGGTCAGGGGTACGCCCTCGTCCAACGCGGCGATACAGGTCCACTTGCCTGTACCCTTTTGTCCGGCAGCATCCAAGATTTTATCCACAAGCGCGCCCCCGTCCGCGTCCCGGTAAGCCAAAATATCGGCGGTAATCTCAATCAGATAGCTGGAGAGCGGGCCCCGGTTCCATTCAGCAAACACGGCAGCAATCTCTGCCGCCTCCATCCCCAGCAAATTCCGCATCAGGTGATAGGCTTCGCAAATCAGCTGCATATCGCCGTATTCGATCCCGTTGTGCACCATTTTTACAAAGTGGCCCGCGCCCCCGCTGCCCACCCAGTCGCAACAGGTACTGCCATCGACCGCTTTCGCGGCGATGGCCTGAAAAATGGGTTTGACAAGGGGCCAGGCGGCGGTTGACCCGCCCGGCATCATGGAGGGGCCACGCAAAGCGCCCTCCTCACCGCCGGAAACGCCTGTGCCGATATAGAGCAGGCCCCGGTTCTCCACGTAAGTGCAGCGCCGCACGGTATCGGGGAAGTGGCTGTTCCCGCCATCGATAATCAGATCGCCCGGTTCTAATACGGCGAGCAACTTTTCAATATAATCGTCCACAGGCTGCCCGGCCTTCACCAATAGCATAACCTTGCGCGGCTTGCTAAGCGCGTCGCGCAGGGCCTCCAAGCTGTGGCAACCGTAAACGCGCTTGCCCTTCGCCCGCCCGGCGACAAAGGCGTCCACTTTCTCGACGGTTCGGTTGTATACCGCCACGGAAAAGCCCTTGCTCTCCAAGTTCATAACCAGATTCTCGCCCATCACGGCAAGGCCTATCAACCCGATATCCGCTTGCATCGTTTCCCTCCTTATATCAGCGTTTCACGCGGGCGTTGCCGCGGTATATGCTCCAGACCTGCGCTTCGTCGGCGGGCGTGGCGTAATCGTGCAGGTCCGTCACCGCCAGCGCGCCGCTTGCCCAGGCGAATTGCAGGCATTTTTCGGGCTCCCAACCCCGATATATGCCGTAGAGCAGGCCGCCCGTAAACCCGTCGCCGCCGCCGATGCGGTCGAGCACGGGAATGGGGCGCGGCGTCTCCACAAAAAATTGTCCGTCGGCATACAGGATGGCCCCCCAGAGGTGCTCGTTGGCGGAGAGAACCTGACGCAGCGTGGTGGCGAAATATTTCACGTTCGGATAGATTTTGCGCGCCCACTCTATCATATCCCGAAATGCCCCCGTCCGGTCCGCGAGAGCCTGCCCACCCGTCTCGGGACCGCGTATCCCGAGGGCGAGCTGGAAATCCTCCTCGTTGCCCACCAGAATCTCGGCATGCTCCGCGATTTGGCGAAAGACGGCGGAGAGCTCCGTCTCGCGATTCTCCCAAAAGGAAGCGCGGTAATTCAGGTCAAAGCTGATGCGCGTATCATAGGCCTGCGCCGTCTCGGCCAGCGCGGTGCAAAAGCGCGCCGTCTGCGGGGAGAGCGCGGCAATCAGCCCGGAAAAGTGCAGGATACCCACGCCATCCTCGCCAAAGATGCGTGGGATATCGAATTCGGACAGGCGCAGCGTGCAGCCCACTTCCCCCGCGCGGTCGTTCCAAACGCGCGGTCCCCGCAGTCCGAAGCCGGAGTCGGCAATATTGAACTGATGCCGATAGCCCCAGGGACCGCCCTGCGCCACGTGCGCGCCCTCATAGCAGATATTGCGCGCCCGCAGTTCGCTCTGGATAAAGGCGGCAATGGGGCTGTCCTCCACAAATTTCGTGAGCGCCAAACATTCATGCCCCAGCGCTGCGGCGATATTGAGCACATTCGTCTCCGCGCTGGTGGCCTGCAACGTGTAATTGTGCGCCGTATGCACGCTCTGCCTGTCCGGCGGCGTAATGCGCACGCCCATGCTGGTGGGGCATGCGATGGCGTAGCGGGGTGTTTTCATATTTATGACAACTCCTTCCGAAGCAGTTTGTGACGCATGATGAAAAACAGTACAATGGCTACGATTTCCACGGCGACGACAAAGCCCATGATAATGCCGCTTTGCTGCAGATCATAGAGCCAACCCATAAAAGCTGCCCCCACAAACAGGGCCAGCCCATAGGCGGTATTGAAGACGCCATAGCCGGTGCCGCGCTTATGGAAGGGCGTGATATCGGCGATGGCCGAACGCATAATGGTCTCGTGCACGCTCATCACGACGCCGAAGACGACGATCCCGGCGATGATTAAAGCCTTGTTTTGGAACAGCACCAAAAATGGCATCACGAGGGTCAAAAACGGAACGGCGGTGAGCACAAGCAAACCGCCCGTCTTTTTCCCCGTCTTCTTTTTCAGACGGTCATATGCCAGGCCGACGATGAGCGCCACCACCGCGTCCACTCCCATCGCGATTGCATAGAGCAGCGTGATGGTTCCGTCGGGGAGCAGCTCTTGGGCTTTGAGATGATATCCGATGAAGCTGAAATTGACAAAGCCCAGGGTCGCAAAAAAGGTGAAGGCGGTGTAAATCCAAAAAATGCGCTGCAATTTCTTCGCCTTGCGGTCCCTTTTGGCTACTTGGGGAATCAGATTGTCCCTTCGTATCTTGCGATGCACGAAGGTAATAAACAGCATAAGCAGAACGAGCGCGATAAACAGGGTTTTATAGCCCAACTGATATTGGGGTATGCCGTTCTTTTGCGTGAGAAAGAAGATGGCGGTGAATATCATTGGTCCCGCAAAGGCGCCCAGCTGATCTAGGGCCTCCTGCAAGCCGAATGCGAAGCCGATGCCCACCTGATTCTCCGCGACCCCCGAGAGTATCGTATCCTTGGCCGGGCTGCGCAGGGCCTTGCCGATGCGCTCCATCAGCAGCAGGATAAAGAGGATGTTCCAGTTCTGCGTAAACCCGATCAGCGGCACGGAGATGAGCATCCCGTATCCGACAAAGATATAGATCCAGTGCTTCCCGTGCTTATCCGAGAAAATACCCGCAAGCAGGCGCAGGAAATAGCCCAGGAATTCGCCGATACCGAATATGAGCCCGACCTGCGCCGCACTGACGCCGAGTATGTTGAGATATTGCCCGTTGACACTGCGCGCAGATTCATACACCACATCACCCAGAAGGCTTATGATGCCGAACAGGATGATTACGGTGACGGCAGGTGTAATGCGCTTTTTGCGGCTGCCCAACTCTTCCATAGTCTTAATCGGCGATTTCTGAGAGTCTCACGGGCCGCTGCTCCGCCATCGACTTCTTGCAGGCAAGCGCAAGGCGTATCGATATGCGCCCGGACTCTATGCCGACCTCAGGCTCGGTATCGTTCGCAATGCAGTCAAAGAACGCGCGAATCTCTGCCTGATAGGAGACCATATAGCGCTGCAAAAAGAACCAGAGCGGCTTCTCCGAAACCACGCCCTCGACCGTGGAGATGACGGCGGTGGAAGCCGTATCGTTATAGCTCTGCGCACAGCCCAGTGACCCGAAGACCTCCGCGCGCTGGTCGTAGCCATAGACGGCTTTGCGTGAATTGTCTATCAGTGCCAGCGCGCCGTTGCTGAGCCGCGCCGACACGGTGGCGGAATCGACGTCGCCCGCTTCGCCAATGGCCGGGTCTATAAGCACTGCGCCCTGCGCATAGAGCTCCTCGATTTCGTGGCCCGAGAGATAGCAGAGCATATCTAAGTCATGGATCATCATATCCATAAAGATGCCGCCGGAACCCGCGACATAGCCCGCGGGCGGTGCCTCGGGATCGCGGGAGCTGACGCGCACAAACTGCACTTCGCCCACCTTGCCCGCCAGCACGGCGGCCCGCAGGGCGCGATAGTTGTGGTCAAAGCGGCGGTTGAAGCCGACCTGATATTTCAGATTCCTCTGCGACGCGCGCAGGGCCGCTTCCACTGCGGCGATGCGCTCCAAACTTTGGTCGATGGGCTTTTCGCAGAATACATGCTTCCCGGCTTCGATGGCTTCGATGGAGATCTGCGCGTGCGTATCGGTGGAGGAGCAAATCAGCACCGCTTCAATGCGCGGGTCTTGCAGTATCTGCTTGTAATTCCTATAAATCCCTTCAATCCCCACCTGCTTCGCCCACGCGGCGGCGGTCTCGCTGAGATAGGGATCCGCAATCGCCAGAATCCTGGCTTCGGGCACGCCCGTCAGGATGCTCTTCGCGTGCACCTGCCCGATGCGCCCCGCGCCGATTATGCCTACGTTGATCATGGTCTTCCTCCTGTTGTTTTGGTTGCCTGTAGAAAGCTTTTGCCGTAATGCGCGAGGACGTGCGCCTTTGACGGCAGGCATCTGGTTTCTAGTGCGAAGGCTCCGGCATAGCCCGCGCCGAGCAAGAAGGCCGTGAGGGCGGGGAAATCGATGCCCCCCTCGCCCGGCAGCAGGCGCCCCCTGTCCGCAAAATGGACGTGCGAGGTTACAGGCAGCGCCGCCCTTGCCGCGGACAGGAGATCGGGATCCTCCCAATCGGAATGATAGCTGTCAAAGAGGAGACCGATCGCTTTTGGCATATTAAGCCCATGCAAAAAATCCAGCACCGCCTGCGTAGTATGCAAAAGATCGGTCTCCGTGCGGTTGATAGGTTCGATTTGCAGGCGCACCCCTTCATTCTCCGCCATCTCGCAGAGGGGGCGAAGCATCTCTGCCAGAAGTTCCTCCGTACCCGCTTCCTCCCCAAAGCCGCCGCGCAACAGCCCGACGGTGACATGGGGGCGGCCCAGCTTAGCGGACAGGCGTATATGCCCACGCAGGCTCTCGGCGGCGCGGCGGCGCGCGTCTTTGTCCGCCGCCGTCAGAAATTGCCCGTCCAAGCCGCAAATCTGCCCGGTGGAGAGGGTCACTATGGCAAGCCCGTAGCGCCCCGTCTCCGCCAACACGGCATTTGCGTCCACCTCCGCCGGATATGCAATGGCAAGCTCCACGCCCGTCAGCTCCTGCCTTGCCACATCGGCAAACGCGGCGCGCCAGTCTTTTGCCGCATAGGGGGAGTAGGGGGTGTCGTACTGTATGGGAACCGTTTGCGCAAGTATCGGCATAGCGTTAGTCAATGAAGATCCCACGCCTTGGCAACTCATGTATGCTCTTCCAACCCTCACTGAGCGGTTCGCGCAGGCAGGGCTCAAGCTCCTCCGCGGGGCGGAAGGAGAACTTGCTGGGATCGGGTACCTTGCCGGCGGGATATTTCTCGTAAATATCCTCGCACATCAATGTGAGGTATTCGCATATGGCGGCGACGGCGCGCTTCACGCGGCGGGGGTCGCCGCGCGAGGGCTTGCCGACGACGCCCTCGGGGGTGCCGAAACGCTCAATCCAGGCGTTTCCTTCCATCTCCTGCCAGCGGTTGGGGCGGTGGAAGGAGTCAACGGAACCGTCGAAGAAGCCATCCTGTAAGAAGCCGAAGTTGACGGGCGTCGCGTCCACGCAGACGCTCATATCCACCATCTCGGGGAACATCAGCAGCGCCGCGCTGGTCTCCGACTCATCGGCGTGCACAAAGGGCGTGGACACAAAATCGGGCCGCTCGTCGCCGAGCGGATAGAAGAACTCACGCACGGCGCGGTGCCATTCGACGACACAGGCGAACGCGGGCAGTTGGTAGCGCTTGAAGAACTCCATGATGGCGCTCTCCATCATCCAGTCCTGCCCGTGGTTGTTCACGAGTATTATTTTGCGGAAGCCGTCGTCCCAAAGCCCGGCCATCACGTCGCAGAGCGTGTTGATGATGGTCGTTTCGGAGATCATCACGGTGCCGGGCATGCCGACATGGTGATAGGGATGCCCGCCATAGTTGAGCGGCGGGAAGGCCAGTGCCACCTCGTGGCCCAATTTCGCGCTTTTGCGGCGCACGGCTTCGCAGATGAACTGCACCATAAAGGTATCGAGACCCGAGCAGTTGTGCGCGCCGTGGTTTTCGGTGCAGCCTATCGGCACGAGCACGATATCATTCTTGCGGCGCTTCTCAATGACGGTTGCGCGGGGCGTATTCTGGATATAGCAGCCCGCCTTCCCGAGTTCGCAGGGGGAGCCGATACCGTAATCGTCCAATATCGCCTGAATCTCCTCTTCGGACGCGTCCCAAAGCCGTTTCTTCATGCGCCCGACCTTGCTGTCCTCAAAGAAGATATTGGGATAATCTGTGGTCAGATATTCCTTAAAAGCCATACTGCCCCCTCATTAATCCATGACGCAGGTGATCTTGATGCTCTGGCGGTCGGTCTGCAGCGCCAGGATGTTTTCGGGAACCTCGTCCAGAGTGACCGTCTTGGTGATCATGGGCAGCATATCCATACCGGCGGCCATGCTCTCAATGACGCGCGGGAAGGTGCCGTGTCCGCTGTGGCCCTGCGAGCCGACAATCTTTGCGCGGCGCACCTGCAAGACCTCGCCCGTCACGGGGATCTTCGCTTCGGCGCGGGCGACGATGACGACGGTCGCGTTCAGGGTGCGGCCCTCCCAGATCGTCTTTTCGATGCCGGGATACACGATGGTCGGCAGGCCCGAGGCTTCCAGATACAGGCTCGCGCCCATGCCGCCCGTCAGGCGCAGGACTTCCTCGGTGAAGTCAACCTTGGTGGGGTCGATGACATAATCCGCGCCCATACGCTTGGCCAGTGCGGCACGCTCGGGCTGCGGCTCGGAGACGATCACGGTCGCGCCGCCCATGGTTTTCAGTTCGCGGCAGGCGGCCATGCCGATGGGTCCCGCGCCGCAGATGACGACGTTATCGCCCGGACGTATGCCGCCGCCGCGCTCAATGACGGCGTTGTAGGCCACGCTGCAGGGCTCGATTAACGATCCGGCGAGGAAAATGTCCCGCTCATTGGTGTAGCGCTTGCGCAGGGGCTCCAAGCTCCACAGGCAGCGATCGGGCAGCACGATATAATCGCAGAATGCGCCGTTGACGTTAAAGCCGATCTCGTCCAAGCGCTCGCAGTGGTTGGGCCAGCCGTCCGCGCAGGGCTGGCAGGAACCGCACCAGAGCATCTCTTCGGCGCAGACCAATTCGCCGCCCACAAAGGGCTTATTGGTCATCTTGTCCCGCGCGCCCGGGCCGCCTTTGACGACGACGCCCGAAAGCTCGTGTCCCAGGATGCAGGGGAAGCCGGTCAGGCCGGGATAGAAGATATAACCATCGTCCTTGGCTTGCGCCATGTGCACGTCAGACCCGCAAATGCCGCAGGCCTTGACCTTGATGAGTACCTGCCCCGGGCCGGGTTCGGGGATATCGTATTCGTCGATACTGATATGGGGATCGCGCCACACCAAGGAGCCCAGATAGGTTTGAACCTTGTCGATGTCTTTGAAACCGAGTTTGAACTCCGGTTTCGGATCCCAAGTTGCGTGAAGGGTTACGCCGCGCATTTTCTGTGCCATTTTTTCAGCCTTCCTTTTTGCGTATTTATGGTTAGCCCCGAAGGGGTTTACCCGTGATAAGCGAGAGGTGACGCCCTATATGCTTGTGCAACGCACAGGCGTAGGTCTCTCTTTCCCTGCGCCATAGGGCGAACAGGGCAGCCCGTAACGCGGGATTTTGCAGGATAAAACCGTAGGTGATGTGGATCAGCTGCCGCGCGTCGTCCGCGTCCAACAGGGCGGGCAGTTCCGTATCGGAGAGGGAGGGGAGGGGAGGGATGCGTGTCAAATCCGTACTGACGTGATAATACTTTCGGGCTTCCGCAAATATCTCCAGCGCATATGCGTGCGCGCGGCGGTATAAATCGGGTTCCTTTTCCGCGCAGACGCGCATCGCTTCCAACCAGTTGGTTCCGGCGGTCTTCAAATGAAAACACGTGCAGTGCTTCGCGATAATCGGAAAGACGGAAAATTTATCGGAGCCCGAATGGATGGAGAGCTTATAGCCCTCCTCCTTTGCGATGGCGGCATGGGCGATAAGCTCTCGCTCAAACTGCGCCAGATCTCCCCGATAATCGACGCCCTTTTGGAATTGCCCGCAAAAGCGCGGCGCGAGTGACGCAAAGCGTACACCCGCCCCTTGCAGCTTTTCGGCGATATAGCGGTGCTGTGCGGGCGTCGTGGGCGTTTCGGTCTCATCGATGGAAATTTCCAGCTCCGCGCTGTAGTGCCCGTCCTTGAAAAAGGTCTCCCAAATCCGAACGGCAAACGCGATGGCGGCGTCATAAATCGCCGCGTCCGTCTCGCCGTCGGCGCGTATATGTTCGCTGCAATCCAGCGTAATCATCGTATAGCCCAAATCCAGCGCGTCGCGTATATCCGCCAGCGTTTTCAGGTGGTCGCCGTCCGCGCCAAAGCCGCCCGTATAGCCGTTGCGGAACACCGCAAAGCTTGCGGCGTCCAACACGTCGGCAAAGCCGCGCCCCGTCAGTGTCAGTTCGCGAACGGACTGCTGTGCCAGCACGGGCGCAACATTGCATTGCGCGAACGCGCGCAACAGCCCGTCCCCCGCAATGCCCAGTCGGTCGCCCACGCCGCAGCTCTGCGGGCGGGAGAGCACGGGTACGGGCCGCGTAAAGGGAAAGAGCCTGCGCAGGACAAGCGCCGTCCCATGGGTAAGCGGCGCAACGGTATATGTGCCGTAGTCCATCCCGTGAAACGCGACCTTGCATGCGCCGGATGCAACCAGCATATCGAAGTCGCCGGCGTCGGCCATGCAAACCAAGCCGCCGCCCTCCGCCGCGTGCACGCTCTGCGGATACACGCCGAATCCGGCGGGGAATGCGCCCCGCCCGTATGCCGCAAAGAACGCGCTAAAATCCTTCATAAGATTCACCCAAGCCCAGCGCAATGCATTCATAGGCGCGGCGCACCTTCGCCCAGTTCCGGTCGCGGTCCAGCGCAATGCCGCGCCCCACGCCGGAGACGATAATGCCTATGCCCTTTTCCTCCATGGTTGCGCCCAATTCACGAAGCAGCGCGGGTGCGCTGCCCGGTTCCGTGGAGCGCCCGTCGAAGATGATATGCACATATACCTCGCGCAGCCCCTCGGCCTTTGCCAAATCGAGCAGCGCCAGTGGATAGTCGATGGAGCCGTGCGAGGATTTCTTGGTTAGGAGGGCCAGCAAATGCAGCGCACCGCCCTTGGCGTTCTGCATCGTCCGCAAAAAGACGGGATTTTGCGTAAAGGAGCCGTCCCGCATCGCGGCGTCGAGACGCACATCGTCCTGCGGTACGACGCGCCCGGCGCCGAGGTTTAGGTGTCCCGCTTCCGAATTCCCCGCCTTGTCCGCGGCCAGCCCCACATATTCGCCGGAAGCTTCTATATATACAACCGGATGCTCCCTGAGCAGCGCGTCCCAAACGGGCGTGTTCGCAAGATGTATGGGGTTTGTATCACCTGCACCGTCAATGCCCCAACCATCCAGAATCAGCAGCAGCACGCGGTCCGCGTCTCCGCCAAAGCGGAACAGGGCCCGGCCCTGCATCGACGAAGGTTGCTCTACGCCCATAGCCGCCAGCACCGTGGGTGCCACATCACAGAGCGCGCCACCTTCGCGAACAGGTTCCGCACCCGCCGAAACAGCGATACAGGCCACCGGATTATCGGTATGCGCCACATCAGCCTTGCCCGCCGCCGTGCGCATGCGCTCCAAATTCCCGTGATCCGCCGTGATCAACACTGTATAACCCGCCGCGCGCGCGCAATCCAGCACGCGTCCCAACTCTGCATCCACAATCTCCGCGCAACGCAGTTTCGCATCATCGTTGGCCGTATGCCCGATCACGTCGCCGTTGGCGAAGTTGCTCACAATAAAATCATAACCCTCTTCCATGCCCAAACACAGCCTATCCGCCACTTCCGGCAGGCACAGTTCCGGTACCGTATCAAAGGCGACGCCCTTGGGCGAAGGGATGCAAACATCCTCCTCTCTCGGAAAAGGTTCCTGGTTGCCGCCGTTGAAGAAGAAGGTCACATGCGCAAACTTTTCGCTCTCCGACAGGTGCAGCTGCCGCTTGCCTGCGCGGGCCAGGGTCTCCGCCAGCCCGTCTGCCACCTTGCTCGGCGCGAACGCGACGGGCAGATAGGTGTATTTCTCGTGATACATGGTGAGTATGACGAAATCCAAGGGCTCTATCTTCTCCCGCGCAAAGCCCGCAAAGGCCGGGTCGGTGAAGGCGTCGGTCAACTCTATCTCCCGCTCACCGCGGCGGCAGCAGAAGATAACGGAATCGCCGAGCCGCACCAATCCGATGGGTGCGCCGTCGTTCGCCAAATGCAGCGGTTCCATGGAATAATCGTTGCCACCGGCGGCATAGGCCCGCTCCACCGCCCTCGCCAAAGCTTCGCCGCCGCGCAGAGTCAGCTCGTTCATGGTAAACTCCTTCTATATACCGCGTCCAGCTTTACATCGGGTACGCCGGGGAAGATATGCAGCAGATCGGTAAAACGTGTGATTACACCGTCGGGCATATTCGTCGCGTTCAGTTTCAGCGGTGCCAGCTCGGGATATTCCACGCCAAGGGTCATTCCAAAGTCGCTCTCCTTCGCGCCGATGATATCGCGGTTCAGATTGTCGCCCACAAAGACCGCTTCCTCCGGTCTTACGCCCGCTTCCTGCAGCGCCTGAAAGTATATGGCAGGGTGGGGCTTGCGGAGCATGGTGACCGAGGACTGCTGCACCGTGGAAAAATAGGGACGCAGGGCGTCGGCGTCCAACCATTCGTCTATCTCGGTGCAGCCTATCAGATCCGAGATGATGCCGAGGGTATAGCCGCGACGGTGCAACTCCTTGACGGTCTCTACGCCGCCGGGTACGACCACGCGCTCGCCCTTGCAGCGGCGGTAGAGATAGGTCAGCTTTGACGCGTGGGTCTCCAAACGCTCCCTATCGCAGTCATAGGCCAGCCAGCGGGTCCATAGCAAATGCTCCGGCGCTTCGCACGCGTTACGTATCGCCCAGTGCCGATAATCAACATAGCGCTCCTCGATCAAAGTATGGAACGTCTCCGCCGTGAGCGGAGTGTCGACCAATTCCACGATGCGTTGTTTCGCGGCGTCGGAATAAGGCTTATTCTCCACAACAACGCGAAAAGTGCCGCCCAAATCGATGAAAATGCCCCGAATCTCATGCATAGCGCTACACCTTTCTCGCCCGGCCCGCGTCGAAAAGCGGCGCAGCGGGAAACAGTTCTTTCAGTTCGGCGAAGTTGAAGATGATCGCGTCCGGGCGATTCTCGTCCGTAATCTTCTCGCGGGCCAGCTTCTGCGGCGTGGTATAGAGGATAAAGATGCCAAACCCCGCCAGGCGGGTTCCCTCGACGTCGCGGTTCAGGTTGTCGCCGATATAGGCACAGCGCTCGGGGCGCACGTCGAGCAGCGCGCAGGCCTTTTCGCTGATGTGCGGGTCGGGCTTGCGTATACCCTCCACACAGGAGAGCAGCACCGCGCCGAAATATTTTTCCAGATCGTCCTCCTGCAGCCAGTCCGGGATCTCCCGCGAGGTGACGAGATTGCTGATGATGCCCAATTTATAGCCGTTCGTGTGCAGGTCCTGAATTGACTGCGCACCACCAGGCGCAACGATGCGGCGTCCGTCCTTGTTGCGGTATTCGATGGTCAGTTCGATGGCGTTTTGCAAAATCAGTTCCCGCGGGTATTCGGGCGTCAGCCAGCGCGTCCAAAGCTCCGCTTCCGTCGCTTCGCGCATCGTGTCAAAGCACCATTTGCGGTAGCCCGTGTAGCGAAAGTCCAAAAATTCGCAGAACGCATCCGCATCCCCCGTTTCGCCGCAGAGTTCCGCAATGCGGCGGCGCGCGCGCGCTTCAAATTCAGCGTCTCGCTCCACCAGTCGAAGGGTGCCGCCCAAATCATAGAAAACAGCGTCGATCTCCCGCATCATTTCTTTCTCCTCTTATGTGTCCAAGGGGGGGAAGATTGCCAATATGTCGGAAATGTTATAGATCGTGTGATCGGGGTGCAGATTGACTTCCTGCGGTTCGTTGATGAGGGTATCCGGCTCGTCGATGCGTATCATCATGCCATAGCCCGCATCGCGGGTACCCTGCACATCGCGGATGGGGTTGTCGCCCACATAGGCGCAGTTTGCAGGCGGTTTTCCGATGCAGCGCGCAGTCAGCAGATAAATTTCAGGGTCCGGTTTGCGTATGCGCACCTTGGAGGAGAGGATCACAGTCTTAAACAGGTGCGCGACCCCATCCTCTATCATCCAATCGGGGATCTCGGTCTCGGTGATCGTATTGGCGATGATACCGAGCGTATACCCGCGTCGCTTCAGCTCAAACAGGGTATCCTTTACATCCGGTCTCGCAACGCGCCTGCCGTCGTGGTCGCGCCAGAGCCGGGTTAAGCGCCCCGCCACCGCGCAGATGCGCTCGGGCGGATAGTCGGGCAGCAGATACTGGCTCCAAAGCTCCATCTCGGAAGCATCGATCAACGATACCTTTACGCCACTGCGATAGCGATCCCAGTTTTTCTTTAGCTTTGCGAAAAAGACGTCGTGCGGTTCCGTCGTCCCCACGAGACGCATCAGCTCCGCTTCGGCCGCGTCGGAAAAGGCCTTATCGGGTACAACCACGCGCAGGGTGTTCCCAATGTCAAAGATAATGGTGTCGATCATGTGTTTCATCCTCCTGTTGTTATTTCAAATCATATATGCGTGAATCAAATCCGGTATTTCATTCAGTTCATCAATCAGATAATCCGGCGTGGGCGCGTTCTCACGAAACTTCGCGTCCCGATGCGCGATGGCGGGATTGCGTATCTGGATCATCAAAGCCAGCCCCGCGTTGCGCGCGCCCAGCACATCGCGGGAAATGGTGTCGCCCACATAGGCCACCTCCTCCGCGCGCACGCCAAGCTGTTCCATGGCAATTTCAAAGATGCGGGCGTCGGGCTTGCGCCATCCGGCCTCGCTGGACATCACAACGCATTCCATATATTTTTCGATGCCGTATTCGCGCAACACCTGCGGCACGAACGAGGTGGAAATGATGTTGCTGATGATCCCGAGCCGCAGACCCATATCGGACAGTTCCTGCATCGTCTCCAAGACGCGCGGCCGCCGCAGATTGCGCACGCGCGCGTAATCGTACAGGAAACTCAGTTCCTCCGCGATGGGCGCAAGCCACTCTTCTCCGATATGAAAGGCTCTCAAGTAGTATTCATTCCAGATGCGCGCCTGCGGCAATTCAACGCGCGAGGATTCGCTCCAGTGTTTATAGCGCTCCGCGTTGGCATAGAGCAGGGCGGCCAACAGCTCCGCTGTCGTGTTGAGATGAATATCGTAATCGGCGAGACGCGTTATCAGGCGTTGCGCAAATGCGACTCGCAGCGCGTGATTATTGTGCACCGTATGCAGGGTTCCCCCGATATCGAACAATACGACTTTGAGCATCCCGGGTCTGACTCCTTTCAATGCAAACGTTTGCGTTTATTTATTTACATAATAATAATATCCTACATATCTTAATTTGTCAATATAATATTGAAGACATTTCGAAAATTCATTACAGTTTTCTTTTGCTATGGCGTTGACAAAACAGGATTTGCAATGTAAAATAAGTTGTATGACGGAAACGTTTGCGTTTTTTTCATATACTTTTGATTCGCAGGGAGTGAGGATACAGAAAGATGACTAAGGTTACAATCAAGGATGTGGCAAAAGTTCTGGGTGTTTCCTACGCAACGGTTTCGCGTGCTCTCTCGGGCAGCCCGGAAGTCAGTGCGGAAACGCGGAAACGGGTCCTGCAAACCTGTCGTGAACTGGGGTATACGACCAATTATGTCGCGCGGTCTATGGTCATTAAGAGAACCGAGATATTAGGCCTGATCGTCTCCAATATCGACAACCCCTTTATGAGCGAGCTGGCCAACCATATCGAGGAGAGAGCGCGGGCGCGCGGATACAATCTGATGCTCTGCAACGCGTCCCACGATACGAAGCAGGAGGAGCAGGTGTTCCAGCTCCTGGCCGGGAGACAGGTGGACGGCATCATCCTCTTTCCCACGACCAGCAACTCCTATCAAAGCCTGAAACCCTATCTATCCTCTGTACCCACTGTGTTTATGAGTGAAAACCTGTACGATCTGCCGGTCAGCTATATCGCCGTCGACAACTATCGCGGCACGCATCTGGGAACCGAATACCTGCACTCTTTGCAACATAGACGCATCCTGTATCTGGGACGACGCAAGGGGAGCACGACGCACAAGCACCGCGCGCAGGGCTATATAGACGCCTGCCGCGAGCATGGGATGGAGCCCGATTTTGTGGACAGCAGCTATCCCTACAGCTCCATTTCCGCGGGTTATCAAATCGCGCGAAATGTATTCGCCAAGCCCCTGACGCATACGGCCATTTTCGCCGCGACGGACTCGCTGGCCATCGGTGTCCTGCAGGCGGCGCAGGAAGCGGGCATACGCATCCCCGAGGATATCTCCCTGCTGGGCTTTGACGACATACTCCACGCGGGTCTGCCCACCATCAACCTGACGACCATCGAACAGCCGAAAAAAACGATGGCGACTATGGCGGTGGATATGCTGCTCGACAAGATTCGAGACTCGTCCAAGGGCTATTCCCATTCTATTTTAACGCCATCGCTGATCGTGCGCGGTTCGTGCAGGAGTTTGGAAGATGTATAAGTATGAAATTCACCTTCATACGGCGGAGACCAGCCGCTGCGGCTATCTGAAAGCGTCGGAACTCGTGCGGATCTATAAGGACTTGGGCTATGACGGCATCTGTATCACCGACCATCTGCACAATTTTTATCTCTCCCTCATGGATTGTCATACGGATTGGCAGAGCTGCATAAACCGCTTTATGTACGGCTATGACGAGGCCAAAAGGGCGGGCGAAGCGCTGGGTTTGGATGTGATCTTCGGCATAGAACTGCGATTTACAGACAACGACAACGACTTTTTGGTCTTCGGTGTGGACGAGGCGTGGGTGCGCGCCAACCCTTTTGTGTGCCGCATGCGCCACGCGGAATTCTATCAACGTTTTGGCGACCAAGTTTTGATCCTGCAAGCCCATCCCTTCCGCGGCGGGCATCCCATCCTGACCGAATATATCCACGGCTTGGAAGTGGCGAACGGCAATCCCCGCCAGAAGAACCGGAACGAGGAAGCGCTGGCGTTGGCGCTGCAGCACCCGTCCCTCCTGCCCGTTTGCGGTTCGGATATGCACCAGTGGGGGGACGAAGGACAGGCCGCCCTGCTCTTCCCGCGCAGAATCCACGATTCCTATGCCCTAAAGGCGGCCATCGAAGCGCGCGATTATATGCTCTGGTATCCGGGCAGTGTGGAAATCGTTCAACAGTGCGAGGTATAGTATGACATTTGATACTTTCATCATCGGACAAGTTTGTCAGGATATCAATACGGATTTTGACGGCAAGGTCTATCATATGCCGGGCGGCGCGGCGCTCTATGCCGGGAACGCGGCGGCGGCCATAGGGCATAAGGTCGCCGTGTTGGCAAAGGGGACGGGCGCTAACCACGCCGAAGCTTTCGGCACCCGGCCCAATATCACCGTATTTCCCCTCCCCTACGCACGGGACACCGAAATGTCTAACACTTTCTTCACCGCCGACCGTGAGCGGCGGGACTGCCGCTGCATGGGGATGATCGAGTCTTACAAGCCTGCGGAACTGCCCGATGTGCAAACGAAACTCTATCATATTGCGGGCTTGGTGCAGGGCGATATAGATGAAGATATGATCGAGATCTGCGCAGAGCGCGCCGATACCGCCGTGGATGTGCAGTGCCTGTTGCGCCGCCGCGAACGGGACGGGCGTCTCGTCTTTCGGGATTGGGCGGAGAAGCGCAGACTCCTGCCGCTGATCCGCTATCTGAAAACCGACGCCGCGGAAGCGGAAGTACTCACGGGGGAGCAGAACCGGGTCGCCGCCGCCAAAATCCTGCACGGCTGGGGCGCAAGGGAGCTGATGATCACCCACAACAGCGAAGTGTTGGTTTATGACGGAGTCACCGTTTATACAGAGCCCCTGAGACCACGCAACCTGTCGGGCCGCACGGGGCGGGGGGATAGCTGCTTCTCGGCCTATATCACGGAACGTCACACAAAGGATATCCCGACCGCCCTGCGCTTTGCCGCCGCGCTGGTCTCTCTCAAAATGGAGACCCCCGGCCCCTTTCGCGGCACAAGATGCGATGTGGAGGATTATATGGAACTACATTATAAGGATGGAAATGCAAAATGAACGCTTGGTTTGAAAACATAGGTCTGATGAACTTCACGCCGCTGACAATCGCGGTGCGGCTTGTGTTGGCCGTCGTCTGCAGTTTCGCGCTGGGCCTGGAGCGCACGCGCAAGCGCCGCCCGGCGGGCCTGCGGACCTATATGCTGGTCTGTCTCGGCGCGGCGATCACCATGCTGACCTCGGAGTTTCTGTCGCAGTATTATTTCGATCATGATATAACGCGTATGTCGGCGCAGGTCATCTCCGGCATCGGATTCCTGGGTGCGGGTACCATCATGGTCACCCGCTATTACCGCGTCAAGGGGCTCACAACCGCCGCAGGGCTCTGGTGCGCGGCCTGCTTGGGCACCGCGGTCGGCGCGGGCTTCTATCTCGGCAGCATCGCCGTCTGCCTGATTCTGGTCTTCATTATGAGCTTCGCGGACCGCTTCGAATACGCCTACACCAGAAAACTGCGTCGTCTGAACCTCTATATCATATTGGAAGACGTGACGAAGATCCCGCGCTTTGTCCAAAAGATGAAGGATACGCAAATCGCCCTGTCCGATGTGGAGACCGCCAAGGCGGACGGCGGCCACGGCATCGGCCTGTTTTGTCAATTGCGTTTCCCCGCACATATGAGCGAAGCAGAGACGATTCAAGCCGTAGAGGAAAGCGAGGGCGTACTGATTGCGGAGCCGATAGAGGGCTGAATTGTGCTAAAAAAAGAGGGACTGATTCGCGTCAGCCCCCTTTTTGTCGATGATTGGTTTTACTCGTGCTTGCACTCGCAGTCGCAGGCACAGCAATCCTCGTCGTCGCACTCGTCCGGCAGCGTGTCGTAATAAGCGGCAATCGTCTCGAGCTTATCTTCGTCCACCGGGACGAACTCATCAAAGTCCCCGTTCTCCACGATGCGGAAGAGATAGGCCTCGGCGGTCTCCTCCTCGTCCTCGGGCAGCTCGGTGTCGATCATAACGGCATATGCCTCGCCCTCATAATCAAAGTAATCCACGATTTCCAGTTCAAACTCGTTTCCGTCGTCATCGGAAAAGGTTACAAGATCGCGGTCCATTTCGAATTCTTCCATTGCATTCCTCTTTTCTGCCGTCGAGCGGCAAATTCATGCCCGCGCGGCACATGGCCCGCGAACAAGCATAGTGTATCCGCTTTCGCAAAAAATTGCAACGGAGTTTATGGGCGAGTTCACAAAAATATCTCTATTCCGTAAAGTATATGGCTATATTTGATACGCTATCGTAAATCTTCACGCGCCACCAGCGCCCGCTGCATGGCGGTAAAGGTCTCTTCGGAGATGATATGCTCTATGCCGCAGGCGTCGCTCTCGGCACATTCTTCGCTCACACCCATGGCCCGCAGCCAGCTGTAGATGGTTTTGTGCCTGTCCCAGACCCGTCGCGCCAATTGATCCCCGCGCTCGGTGAGGGCGATATGCCCGCTGCCATTCATCATAATAAGACCCTCCGCGCGCAGCTTTTTCAAAGCTATGCTCACGGAGGGCTTGGAAAATCCCAGTTCGCGCGCAATATCCACTGAGCGGACAGATGCGGTCGTTCCGCTCAGCAGATATATTGCTTCCAAATAATCCTCAGAAGACTTCCCCATTGTCTTCATCTGACAGTGCAGCGGTTTCGCCGAGCTCGGCGGTATCGTCCTGCGGCGCGGGGTCTTCGTCCTGTGTATTGACGATCAACTCTCCGTCCGTGTCTTCCTCCGCTTCGGCGTCGGGCAGCGGCTCGGGCGCGGGCGCCACGGTTGCCTTCTTCTTTTTGATGCGCAGGATCAGGAGGAGGACAATGAGCGCGATGCAGATCAAGAGCAAACCGGCGGCGCCGCAGAGTATATATAAATCCTTCTGCTTGACGGCGCGCAGACCCTCCAAGGTCCCCTGAATGTCGGTCGTCACGACGCCGCCCTCCGCGCTCAAGCGGGTGGAGAGCGCAATTTGCGTGCGCTCGGTCAGGCTGACGGGCATCGTGGCCTGCACGAGCATCGTATCGGGCAGGCGTTCGGCGTTGCCCTCTATCAGCTCTGTCGCGGGCAGGGTCAGGCAAATCTCGCCCGTCAGGCTGTATATGCTCTCCTCAATTTCAGCGCGCAGGTCGGGCGGGAACTGCTCGATATGTGCGGTGGCGAGGATGCGTGAAGCGTCGGTCTCCGCCGAAAACGAGAATGCCATCTCGAAATCGTTCACATATTGCTGCATATCTAATTCCAAGAACGGTGAAGCCTTTGTGTCCGCAAGCATCTCCTGCAGCGCGTCGAAAGCTTCCGCGTAATTGGCGCAGGCACGCTTTTTCTCAAACGAGATGGAAACGTCTGTTTGCTCGGTGCTCAATTCCGAAGCTTGCAGCGTAAACCCATTCATGGCGTAATGCGTATTCAAGTCCTTCAGCATCGTTATGGCATGTGCCCTCTGCGTCTCTGTCAGTTCCGAAAGATCGCATGTGATCTCATAACGCATATACGCGTTGTATGCTTCGTCCACGCCGATGTCCATTTTGACATGCCCGCAGCCGACAAGCGCGGCCAGGAGCAGCAGGACAGCGAGCAGTAATGTCAGTTTTTTCATAGATTTTTCCCGCCTTCCTTAAAACTTATAATCCAACGGAGTGGAGCGATACAGACTGCCGTCCGGCATCATTACGATCACATAAAAGGTCTTGGTACCCTCGGCAATCGGGACGCCCAATAAATACTCGTCGGGATATATATACACGGTATTGCCCTTTTTGCGGGTGACCGTGCCGATGGTGGCAATCGCCTTATCGCCCGGGTATATGGTTTTGATGGGCAGCACATCATAGCCATCGCTGGTGTCGATGCAAACAAGGGTATATATCGCGTCTGCATAGGGCATGTTCCAGGTAAACTCGTAAAGGTTGAAAGATTCGTGTCCGGTTACAAAATTATAACCCTTGCTACTCACCTTGACTTCTATGGTGATTTCCTGTATCTCTGCCGCGGGCTTCGGCGCTTCTGTCCCCAAAAAACTATGGAAGTATTCCGCCAGTCCCGGCGTTTCCGCGGCGGTCGGTATCAGTAAGTTCTCCTGGCCAAAGGCGTTGTAACCGAGTTCAGGATCATATTTATACTCGGCTTCTATCCACTGCGGGACATCCATATACGCGAACGCTTTGCGCGCGTTGGGCGAACCCAGCAATTGCACATAGTCAAACGCTGCAATCTCGGCGGCATACCAATGGTGGTTCTTATAGTAATCCTTGCTGTCTGTCATTGCGTAACGGATGTCGGAGGGCAGGTTGCGCAGCTTGAAGTACTCATGTTCGAGCGCCTTCGTCTCAATATCCCCTTTTTCCCCGTTTATGAAGTCAATATCACGGAACATATGGTAGCCCGCATAATGATGTCCATATTCGTGGCTCAGGTTGAATGCCATCCCCGCAACCGTGGTGATGCTGTCGCCGTCATACAGGCTGATACGGCCCGAAGTGAAGGGGAAGATGAAGGAGAAAGACTCGGGGAGCGCGGGAAAGTTCAACAGAACAACGGCCTCGTCCTCTACGTCCTCGTGGGTCGCGGCGGCAAGGGGATCCGACTCCGCATAGACAATGATGTCATACAGGTAGGCCAGTTCCTCTCCGTGCGTATTCTTCATCAGCTCATTGTATAAATCTTTGAGCTTAGCCGGACCCCATGCTTTCGAGTAGCTTTTGATCAGAAAGCCTTCCGGGGTCTCATAATAGTACAGGGCGTCGATCTGTGCCGTGTGCTTTGTCGCGCCTGCATCGAGGGCCGCGAGGGCCTTCTCGTTCACAATGGGCTGGGGCGCAAGAGCCTTCATGTATGTGTCTAACTCCGCAACGGAAGTCTCGCGAATCGCAATGGCGTCGCTCTGCGCGAAAAAATCCAATGCGAAAAAGACCCCGACGGCGGCGCAACACAGGAACACAAAGGCAAGGATAAGGATGAGGATGGTGTTCTTCTTCATAGATGAGTTACTCCTTTGCGAGAATAATGAAAGGATAAGGGAAAACGTAAAGCTATTGTATCACAATGGAAAAACAAATACTACACTAGACAGTGTTTACACGAGTTATGCGACGACCAGTAACCACATGAAGATGCACTTGACGTACAGAGAAGCAAGGAAAGAGTCCGTCTGCTTTGCATAGCGAGTAGCGATGCCACGCCAGCC
>WREI01000022.1 GCA_009779405.1 Clostridiales bacterium
CGCGCGGCCGTGGCAAGATAGACGCCGCCGCTATGTTGAAAAAGGCATTCGGCTCGCTCCAAAACACCCTCGCCGCCTCTTGATCCAAACCAATCGTTTTCCCCAGAACATCTTGACGCGGTCTAGATAAATCCCCCATTTGACAGCCCGCCCTCTCTGCGTTAGAATATAGATGTAGAAATATGAGCAGAGGCGGCGCAATGGGCGAGGGCATCAAATTCAGCATCAATATCCCCATTTACAACGCGGAGAAATACCTCGCGCGCTGTTTGGATTCCGTGCTGGCGCAGACCTATCAGAACTTCGAAGTCATTATGGTGAACGACGGGTCGACGGATGGGTCGGCCGCCATTTGTGAGGAATACTGCACACGGGATGCAAGGTTTCGGGTGGTGCATCAGGAGAATCAGGGGGTTTTTCGGGCACGCACCAATGCGGTGCGACACGCGCTGGGTGATTATCTGCTGTTTTTTGATGCGGATGACTATGTATCCCCCGATTGTTTGCACGTATTGGCGGATACAATCACAAAACATGGCTGCGATTTGGTGCTCTACAATCACAGCTTGGCAACGGATACAAAAAGCACCGCGGCGGCGTCTCCGTTTCCGCATGAAAGTATATTTGAAGAGGGTGCGGAGAGTAAAAAGGAATTGTATCGTGCATTGTTCACCGGCAAATTAAACCCCATGTGGGGAAAATGCGCAGCGGGCCACCTGACGGATCCCGATTATTTCGCCGGGATGATGGATATACGAGTCGGCGAAGACCTCCTGCAAAGCACGGAGGTCTGCGAAAAAGCGCGCAAGGCCATCTTCATAGATAATCCGCTCTATTTTTATTATCAGGCGCAGGACAGCATTATGCGCAAACCGCGTATCGATCAGTATAAGGACGTCATCCGTGTCAGAGAGTACATCCATGATTTTGCTTGCAGGCATGATATGTTGGACGTCGAAACCCTCCGCGCCTATGCCGCCCTTTTTTTCGGCGTGCTATTGCGAACCTTGTTTATCATACGCAACAGCGATTTGACGCGTCGGGAGAAACGCGCGCATTTCATTACAGCGATCAATAACAACCGCTTGTTGCGCACCCTGTTTCCGCAGTTGTGGAAATGTGATATGTCGCGAAAAGAGAAACTGGCTGTGTTGTATTTTTGTTTGCTCTATAGAAGGAGAAAAAATGAGCGATAACATTCTGTTCAGCATTAATATCCCTATATACAATGCGGAGAAATACCTTGTGCGCTGTCTGGATTCCGTGCTGGCGCAGACTTATACGAACTTTGAAGTCATTATGGTGAATGACGGCTCTACGGACAGTTCGCCGCAGATTTGCGAGGAGTACTGTAGAAAGGATGCTAGGTTTCGCGTGGTGCATCAGGAGAATCAGGGGGCTTTTCGCGCCCAACTCAATGCACTGCGCCACGCACAAGGCGAATACCTGCTCATTTTTGGTGCAGATGACTATGTAGAAGCAAATCTGCTGCAAGTGATGGCGGAGACCATTGAAAAACATGGCTGCGATTTGGTTCTGTATAACTTTTACTTGAAATGGGAGACCGAAACCAAGGTAAACACGCCCCCCTTTGCGCATGAAAGCATATTCAAAGAGGGCGAGAAGAGCAAGATGGAGTTATATAGTGCTTTGCTCGGCCCACGAATCAATCACGCGGTGATCAAGTGTGCCGCAAAGCGCTTGGTGAACCCCGATTGTTTCCCCGATTCGCTGTTAGATATACGCAGCGGCGAAGATGCGCTGATCGCGATGGATATCTGCGAGAAGTCGCATCTGGCCGTTTATGTGGATTACCCCCTTTATTATTATTGCCGCAATCCCGAGAGCATCGTCCACACGCCATGCATCGACCTGTACAGGGATACCATACGCGTAGGGCAGATGAAATACGCGTTCGGGGATAGGCATTCCGCCTGGACTTTGCAAAATTCCATAGTCTTTGCAAGCGATTTTTTTATTTCGCTTTTGAGAACCCTGATGCGAATGCGCAGAAGCGATATGCCGGAGATAGAAAAACGAGCGCATTATAAAGCGGCAACGGATTATGGGCAGCTGCGCGTTTTTCACAAGTATCTTTGGAGAACGACGCTGCAACCGAAAGAGAAGTTTGCAATGTTATACTTTATTTTGCTTTACTATCGGAGAAGAAGATGAGCAGAGAGATTTTATTCAGCATCCATATCCCTGTATACAACGCGGAGAAATACCTTGCGCGTTGTCTGGATTCCTTATTGGTTCAGACGTATTCAAACTTTGAAGTCATTATGCTGAATGACGGTTCCACCGACGCTTCGCCGCAGATTTGCGAGGATTATTGCGCGAAAGATACGCGCTTTCACGTGATTCATCAGGAAAACCAAGGGGTTTTTCGCGCGCGCACCAATGCACTGCGTCACACAAAGGGTGACTATCTGCTCTTTGTCGACGCGGATGATTATGTGGAAGCAAATCTTTTGCAGGTGATGGCGGAGACGATAGCGGAACACGCCTGTGATTTGGTGCTCTTCGGTTACGCCATGCATAACGAAAATGGAGTTACATCGCGCGCCGATTTATTCCCCCACGGCAGCGTTTTTGCTGAAGGGACAGCGGAAAAAGCGGTTATGCTGCACGCACTGGTTATGCTGAAAATGAATTCCGTCTATACGAAATGCGCGGCCAGGCATTTGATAGATCCCGATTGCTTTGATGAATCTTATATGGATATAAGATTCGGTGAAGATTTGTTGATGAGCATCGCCATTTGCGAGACATCCCGGAAGGCTGTATATTTGGCGCTTCCTCTGTATCATTATTGCACGCACCCGGATGGCATCTGCAACACGCCGCGCTTGGATATTTACCGAGACCATAACCGCATGCTGACCTGCGCGTACCGTTTTGCGCAGAAACACAATCTTTTGGATGAAGCATCGCTCCGGCTTTTCGCGTGGCGATACTATCGATTGATTTTGCAACAACTCATGATCATTAGGCGCAGCAGCTTGACACCGCGTGAAAAACGGGGACATTACCGGGCGACTCTGCAAGCAGAGCTTTTTTACGAACTCTGGCATTTGCGCAGAGCGCCGGATTTTCTCAGGACAGACAAGCTTGCATTGCTGTATTTTCGTATGTTCTTTGGAAGCAAAAAGAGGGGAGCACACTGCGATGCATGAATCGGAAACCATCATCAAACCCAAAAGCCCCTGGTTCTCCCTGAACCTGCGGGAATTGTTGCAGTATTGGGATTTAATAATCCTCTTTGTGAAGCGCAATTTCACCTCCCTGTATAAGCAAACCATACTGGGACCCGCTTGGGCGATTATCCAGCCCCTGTTGACCACGATGGTGTTTACGCTGATCTTCGGCAATATTGCGAATTTGGGTGCGGCGGGTGTGCCGAACTTCGTTTTCTTCCTCTGCGCCAATGTGGCATGGCACTATTTTGCCACTTGCCTAACCGAAACGGCGAATACATTCACTGCCAACGCCGCCATACTTGGAAAAGTGTATTTCCCGCGCCTTGTAATGCCCATCTCCACGGTGCTGACCAACCTGATCTCCTTTGCAATTCAATTTGCTATGTTCGCTATTGCACTGGTCATATATGTCGTGCTGGGCGAGAATGTGCACCCGAATCTTTTTATGCTGCTGCTGCCCGCCCTCGTTCTGCAAATGGCGCTGCTGGCCTTGGGATGCGGGATTATTATCTCCGCCTGCACGACCAAGTATCGCGATCTGCGCTTCGTGGTGGGCTTTGGGGTGCAGCTTTGGATGTACGGCACGCCCGTGGCATATGACATCGGCATCATCCCCGAACGCTTTATGGGCGCGTATATGCTCAACCCCATGACGCCCATTATCAACGCCTTCCGCTATGCGTTTTTGGGTACGGGACGCATTGATTGGGGATTCTATGCCATTGGTTGGGGCGTAACGCTGGCGCTGTTATTTCTCGGTATCGTCCTGTTCAGCCGCGTGGAAAAGACCTTTATGGATACGATTTAGAGGGCAATATATGAGTGATACAGTTATCAAAATTGACCATGTATATAAAGAATATCGGCTCGGCGCGATCGGCGGCACCACGCTCCGCGAAGACTTGTTGCGTTTTGGCGCGAAACTACGCGGCAAGGAAGACCCCACATTGCGCATCGGGCAGAAGGGGTATACCGGCGAACGCTTTCTTGCGCTGGATGACCTCAGCTTTGAGGTGCCACGGGGCGAGGCCCTTGGCATCATAGGGCGCAACGGCGCGGGAAAGTCCACGCTCCTGAAACTGCTTTCGCGCGTGACCGCGCCGACGGCGGGAACGATTATGTATAAGGGCCGCGTGGCGGCCATGCTGGAAGTGGGCACGGGGTTCCACCCCGAACTGACGGGTCGCGAGAATGTGTATATGAACGGTGCGATACTCGGCATGCGCAAGGCGGAGATTGCGCAGAAATTCGATCAGATCGTCGAGTTCGCGGAGCTGGAACGCTTTATCGATACGCCTGTCAAGCGCTATTCCAGCGGCATGTATGTCAAACTCGCCTTCGCCGTCGCCGCGCACTTGGACGCGGAGATTATGGTGATGGACGAAGTGCTGGCCGTGGGGGATATGAAGTTCCAGCAAAAGTGTCTCGGGCGCATGGGCGACGCTGCGAATACCGAGGGGCGAACCGTGCTCTATGTCAGCCATAATATGAATACGATACGCCAGCTTTGTTCACGCTGTATTGTGTTGGATCATGGAAAGGTGATTTTTGATGGTGATACAGAGCGGGCGATATCTATGTATATGGAGCAGCGCGATGCGGTGGAGCTTGCGAATGCATCGCGCCGCTTTGTCTATCCCTCCCACATGGAGCATTTGGAGATTGATAACGGCATGACGGACAGCGAGGGACTCCTGCGTCTTTCGTTGCGCTGGACGACCAAAGAGCGTGTAGAGGGCGCATATTTATGCATGATCCTCACCGACAGCAACGGCGTCAAACTGGGTGTGACGCACGGTTCATTGCCAAGCGTAGCGGCGGGAGAAACGCGTACAGATCGCTTTATCTTTGACGCAAGCAGCCTTGCACAGGGACGCTATTATTTCAGCTTGGAAATTCAACGCCCCGATGCGTCTGGTAATTTTAGGGATTTTGACTGCGTGTTGGAGGCAGGTAGTTTTCTGGTGGTGGATATGCCAAAGGGCTGGCCACTGAACCGCTGGCAACGCCAGTTTGCCGGTTCCATCTTCCTCCCCCCCATGCAGCAAATCGAACGAGATTCATAAAAAGGAGCACCCATGGAAGAATCTAAAAGAGCAACCAACTTCATAGAAGAATTCGTAGAGGAATACCTCTCATTCGGCAACACCACGATAAAAACCCGCTTTCCGCCCGAGCCGAACGGGTATTTGCACATCGGCCATGCCAAGGCGCTGGCCATCGATTTCGGCGTTGCGGAAAAGTATGGCGGCGTTTGCAATTTGCGCTTTGACGATACGAATCCGGCTAAGGAGGACGTCGAATATGTCGACGCCATTTTGGAGGACATACGCTGGCTGGGCTTTGCCTGGGACAAGCTGCTCTTTGGCTCGTCCTATTTTGAGGCTTGCTATGAGCTGGCGGTTAAGCTGATAAAAAAAGGCGTTGCCTATGTGGACGATTTGACACGCGAGGAGCTGCGCGCTTATCGCGGGACGCTGACCGAGCCGGGCCGGAACAGCCCTTATCGCAATCGCAGTGTGGAAGAGAATTTGGATTTGTTTGCGCGTATGCGCGCCGGGGAGTTCCCGAACGGCAGCCGCACCCTGCGCGCCAAGATCGATATGGCCTCGCCCAACATCAATATGCGCGACCCGGCCATGTACCGCATTTTGCACCTGCCCCACCACCAGACGGGTGACGCCTGGTGCATCTATCCCATGTATGACTTCGCCCATCCCATCCAGGACGCGCTGGAGGGCATCACGCACTCGCTCTGCTCATTAGAGTACGAGGCCCACCGCCCGCTCTATGACTGGGTGACCGAGCAGTGCGAGTTCCACCCCCGCCCGCGCCAGATCGAGTTCGCGCGGCTGAATATCACCGATACGGTGATGAGCAAGCGCTATCTGCGCCGCCTCGTGGAGGAGGGTCACGTGCAGGGTTGGGACGATCCGCGCATGCCCACGCTCTGCGCGATGCGCCGCCGGGGCTATCCCGCCGCCGCCGTCCGCGATTTTCTTGCGCGCATCGGCGTCGCCAAGGCCGATTCCATCGTCGACGCGGGTGTTTTGGAGCACTGCGTCCGCGAAAACCTGAACGAAAACGCTGCGCGCGCGGTGATCGTCACCGAACCGCTGAAACTCGTCCTTACCAATTGGGGGGAGGGTTCGGAAAATATCGAAATGGAAAACCACCCCTTCCGCCCCGAGTTGGGCAGCCGCACACTGCGCTTCGGGCGGGAACTGTGGATAGAAAAGAGCGATTTCGCGGCCATCCCACCGCCCAAGTATTTCCGCCTGAAGCCCGAGGGCGAGGTGCGCCTGAAGAATGCCTATATTATCAAATATCAAGGGCATGAAGTGGACGAAAACGGCGAGGTGACCTGCGTTTATGCGACCGTGGATATGGCCAGCAAAAGCGGCGGCGAGGGCGCGAACCGCAAGGTGAAGGGAACGATACACTGGCTATCCGCCGCGGACGCCGCCCCCTGCGAACTGCGCCATTTTGAACCGCTGATGCGGCGGGTGAATGCCGATATGGCGGAAGATGACGCAACTGATGAAACAGTCGCCCCGGATTTCACCGACTCTCTGAACCCCGCTTCCCTGCGCGTGCTTTCCGCGCTCTGCGAACCCGCCCTCCTCGCCGCCGCCCCCGGTTCCGTGGTGCAGGGTATGCGTATGGCCTATTATTGCAAGGACAGGGACAGCCGGGCGGATTTGCCCGTGCTGAACCGGACTGTGGGGTTGAAGGATTCGTTTAGGGTTGCGTTGTAACCGATGAACCTTAACAACTATCAAACGCATACAGGGCGCGTTGTCAAAAAACGCAGGGATTTTTTCGGTCGTTGTTGCCTGATCCTCGATACCGGAACGGAAAAAGTCACGGTGATAGTCGGCAAGGGTTTCTTTGACGCAACCGAAACGGGGAGCGTCCTTATGGTTGGCCACATTGGGAAACAGCTGATCAATATCCGCAAAACCGCGTTGTCAGCCGAAGCAAAAATTTGGAACCGCTTTATTGATGAATTCTGTGACCGTCCCATAGAGGAACTGACGCCGTTGCAGAGGAACGCCGTGCTGCCGTATTGGTATGATTGCGAAATAAACAGCGATGGGCACGCGGATTATGTTCCTTTATGCAATGCCGATAGCCGCGACGCGCTTGCACGCTGCCTGAAAGAGATTGGCGCGGAAGATTTTGCGGCCAACTTTCTCAGCGCATGCGCATCCGGCGCCCAAGACGATTATAGCCGGGCGGATCATTGGTTCGGCAATCGCAAACCGACCTTGACAAGTATCATGATGGCGTATGTGTTGGAGCATGCCGGAGGGATTTTTGATTGAGCCGTGACGTTACCCCTATCTCCACCCCCTGAAAAACGAATACCATTGGTATTCAAATTCGTAATAAAAGTCCCTCTTGTAAATTGCGCTTTCCGTAACCCTGTTTGTCTCCCAATCGTAGGTATATTGCAGCTGATACACGACCCCGTCGTCTTGGTTAAAGGCGAGGAAGCGCGTGCGATTGTGATTCTCATCGTATGCGCAAAACCAGCCATGCGTATAAGACGCAGGCTCGCGCTCATCCGTATAATACTGCGTCCTTTTGCAGCTGATCGCGTTGCCGAAGGCATCGTATGCGTATTCTATCGTTGTGTCGGCGCTCGTTTCGCGGATAAGGCGCCCGTGCTCATCATACTCCCACTCTTTTTTATTTTCCCGGTATCCCATTGTTTCGCATAGCGGCAGCCCGCTGACGGCATCGTATTCGCGCGTGTAATCCAATCCGTATTCCCAATACACGCTTTCAAGCACCAGGATGCCGTTTTCGTTATACAGTTTCTCAAAGCGCAGGCTTCCGTCTTCCGCGTATCCCGCTGCTTTTGCTTTTTGATTGTCCGTGTATTCGTAATCTATATAATAAACCGTTTCGTCTTGCGGATAGATGCGCGCAATATTGCCGTTATTGTCGTATTCGATCGCCTGCGCCTCGGTGAGGTAATCCGCATCCGAATATTTCGCGAGGATGGCCGCTTCTTTTTCTGCATTGAGACTTTCGGAACCGAATCCGGTGAACATGCCGAGACCGACATCCCAAAGCACCCGGCTGTTGCTGTGGCGGTAATAATCATAGTCGGTCTCCTTCTCGGAGCTGCCGATAACGTTAAACGGGATATCATAGACGTGCCAAACTTCGTGGAACAATACCATGCAGGCAAGAAAAAGGGTCACAAGAATTCGTCCGAGGATCGCGGCGAAGATTGCGATGATAAAGCCAAAGCGTTGTTTGCGCATGGGTTGTCTCCTAAGCTTTTTATCTGATTATTTTACAGCGAAGTTGCGGATGCGCTGTGAATTGTGTGTGAATGTGGAGGGCAATTTATTCCACGATAAAATAGTATCACTTCCGGGTGGAGTATGCTTTTGATATAGTTGCTTTCTGTTATTATTGAGGCATATGCGAATATCCCACTGGGCGCGACGAATTTGGCGATCAGTATTCCCCTGTTTATATTCGGAGCCAAATTCATTGGCAAGGCATTTTTGTTTCGTTCTATTTTGGCCACCTGCGAAGTATCGCTGTTTTTGTTCTTAACAACTGGGTTACAGCGGCTCCAAACCCACAATATTGTTGCCGCTTTGGCAGGCGGAATATTCATGGGAATCGGTGTCGGCATTGTGATTTTAGGCGGTGGCAGTACGGGCGGAACCGACACGGCGGCATTGATTCTGCATAAGCATTTTAATATGCCGCTGTCCATATCCATCATACTGATCGATTACACTGTACTCCTTTTGGGGGCGGCACTATTCGGGTTTCGCAACGCGCTCTATTCCATAATCGTCATATTTGGGCTGGCGCAAAGTGCCAATTTGGTTATTCAAGGTTTCGATAAAACAGCAACCAAACAGAATAAAACAAGCAAAGTTTAAATCCCGTATCACCTTGTTGACGCTAATATAAACATTGTCATACGAGATCTCAAAATCTGCATACATAGATATCGAAAACAGACAACATCATCCCTAATTCCATTATCAACGCTTTCCAACCAACTTCACGCCAGCTTCACATTGGCAGGGTATAATACAAAGAAAACAAATAATGGATAGGGTTCTGCCATGCAAACCATTCTGATCGTTGAGGACGACAAAAATATAAATCAGGTCATCAGCGAATTTTTGAAAGATGCCGGTTATGGCGTACTATCTGTTTTTGACAGCGAAGAAGCCATGACCGCCTTTTACGAAAACAAGGTGGATCTGGCCGTGCTGGACATCATGCTGCCCAAGCTGAGCGGCCTGGAAGTGTTGCAGTATATCCGATCATTCAGTCATATGCCTGTCATCATGCTGACCGCCCTCGGCGATGAATACACGCAAATCAAGAGTTTTGATTTTCAGGCGGATGAATATGTCACCAAACCTTTTTCTCCTGTCGTGTTGGTAAAGCGGATAGAGGCGTTGCTGAAACGAGCAAATCCCATCAACAATACAGTCTTATCCATTGGAAATGCCGTTATTGATTTTTCCGCCTACACCGTAACAAGAGATGATTACCTTTTGGATTTTACGACAAAGGAAATAGAGATATTGAAATTCTTTGCCGAAAACGAAGGTAAGGTGCTGCCCCGACATCAGATTCTGGATGCCGTGTGGGGGCTTGATGCCATGTCTTCGGACAGGACCGTTGACACGCATATCAAGAACATCCGCAAGAAGCTCGCTGTGGATTGCATCTCAACAGTTAAAAATGTCGGATATAAATTCGAGACAACAATCTCTGCGGAGGGAGCGCCATGAAAAAAATTAAGCTGAAAATATTCCCCAAAACATTCTTGGGCGCGCTATCCTTGATTGTAGGAATTATCATGATCGCGTTTCTTCTTATTGGTGTGCTGACTCCCCGCCATTTACGGCTACTACATAGCGTCTTAAAGTGAAGCATCATGACATCGACGGCCAAATGGGCCTACCAACATCATTGTCTAATGAGGCGAACCTCATAGCTTAAAGATGCGAAATAATAACTGATAGTAAGAACGCCGGTACCGCTGTCGTATATCTCGATATCAATCCTAAAATGCTCTGTGCTGTTTCCATTCCATGGCATGGATGTGCTGTCTCCGTCCTTAGTAACGAATATATTTTCGACCACGGTATTATCCCACTGCAACTCCCCGCTGCCCCGCGCTATGATATGGGAGGCATCCCCGGGCTGCGGCCCTCCCAGCGTGAACCGGATATCGTTCAACTGCCCGTCAATTACCAGTTTTGCCGATGTCATCTGGCCGCCCATCGCCGCGAGGTAATCGGCTTCATCATAGACAAGCCTCAACTCTGGAAATCGTGTTCAGGCTAATACCCTGACGAGGGTTCGAATCCCTCTCTTTCCGCCATTGGAAACAAATGTAAACCGCCCCCGATTTCCTATGTCGGCGAGACGCTTGCATTTGTTTTATGTTTGATGAAGCGCTTATAGCAAAATCTGCAAAGTTGAGATTGTTTGTTGTTTATGGTATCATGATTTTAGGTTCAGGAGAAGGAAGGAGCTATGCAAAAATACATCCCATTATATATAAACGGATCGAATTGGATTTTTAGGAATCCCGTCGTAGACGAAAATGATCTGAAAAATATTCGCCCATTTTCCAAAGAATACGCTTCGAAATATTGGTCAGATAATATTTACAGTGAGCATCATTTGCAGATTGGAGCGGGAAATCTTTATTCACTTTATTATGCGCCAAACAGCAAAAAGGAAAACCTACAGATTGGATCAAGTAATAATTGGATATGCACATTGCAAGAAGCAGAATATAATTGGATGAACGATTGGAACGATGACAACATTCAAGGACTGCCGGGTTTTCTCTCAAGCTGTGTTGATTTGCCCGAAGATGAATTGATCATATTCTTTTGGAGTAAAAGCCGTGGACTTGAAACCACGTGGGGTGTATTTCTGAGAAATTGGATCAATTTTTTGTATGATGACGAATCTCCGATTTTGATATGCTTACGAACAGGATACTCTATAAGATTTGGGCAGACCGGCACGTTATACTTGGGCTACAAAAACAAATGCCAAAAAATTTGATGTACATGTCGATGCAATTCGTATTATACCGCCAATCGTTCGGTCTCATTTATTCCCCCCACGCCAACTCTATCCCCCTCCGAAGCGTTGCTTCATCGATTGCGCCCTGCGCGCTTGCTATGATATATCCGTCCTTGTCGATGAATATCGTTGTGGGGATGGAACGTATTCCATAGATATATGCGCCCTCCTGCATGCTGTCAAAGAAGATCGGGAAGGTATAGCCCGCATCGCCGATAAACGCTTTGCCGTTTTCTATTGTTTCACGCTGTCCGTCCGTTAAATTCAGCATGATGAATTGCACTTCATCGCCCAGTTCCCCGAAAACCTTTTCAAAATCCGGCATCTCCGCTTTGCAGGGAGGGCACCAGCTCGCCCAGAAATTGAGCACGATTGGCTTTCCCACCATGTCGGACAGCTTTACAGTGTTGCCGTTTATATCGAGCATTGTAAAATCAGGGGCTTTCTCCCTGTCTGTGTCTTCCGTTGTATTGCCGCCCTGTTCCGGTTCCGGCGTCAGTTCGATCACGATATTCGGCTTTACTTGATCGCTCAGCGCGTTATACGCAAAGACGGCGGTTGCCATCAGAATGACAAAGCCCGCAATCCACAGGACTGTCTTCATAATTTTTGTCATAACGTCCTCCCGTTAAAATGTAAGCAGGGACAGATAGCGTCCCATCAGTCCCGTCGCCATCAAAATGCCCATCACGATGAGCAGGATGCCCGAAATGATGTTGATCACCTTATAGTTCCTCTTGATAAAGTCGAATGCCCCTTTGAGCCGGTCGATCAGCAGGGCGCTTGCCACAAAGGGAATGCCCAGACCCAGAGAGTATACGAGCAGCATCAGGACTCCGTTTAGCGTGCCGCCCTGATTCGACGCCATCATAAGCGCGGAACCCAGAAATGCGCCAACGCAGGGCGTCCATCCGATGGAGAAAACGATGCCGAAGAGCAGGGATGAAAAGAAGCCGAGATCCTTTGTTTTCGCGGTTCTCTCGCTCGAGCGGTTCAAAAATCGGATCCGGAAGAGCCCGGTAAAGTTCAAACCCAGAACGATGACGACGAGCCCGGTTACGATATTGACGATAACGGCATGTTGGCTCAGCAGTTTGCCGAGCGTCCCCGCAAAGGCGCCGAGGGCCACAAACACAAGCGTAAAGCCCAAGACAAAGCCGAGGGCATTGATGAGTATCTTTTGCTTATTGGATTCGCCCGCCGCGAAATAGGAGACATATACCGGCAGCAGCGGCAGCAGGCAGGGCGAAATAAAGGTGATCATCCCTTCTATGAATAAAAGAAAATACTGCATTTCGCCCTCTGTCCCTCCGCCTTAACGCAACATGCCGAGTATCGCCGCTTTCGGCCTTGCGCCGATCGACTTTTTCACCACGACACCGTCCTTCATAACAACCAGGGTGGGAATGCTCGTTACCCCAAAGCGTGTCGCGAGTTTCGGTTGCTCGTCGACGTTGATCTTTCCCACTTTGACATCCGGCGCCTCCTTCGCGACGTCTTCCAGCACGGGGGCGATCATCCGACAGGGGCCGCACCAGGGCGCCCAAAAGTCCAGCAGCACGGGCTTATCCGCTTGGATGATCTCCATTTCAAAATTCTCGTTTGTGACTGTCAGTATAGACATGATTTTACCTCCTGATTTTATAATACGCTTGCAGTATATAAAATCAGGGAAAAAAGTTCTGTAACCGCGTCACAGTTCTCTGAGTTTCGCCTTATCGGTCACGGCAATACCGGCCCTCGACAAACGGACAATGTTCTCCCTTTCAAAATATTTCAGCATTCGTGACACAACCTCCCTGGCGCTGCCCATATATTTCGCGATCTGCTCGTGCGTCAGGTGCAGCGTATCGCTTCCCGTCTTGGAGGTTTCATCCAGCAGAAATATCGCCAGCCGCCTGTCAAAGCGCATAAATAAAATCTGTTCCATCGTCCACATGACCTCGGAAAACAGTTCGGCCGCGATTTTCAGCGCAAAATTTTCAACGTGCACATTCTGCTCGAGCAGTTTGGCGAAATATCCGGCATGGATCAGCAGCGCTTCGGTATCGCATTCAGCGTCGATAAAGACGTCGAAGCTGATGTTTTGCAGGATGCAGGATGCCGACAGGATGCATACGCTATCGGCGGACAGGCGGTACAGGGTGATCTCCCTGCCATCCTCCGACAGCATATATGTGCGCAGTTCCCCGGATTTTATAAGCAGCACGCCGACACAATGATTGGACGCGCTGTGGACATTCTGCCCCGCGCGGTATCTTTGCGGCACACTGTTCTCGGCCAGCGCTTCCTGTTCGGCAGCGCTCAGCTTATCCCAAAAGCTCAGCCTTTGCCGCAAATAATCCACTATCTCCCGATCCAAAGCCGTCGCCCCCTTTCACCGCTGCAAAGCAGCTTGCGAAAGCATTTTATATCTTCCGGGTGAAACAAGCAAGATACATTTTTTTGAGCAAGCAAAATTTCACCGTGTTCGGTGTGAAGAAGTGAATTTTCACTAAACAAAAAGACCCGGTGCCGCCGTTCATATCGGCAACACCGGGCTTCCGTTTAATGCGCGTGGGAATCAACTGCTGCCTATTTACTCCCAATCCGCACATACTCCGCCGGGTCGACGCTCTTCCCGTTCATATACAGCACAAAGTGCAGATGGCTCTCGTCTGCGCACTCGCTGAGGGCGGATGCGCCTATCTTGCCGAGGACGGTGCCGGCGTTGACCTTATCGCCCTCGCGGACGGGTATGTCCGCCGCCAGGTTGGCATATTGGGTCGTGCGGTTGTTCGTATGCTGCACGACGACGGTATAGCCCAGCGCGTCATCCTGGTATACGCGCTCGATGGTACCCGCGAACACGCATTTCACATCCGAGCCCAGCATTGCTGCCAGGTCGACGCCGTTGTGCGTCACCCAGGCATCGAGGGTCTTGGAATAGATCAGCTTATCGAGGGTCCATTCCCGCGTCACAGAGCCCGATACGGGCGCGTTGGCCTTGCTGCTCGTGCTGGCGGCGCGGGCCGGGGCCTTGGTTGCCGCAGGTACGGTCGTGGGCGCGGCGGCGCCTTCGGGCTGTGGCTGTTCCGTGGGCAGGGGCGGGAATTTGGGCCGCAGAGTCGGCAGGGGCGTGGGCTCCGCCGTGGCCCGCGCGCCGACTACGCCTTGCAGGGTCTCATCGTCGGAAGCGCCGGTCTGCATATAGGGGCGCTGATCCTCGGCCTGCCTGCGGTTGCGGTTTCCCGAAAGTGCCAGGATCACCACAGCCGCGCCTATCGCAATCAGCGACAGGGCCAATACAATGTAAAATACGCTGTTCGCGCGTTTCTTCGGGTGGTGGAAATTCTCATCCCGAAAATAGTTTTTATTATCATCCATAGTTCATCACCTCGGGTGTAGTATGGGCGGGATCGGCGGAAATATACTGTACATTAAGCGCGCTTCGTGGTATAATTTGTTCGGGCAGGTAATAGTGAATAGTTAAGAGTTGCGGCAGGAATCGCAAGCGATTCCTGATCAAATAAAAATTCCGCAGGAATTTTTACCACAACTATTCACTCTTAACTATTCACTCTTCACTAAAAAATCAGGAGGTTCACATGCAGGCGGAGAAAGAAAAAGCATTAGAGATCGCGCTGGCGAATATTGAGAAACAGTTTGGCAAGGGCGCGGTTATGAAGATGGGCGATCAGGGCGAGCGCACGAATATCGGCGTCATTCCCACGGGTTGCTTGGATTTGGATCTCGCGCTGGGCATAGGCGGCGTGCCGCGCGGCCGCGTGATTGAGATATACGGCCCCGAATCTTCGGGCAAGACGACGATTGCGCTCACCATCATTGCCCAAAGCCAAAAATTGGGCGGGGTCGCCGCGTTTATCGACGCGGAGCATGCATTGGATCCGCTCTATGCCGAAAAATTGGGCGTCTGCGTGGACGAGCTCTATGTCTCCCAGCCCGACACGGGCGAACAGGCCCTCGAAATCACCGAGGCGCTCGTGCGCTCCGGCGCGATAGACGTGCTCGTGGTGGACTCCGTTGCGGCGCTCGTTCCCAAGGCGGAATTGGAGGGCGATATGGGCGAAGCGCAGGTCGGCCTGCAGGCGCGGCTCATGAGCCAGGCCCTGCGCAAACTGACGGGCGCAATCAGCAAAACCAATACGGTTCTCATCTTCATCAACCAATTGCGCGATAAGATAGGCAACGCGGGCTATGGCAGCCCTGAGACGACGACGGGCGGCAAGGCCCTGAAATTCTATGCGTCCGTGCGCATGGATGTGCGTAAAATCGAGTCCCTGAAGAACGGCAACGAGTTCTACGGCAACCGCACCCGCGTCAAAATCGTGAAAAACAAGGTCGCGCCGCCCTTTAAGCAGGCGGAATTCGACATGCTCTACGGCGAAGGCATCTCCCGCGAGGGCTCCGTTATCGACCACGCGGTCAACCATAAAATCATGAACAAGTCCGGCTCCTGGTTCTCCTATGGCGAACTGCGCATAGGCCAGGGCCGCGACAGCGCGCGCCTTTTCCTAAAAGACAACCCCGAATTGCGCGACGAAATCGAAAAGAAAGTCCTCGACGCCATGGAGCAGGCCCGCAGGGACGCCGCGGAAGCCGCTGCCGCCAAGCGCGCCAAGAACGCCGGGCGGGTGTAGCATCCCACCCCCATGGAAACCCGCTTTCACCGCCCGCAGAAACGACGGCGCCGTCTGCTGCCCGAAAACTGGCAGGAGCGCTTGCCCCTGCGCCCGCTTTTGTATGGGCTGATTACCGTGCTCGCGATCGCCATCCTGTTTGCCGTCTTCTTTCCGCGCGGCTCTGCGTTTGAGAGCGAGCAGATGGGCGACTTTCGCGCGCGCGGCGTGTTACGCGTGGGCGTGGAGCTCTATCTGCCCGGTCTGCACAGCGATGGCGTTGGTCTCACGGCGGATCTGGCACGGCTCTTTGCGGGCGAGATTTTCGGCGAGGACGCGGTTCTCGAACTGATCCCCGTGACGCGCCAGAATGTGCGCACCGCGCTCTCCGACGGGTCGGTCGACCTGGCCCTCCTCGCTATTTCGGGTATCCATTCGGATTCGTATGCCGAGGGCCGCCCCTATTATGCCGAACCCTGCCGTCTCTATGCGTATACAAGCGCGCTGCCGCCCGAGCCCAATATCGGCGTGCTGCAAAAGAGCGACGCCCAGACTGCCTTGGAATATTATGAGGAGCACAGCGCGCCCGATATCGATATCCTGTCCTGCGGCGGCTATGAGGATTTGCGCGTGGCGTTGGCGACGGGTCGGGCGGATGCGCTCTGCCTGCCAACCCTGCTGATGAAAAGTTTCCGCGACTCCGCACTGCGCCCCGTGGGTGAGCCCATCGCCACCCTCTCCTATCGCCCCGTCGCGCTAAAGGCCAACAAATGGCTCTTAGACGCCTTCGACGAGCTGATTATACGCTGGACCGAGGACGGCACGCTGGCAGGACTGTATGCGGCGCACGGGTTGTAGTGACCCGGGCCTTATCCGATACAAGGTTTTGGTTCGCTTATCCGAAACCCTTTGATAATCAAACATCGGAATCAAGGTAAGAGCAAAACCCATAACCAAGGTCAAAATTGCACCCGCAACAAGGGCGTTGGGATTTTCCGCAATCTTTACGAGATAGTCTGTCTCGTTTCGCATGCTGAGAAACGAGGTGCTCAGAATGCCCGCAACGGTGCCGATGATGTATAGGATGCCAACCATCCTTGCCGTCCCCTTGTATCCGTAGGTCTTTGTTTTCATGGTGTCTCCTCCTCCGCTTTGCACGCAAAGACCTCTCCGATCGGAACGCCGAACGCGTCCGCTATCCGAAAGGCCAACTCCAAGGACGGGGTGTATTTATTGGCTTCCAAGGCCATGATGGTCTGCCGCGACGCGCCGGCCTTTTCGGCCAATTCAAGCTGCGTCATCTCGTTCGCGAAAAATCGGAGCGTTCGTATTTTATTTGTGATAACCAGTTTCTTACCCATTGCGCACGCCCTTCTCATAAAAGTAGACGCTGGCGATGCCTTCCGCGGCGGAACCGACGGCGCAGGCACCGAGCAGGATGTGCAGCGCGAATACAGCAGACGCGCCGAAGGCCAATCCGACCAGGGCGGCCACAAACCCGATCCCGGCGACAATGGAACTGATATGGGAGGATTTAAGGCCGATCAGTTTATCCCGTTCATCCTCAACCGTTAGGGACGCAAAACGTCGGTCAATTTTTTTCCTGTCGCGCTCCTGTTCCCGCACCGCGATCCCAATCGCCGTCGCAATGTGAAACAGTATCTGAATGACAATGACCGCGACCACACCTATCCCGATAAAAACCAGCAGAGCCAGCGCCCAGGGCTTCAAGTCATCCGCGGCGGGGGCATGCGCCCCCAGCGCATAGATGGCATACGCGATCAGCATAAGAGCGCCCGCGACCATACTTGCAATTGATTTTTTGCTGTTGAATGACATAATAATAAACCCTTTCAGACTGATTGTTTTGACAGTAAGTATAATTTAACGTTCTTAATGTCTAACATACTATACATCGCCACATACATGCCTGTCAAGTCTTTTTGGAAAATAAACGATGGCCCGAAAACGCCCTTGCACCCCCCAAAAAAAGATGTTATTCTACATATACACCGAATGCAAGCTCTGAGAACTGAGAACCGAGAACTATGAAACTCACCCTCTTCACGGGCCGCGCGGGCAGCGGTAAAACGGATGCGATCACGTCGCGCGCGCTGGCGCATATGGACGCCGGCGAGCGCGTGGTTTTGGTGATCCCCGAGCAGTTCACCTATGCGGTCGAGCGCGCGCTGGCGGCGCGGCGCGGCGGCATCGCGGGGGTCGAGGTATACGGGCAGACGCGGCTCTGCGAACGCGTGCTGGCGCAGACGGGGCGGGCTTTGCCCTATCTGAACGCGCAGGGGCGGGTAATGCTATTGAAAAAGATCGCCGCCGAGCAGGCACAGAATTTGGGCGTCCTCGCCCGCGCCGCGCAGACCCGGGGCTTTGCCGCCAAGGTCGATACCCTGCTGGGTACCCTGAAAAACAGCGAGATCACGCCGGACGCATTGGCCGACGCGCTGGCCGCGATGGAAGCGGGCGACCCCCTGCGCGTCAAACTTGAAGACCTGCTGGTGTTGTATCGGGCGCAGGAGGAAGCGACGACGGGCAGATATGCCACGGAGGACGACCTGCCCGCGCGCGTATTGGAAGCCCTGCCGCATTCCTTTATCGCCGACTGCCATGTGTATGTGGACGGGTTGGACAACCCCACGGGGCAGATGCTGGGCCTGCTCTGCGGCATGCTCGCCTGCGCCAAGAGTTTGACCATAGCCCTGCGCCGGGGCGAGGAAGCCAAGGACAGCCGCCTGTTCGCGCCGGACGCGCGCATCGGCGAGCGCCTTGTCGCGCACGCGCGCACTCTGGGCCTGCCCGTGTTCACAAGACATTTCGAGAAGGAATATCACAGCCCGCCCACGGCCTTGGAGCATTTGGAGACCTATCTGTTCCGCCACGACGCCGTGCCGTTGGATATCCCTTCGCAAAATGTGCGCATACTCTCCGCCCCCTCGGCGCGGGAGGAGGCGGAGACCGTGGCCGAAGAGGTGTTGGCGCTGGCGCGCAGCGGGGTGCGCTATCGGGAGATTGCGCTGATCGCCGCGGAATTGGACGCCTATGCGCCCCTCTTGGCGCGCGCCTTTGCCCTGCGCGGCATCCCGCTCTTTCACAACGTCAAGCGCAAACTCCTGGGCCACGGCGCGGCGGAGATACTGTTGGCCGCGGTCGACGCGGCGGAGGGGAACTACGCCGTTCCCGCCCTGTTGCGCGTGCTGAAGAGCGGGTTCGCGAATATTCCGCAGGCCGACGCGGAAATCTTTGAAAACTATCTGCTGCGCTACGGCATCTATGGCTCCTCCCTTACCCATGCCCTGCACTTCGGCGAAGTGCCGCCGGGCGCGGAGGAGACGCGCAGGACCGTGATGGAACCGCTGCTCGCCTTGCGCGAAGGCTTGAAAGGCAGAACCGCTAAGGAAAAGGCGGCGGCCTGCACGGCCTATTTAGAGACCATCGCCCTGCGTGAGCAGCTGAGCGAACGCGCCCGCGCCTGCGAAGAAGCGGGCGATTTGACCGAGGCCGCCGTCACAAGGCAGGTCTGGAACGGCGTCTGCGCTTTGTTGCGCCAAACCCACGATATATTGGAAGATTTGCCCGTCAAGAGCCGCGAATTTGCCGCTATGCTCCGCGAGGGCGCGCAGGACGCGGCGCTCGGCATACTCCCCGAGACGGCAGATGTCGTCACGCTCGGCGACCTGCGCCGTGGCAAGGGCTCGGCTGTCCGCGCGCTCTTCTTCCTTGGCTGCCGCGACGGCGCGTTCCCTCGGGGGCGCAACGACGCGGACTTTATCAGCGACCGCGAACTGGCGGCCCTGCGCAGCCACGGACTCCCCGTCTGGGACGACAGCGCGGCCCTCACGCAGAGCGAACGCTTGGATATCTATACCGCCCTCGGCAAAGCCCGCGAATATCTGAGCTTCTCCTATCCCACGGGCAGCGGCGCGGAGACCAATGCGCCTGCCTATCTATTGGAGCGCGTGCGCGCGTTGCTGCCGAACGCGCGCATCATCAGCGCCGCGCAGAACGAGATACAATATCCCTCCACCGACCGCGCCGCCTTCCAACTGCTCGCCCGCCTGTTGCGTCAGAGCCGCCAGCAGGGGAGCGTCGACCCGCGCGTGCATACGCTGATCGCCTATTTTGAAAGGCACCGCGCCTACAGCGCCCCCTTGCAGACCCTGTTGGACGGCACGGGCCTGTTGCGTGACCCCGGAAGCTTCGGCCCGCAAACAGCGAATCGGCTCTATCCCTCCCTCCAACATGTCTCGGCCACGCGCCTTGAGGGCTTCTCCAAATGCCCCTTTTCGCACTATATCAAATACGGGCTCTCGGCGCGGGAGCGCGAGGAATTGCAGCAGAGCGGCTTGGAGGACGGGGATTTTTATCACAGCGCCTTGGACGCCTTTGTCCGCAAGGCGAACGCCAACGGCGAGGTGATCGCCGATATCACGGACGAGCGCGCGGGCGAATATGTGGAAGAGATTCTGGCCGAACTGATCCCCGCTCACAACGAGGGTCTGTTGGAGCGCGACGCGCGTCTGCGCGAAAGCCTGTTCCTGCGCGCCGAAGCGCTCTCGCAATGCATATTGAGCCTGATCTTCCAGAGCCGCGCGGGCGCGTTCCGCCAAACGGAGACGGAACTTAGATTCGGCAGGGACGGCGCGCTGCCCCCGCTGCAAATTGATGTGCCGGGCAATAACCCGGTCGCGCTCTCGGGCGTGATTGACCGCGTGGACAGGGCGCAGATCGGGGAGGAGCGCTTTGTCCGCGTCGTGGACTATAAATTGGGCGGGCGCGAACCCAAGGCCGCCGATATCGAAAACGGCAAGACTCTGCAATTGCCGCTCTATCTGCTGGCGGCCGCCGAAAACGCCCACGCCGCGGGTATGTACTATATGCGCCTGAACGCGAACTACGAGAAGGAGGACGGCGGCGACACCCTGCATACCCTCGACGGTCTGACCGCCAAGGATATCCCCGCCCTGCGCGCTTCGGACGCGGGCTTCGCACAGGATATCCCCTACGCGTCCGCCGCGATCCCCGGCGTCAAAACCGACAAGAACGGCGAGGTGAAGGGCGTGCGCGCCCTCTGGGAAGCGGAATTGCAGCAACTTTCCGGCGTCGCCCGCCGCGTAGCGGGCCGCGCCGTCGCCCGCATCCTGCAAGGCGAAGCCAAAATCGCCCCCGCCGACGCGTCCTCCTGTGAATACTGCGCCTACGGCCCCATCTGCGGCCGGGACAAGGTGTTTGGGAGGAAGGCGGCCGGTCTGAAATTCAAGGAGCTGCTGGAACTGGACGCGAAAACGATATTAAATCTGTAGGGGCGCAATAAATTGCGCCTGAAACGAATGCAACTTACCCGGAAAGGAAACCCCATGCCATTCACCCCGGAACAACAAGCCGCCATCGCCGCCCGCGGCAACATCCTCGTCTCCGCAGGCGCGGGCGCGGGCAAGACCAGCACGCTCACCGAGCGCGTGCTGACGCATATATTGCACGGTGCGGCTCTCTCCGAAATTTTGGTGATGACCTTCACCAAGGCGGCGGCGAGCGAGATGAAGTCGCGCATCGCGAAGCGCTTGGAAGACGCGTTTGCGGTCGAGCAAGACCGCGATAAGAAGGAGACCCTGCGCGCGCAGGCCGACGCCGTGGTGGCGGCAGATATCTCCACCTTCCACGGCTTCTGCGCCAAACTGACGGCCCGCCACTTTGCCGCCTGCGGGCTCTCGCCCACGGCCCGCGTGGCCGATGAAACGCAGAGCGCGGTGCTGCTGCAAAAGACGCTCGACGAACTCTTGACCCGTTTGGCAAGCGAGGACGCCCCGCAGTTCCGCACCCTGATCGCCGCGTTCAACGGCGAGCGCAAGTTGCGCGAACAGCTGCTCTCCCTGCTGGCCTTTACGGAAAGCTTGCCCGACCGCGAAACCTGGCTATCCACGCAAAGCAGCATTTTGGCGGATACGCAGACGCGCGATGCCGTCATGCTGCAATTCTATACTGCGCAAACACAGGCCCTGATTCACGGCATAGAGCGCGCCAAGCGCCTGGCCGCCGCCGAATTCGATATGAAGATGTGCGCCTATCTGGATGATATTCTTTCGCAGACGCGCGCGGTGGCCCTCTGCGGGAATATCCGCGATTTCGTCCATGTGCTCTGCGCGCTGGATTTTGGGCGTATCCCCGTCAACCGCGAACGGACGGCGGCGCTCAAGGAAGCCTGCGCAAGCGCGCGGGACAGATTGAAAGATTATATCAACGGCAGCGTCAGGCGGCTCCAAAGCGGTCTGGACGGCGAAGCGCAGAGCGCCGAGCTCTTTGCCCAAAGCGCGGCGGCCCTGATAAGCGCGACCGCAAAGCTGTTGGAATTATATACGGAGAAAAAGCGGGAAGCGGATATATTGGACTTCTCCGACCTGGAGCGTTACGCACTGGAAATATTGCGGCGGCCCGAGATTTGCCGCGAATACCGGGAGCGCTACCGCGAGGTGATCGTCGATGAGTTTCAGGATACGAACGATGTGCAAGAAGCGATCTTACAGAAGATCGCCCGCCCGGACAATCTGTTTTTGGTCGGCGACGTTAAGCAGAGCATCTATGCCTTCCGCGGCGCGAACCCCGGCTTGTTTTTGCGGCGGGAGGAGGACTATTCCCGCGACCCCGTCTCGGGGCAGACCATATACCTGAACCGCAATTTCCGCAGCGGCGCTGCCGTGATCAACGCCGTAAACCGCGCGTTCGCCGAGTGGATGACCGAGCCGCCCTATGACGAGAACGCCGCGCTCGTGCAAGGGCGCGAAGACGCGCCCGCGGGCTGTTGCGAGCTGCATATCTTTGATACTGGCGAAACGGCGGAAGAGGACGCCGCGCAATCAGGAACCGAACGCGAAGCCGCGTTTGCCGCGCAGACCATATTGGATCTGATGGCCGCGGGCGCATATGAAAACTATTCCGATTTTGTCGTGCTGATGCGCACGGCTCGGCATATCCCCGTTTGGCTGCGCGTCTTGGCGCGCTATTCGATCCCCGGCTTTGCGCAGAGCGCGGGTGGCTATTTCGACGCGCCCGAAGTGGCCGTTGTCCTCTCCTTCCTGCGCATTCTGGACAATATCCGCCAGGATATCCCTCTCTTGGCCGTGTTGCGCAGTGGTTACGGCGGATTCAGCGACGAGTATCTGATCGCCATACGCGCCGAGAACCGGGGCGAGGACAAGCGGGAGCATTTCCACGCCTGCTTCCTGCGCGCCGCGGAGACAGACGGCAAGGCGCGGCGCTTTCTGGCCATGCTGGACGGCTATCGCGCGCAGGCCCGCAGTGGGGATACGGCGGCCCTGATCACCCGCCTGTTGGACGATTTTTATTTCTACGACGCCATCGGTGCGCAGGACAGCGGCGCGCAAAGACAGGCGAACCTCGAAGCCCTGCTCGAAAAGGCGCGCGCCTTTGATGCGGGCGGTGGCTTCGGCGTGCATGGATTGCTCGAATTTATGGACAACGCCAAGTCCTCCGCGCGCGAGGGCGCGGCACCCTTGGCGGCGGGCAATGCCGTGCGCCTGATGACCGTCCATAAGAGCAAGGGCCTCGAATTCCCGGTTGTCTTTCTGGCCGACCTGGCGGGGCAGTTTAATACGCAGGATCAGCGCCGCGACGTCAAGCCGCACAGGGAATACGGACTGGGCCTGCGCATCACCGACCACGCCGCACAAACCCTGCGCCGCAACGCGGAGGACAGCTTTATCGCCGCCGCCGCCGCGCAAAAGCAGGTGACCGAGGAGACGCGACTCTTATACGTCGCCATGACCCGCGCGCGGGAGCGGCTCTATCTGTTGGGCGGCCTGAAAAACGCGGCGGAGGAGCTGAAAAAGGAAGAAGCCGCGCCCAACCCGCTTGCGGGCGGGGACTGGCTCTCCTGGCTGCGCCATTCCTTGCGCGGATATGTCCCCATGCACGCGCATACGGACGCGCCTGTCCTGCCCCGCGCAAGCGTCTATCGGCGGGACAACGAAAGCACGACTGCCGATACGGCTGCCCTCGCGGCGCACCTTTCCTGGGTCTATCCCCATGCCACGGAGACGGCGCAACGGGGCAAACTTTCGGTCTCCGCGCTGGCGCAAACCGAATTTGAGGAGCTGGAACCCCTGTCCTTTGATACGGACAAACCCGACGCCAGAGTTCTGGGTATTAACCTGCACGCCTTTTTGGAGAGCCTGCCCCCGCACCCGCATACAATCGAAGAACTCCGCGCCATCGCGCCCCCGACCCTCACGCCCGCGCAATTGCGTATGGCCGCGTGGTGGAGCAATACGCCCCTCTATGCCCGCTTCTGCGCGGCGGCGCGGCGTCACCGCGAGTTGCCCTTTGTCTGCGCATTCACGCCGCTTGAATTATATGGATCGGGGACAACGGATGAACCGTCATTGCGAGGAGCCGCGCTTCCGGAGGAAGCGCAGCGACGCGGCAATCCATTGCTCCAATCGGCGGAGCCAACCTTATTGCAAGGCATTATCGACGCCTGCTTCCTCGAAGACGGCAACTGGATACTCATAGATTACAAGAGCGACCGCGTAACCACGACCCCCCGGGAGAGCGCCGAACGCCATAAACACCAGATCGAGCTCTACGCCGCCGCCCTCGCCCGCGTCACGGGCATCCCGGTCACAGAGCGCTATATCGTCCTGCTCTCTGCGGGGGTATGCGTGGAAGTGTAGGAGTGCCTACGTTTCCCCAAAACGCCACTTCACCCGCTCCGCCAGTTCCTTCACCCGCGCGGGGGAGAGGGGATCGCATTGTCCCGCGGTGACCAGGGTGCAGCGGAAAGCGGCGTGGGGGTTGCGCTGCAAGATGCTGAGATAGGCCTTCTGCGCGGCGTGCGGGTTTTCCTGCGCGGTCTCCCAGAGCCCCAGCGCGGCGAGCATGCTGGTGGCATAGCTGATATAATAGAGCGGCGCTTGATAGTGGTGGGGGATATCCATCCACTCCGTACCCTTATAGCCGTAGAGCGCGGTCAGGCCGTATTCGTTCGCGAGGGACAGGTATACGCCGTTCATCTCGGCGACGCTTAGCGGCGCGGGGGCATCGTAGATTTTGCGCTCAAACTCATCCTCCATACAGCCGGATATCACCGCGAAGAGCGCATCGGTCAGGGCGCTGATTTCCGCCGCATGCGCATGGCGGGCATAGACCGTATCATACCAAGGCAAGAGCAGCATCTCCAAACCCTGCGAATCCACCTCGCAGAGATCGAGGGAATGGGTGGCGCTCTCCGAACTGTCCCGCATGAAGTAACAGCGCGCGAAGTGTCCGAACTCATGGATTGTGGTACCCACGGCGGCGGCGGAGTCGTTCCAATGGGTGTATAGGAACGGCGCTCGGTACTCCGAAATATAGGTTGTAAAACTGCCCGCGCGCTTGTTTGCGTCTACGCGCAGATCAAAGAGTTCGTGCAGCTCCATATAGTTCCAGGCAGGGACGAGACTCGGCAGGGCCTGCGCGATGGCGGTCTGGATGCGTTCCCAATAGAAGACTTGCGGGAAGGTTGCGCCATAAAGATATTTCAAATCGTTGGCATAGGCTTTGACCAGCTCCGTATGCAGCGGCACAAAGTGGGCCTTGACGGCGCTGCAAAGCGCGTCCGCTTCCTGTGGCGTATAGTCGCGGCAATAGGCGTCGTAGCGGTACTGCGTATAGCTATTGTAGCCCATCGTCTCCGCGATACCGCGGCGCAGGAGCGCGAGTTCATAGTATATGCTGCCCGCGGCGTCGGCGTATTGTTTCTCATACAATTGCAACAGCGCGAACAGCTCGGTATAGGGGAGTCCCTCCGCCGCGAGGATATCCGCCATCGTCCAGTCCCGCTCGGCATAGCGCACGGAAAATCCGCTTTCCAATTTATCATAGGCGTTCACGAGCGCGCTCTCCCGCCGCAAATCGGCGGTGAGTATGGGCGCGCTGAGCTTGCCCGCCCGCTTGTAATCCTCCTTCTTTGCGGAGGGCCAGTGCGTGGAGAATCCGCCCCCCTCCCCCGCGATGAGTGCGGCGGCAATGCCCGTCAAGAGCGCGTCGACCTCGTTCAGATCGTCCTCTATCGCCGTATAACTGCGCTCCCGGGCCATATCCGTCATATCCCGGCAGCGCAGCACGTAGGCCTGCGCACAGCGCGAGTGAGCCAGGGCAAAATCCCTCTCCATTTCTTCGAACGCGGCCAGGTCTTCCGCCGTCGGCGCGTTCTTCTCTAACTTTGCGGACAGCTTTTCCGCGCGCGCAATCAGGCCGCGCGTATCCGGGGCCACAAAGGGCAGCTCGGAAAAGACCCAATCCGCCGGAAGCTCGGTAATCGGTGGCGGCGCGCAAGCGCAAAGGCAGGCAAGGCAGAGGAAGAGCGCAAGCAAGCGCGGCAATAGGGCCGCTTTCGTCATTTTTCTCATGGGAAAATGTATGCCGCTTTGCAATGTACAATGCGCAACGCGCGATGTGCAATGCATGTGGAGATTTTTCAGTTATAGCTGATATGATGTTGCTTTTTGCGGGATCTTTCCGTTATACTTATTCACGGGTGAAGAAACATATAGATAGCAGGAGACATTTATGAAGCGGGGAAAATTGTTGTTCTGGGTGTTGGTTGGGGCATACTTACTGCTGGCGCTGGCGGACGGAGCCCTGACCTATATCGGCACGCCCGATTTGGCCTATGAAGCCAATCCGTTGGTTGCCGTATTCGGGCTGGGCTGGGGCGCGTTGTTTATCGCGAACGCGCTCGTCTTTGCCCTGCAAATCGTCGCAGTCAACTATGCGTTTGTAAGGTACCAATCGCCGCTGCTGCCCTATAAGGAGTATAAAGAATTCCTTTCCATGCTGATCTACGATCGCCCGGATAAATTCATATGGACCTTCTATAAGTTGCCAAAGAACTGGAAACCGTTTTTTGCGCAACTGGGCTACGCCATGGGGATCGCCCTGCCCGTCGGGAGACTGGCAATTGTTTTTCAGTGGGTCTTGTATTTAGCCAATTCGCCGATCCAAAATATATATAACCCCTTCCGCAATTGGTTCCCTTACGGCCGTTTTGACATCGTTCTCACCGCGTTCGTCGGGGCGTTTTTGGCTGTTTACTGGACTTTCAGAGAGTGCCGCATCAACCGGATGCGGATGGAGAAAAGCGAACTCGTAACATTATAGTAATCATGGCGTTGGTTTTTGGATAAAATTCCATCAATTATAACTGACGGAATCATTAATTTTCGTATATCTATCAGTTATAACTGATAGAATGCTCTGTTTTTGAAAGTTTATCAGTTATAACTGATAAAATGTTTCCGAATAAAAGTTGCATAAGTCTGCTGTCGCAATGCTTGTAATCTGTTGGTTTGTGTGATATAGAAGAAAGGAGTCATCTATACAGAAAGGAACCTGTAATATGAAAAAGCTTGTGGCATTTGTGCTCATTTTGATTCTGTCTGTCGGTACCGCCGCATGCGATGCCGAAAGGAAAAGCGACCTGCAGGAGGACACGCCAAATGGCGCGTTTGGGAATCTGTGGTCGCTTTTGACTGCAGAAGAAGACCGCATTGCGGAGACTGAGGGCATACGGGAATATAAGACCGATTATATTGAGAAATACAGGGCTACGCTAAACGCTATGTTTGAAAATGCGTGGACGCTTTTGTACAGGGAAGATAAATACATAGAGCATGTGCCGATTTGCGAACATGTCGACACCAGACCACAGCAATATATCGAGTGGGCGATTGAATATCATGACGGAAACGGGGAGCGCAGAACTTTTGTGTTTGATAATCGCAGTTCCTTGTCCATCCAAATAGAAACTTATGTAACGCATTATATAGCAGACTACTACGAGAAGACTTTCTATGCCGCCTGCACGGAGGGTATGCCCCTCGCGCCGTCGAGCTATGTATTCGGCTTTATGGCCAAAGCTTCTGTGGATATGAATCTCCCGGAAAACAAACAGTGGAAAACTAAGACAGACACGTACAAGAAGCTTTTGGAGACGCCCGAAGGGGCGATATGTCTTGCAAAGCTGACGCCGACCAATATATTTGAAATGTGCCCTCTTTACCTGTCAATCCATATTTCATTTACCGGACATCCCGATGATAAGCAGCGCTTTGAGGAAGACGCAATGGAGAAAATTGAAGGGATGCTTGCGGATATGAATGCGTTTACGGACAACCGTTTGAATGTAAGCGTCAGCTTGGGGTATCACGAAATAATCAATCTGCACATCGGCACGCGTCAATATCGATGGTATATCATACAAGGCAAACAAATCTATGACATAGATCCATTTTATTATGAAAAGCCTGTTCTCGAGAGCTACGCGGGCATATTCTGGTGACGAAAAAATTTCTTTAGGGAATTTCTGATTTTCATCTAACGTTTTGCCGCTTCCTGTTGTCTATATAAGTGAAATGAGGTGCATGGATGGATAAAAAAGAATTGCCGGCCATGGTGGCGCTGGCAAAGAAGGGCGACGAGCATGCGATACGCCGCCTATATACCGAGACAAAGGCTTACGCCTACTATGTCGCGCGGCAATATCTGCAAACCGACGCCGACGCGCAGGACGCCTTGCAGGAGACCTACGGCACGGTCTTCGCCAAGTTGGATAGTCTGACCGACGGGCGGGCCTTTATGGCCTGGCTGCACAAGATTGTAACCAACAAGTGCCTGAATATCATCAAGCGCAGTCGCATCGCCTATGTTTCCATGGATGAAGTGGCGGAGTTCGCTGCCGATACCGAGGAAGTGTTGCCCGCCGAATGGGTGGACAGAGCCGAGAAGCGGACGGAGATCATGCGCATCATCCACGAGCTGCCCCCGGGGCATAGGTTGGCCGTGCTGCTGCACTATATCGAGGGGCGCCCCATCGCCGAGGTCGCGGAGGAGATGGGCATCACTGTGGAGGCCGTGCGCAACCACCTCTATCACGGGCGAAAGGCGATCAAGGCCTTGGTATTGGAGGAGGAGAAGAAGGGCAACAAGCTCTATGCCCTCGTTCCGCTGCCCATATTGGCCAAGGTTTTTGAGCTGGAAGCGGCGCATGCCGCCATACCCGAGACCGTTTCACAGGCCGTTTGGCAGGGGATTTCGGAGGGCGGCTCTGTACCCGGCCCACCCGCGAATACCGCATACGCAAGCCCCGCTCGCGCGAGGAAGACAAGGCAAGGAGGAGGTATTATGAATCGTTTTATGGCGCTGAACGCAGGTAAGAAGATGCTCATCTTAGTCGCGACCGCACTTGCGGCGGCGTTGCTCATCGTGGGCATATTGGCCCTCTGCGGCGCATTCGCGCCGGGCGGCGAAACTGCGGATAATCCGCCGATATTGGAAACTGCGCCCTCGCCAAGCCCCGCGCTTTCCGAAACGGCGACCGGGGACACCGCGGCCACGCCGCCGCAGGTGCAGGGTGCTCCGCCGATCTGCGTTTGGGTGCTTGAGGGCATCGTGGAAGGCGTGGTGGATATCGGCGCGACGCAGGGATATCCGGGCATGCTCGAAAGCTTCTTTTATGAATTCTCCTTCTATATGCCCGACGCCGCCTATCCCGCGGGCAGCTATGGCGGCGGCATCTATGCGGCGGCGAAGGTGGACGCAAGCGGTATGCTGGCGGATATGATGCAGAATATCCCCGCAGGCATGGCGGAAGCGCACTTTGACGCGGAGGGCTATGCGCTGCACACCGATATAAGCCTGCCCGTGTACAACTATCGGGATTTTCAGGCGGGTCTCGTCGATTGGCCGGACGCCTATGACGCGACGGGCAATCTGATCCTGCCCCTGCCAGATGAATATGTCTCGCGCAGTATCATCGTGATGAACTTCATCGCGGCGTCCACGGCGGGCGGCTCGGGCAACACGGGCGGCGGCAGTTTTCAGATAGGCGATATCAGCTCGCTGGCCGAGGGTCCGGCGGAAGCGGAGCTCCGCTTCATCATAGAAGCGGACGCCGTTTGGGGTGACGATTTCTATCACGACGACACGGGCATCCGCAAGGTTCGGATCTATATCAGCTGTGGCGGTGTCTGGCTCAGCGGCGAGGGCAGCTTGCGCCGACTGCCCGACATCTTTGACTTCACCGCCGACATAACAGACCTGATCGCAAAATACGGCATGGAGCCGACGAATTAAACAACCCCTTTCGGACTAAAATAAGAACAACAAAACAAGGAGACAACCACACATGAAAAAATGGATCGCAATCGCAATCGCGATGGCTCTGGTTTTTGCGCTCTCCGCGTGCAAAACCAAGGGCAACAACAACCCCGCCGCGAATCACCCCGGCGGAGAGCCCGGCTATACGAACGGCAGTAACAACCAAGCTGCCACATCCGCCACCGGGATCACGCGCAGGGCGACAAGCTATGCGGACGCATATGACCAGTCCCAGAAAATCCGCGACCTGATGGAGAGACGGGTGAGCGAGGCCTGTGACAAGTACGACGCCACGCTGCCCGAGGGCGATATGGGCGGCACCTCTATGATCCTATTTATGCCCCTGTACTCGCTGGACTTGGCTTTCACGGCCACGTTCGACGAGGATAAGGCGGATATGGAGGAGACCCGGCTGGCCTACAGCTATCTGGGCTGGGAATTCCGGCACCCCGCGCCGTATCATTACAGCATCACCATTGCGGGCACTGACGGCACAAATTATTTCTATGACAGCAAGTTCGACCCCGGCAGCGGCAGCTTCCGTTTCGTATCCTCGGAGAACGGCGAAGCGGGCAATTTCTATGAGTTCATCAACCTGGGCGGCGGCGAATTTGCCTTCCAGACCCGAAGCGAGCGTCTCTATATACGCTTCAACGGTGACAAACTCGTTTCCTTTTCCTATACCGCAAAAACAGGCGAAGACGAACGCTACGCGCACGACAGGGACAGCATATACCCGAACGGCAGCGGCACAGGCGCAAGCTGGGCGTTTTCCGGCAGCGCGGACAGCTATGGCCAGGTATATATACTCGAAGGCAACACGCTCAAAATCAACGCCCTGCCCTTCTGGGGCGAGCGCATTGTTTTGGAGTTCACGGGGGCGTGATTCCGCTGATTCACGCTTGACAAAAATGGCCGCTTGCCCTATACTTTCAGTGCTTCCCATCGGAAGCATTGAAACGGAGAAGTACCCAAGAGGCTATAAGGGGCTCCCCTGCTAAGGGAGTAGACTGGGATGACTGGTGCGAGGGTTCGAATCCCTCCTTCTCCGCCAACGAATAATGTATAATTTGAATGGTTAGCCATTATTCGCACGAGAGAGTTCGCTGCTTAGTGTTTAGACATTAGGCAGCGTCTTTTTTATTCTCCAGCAGTTTGTCAAGATTGCCGACAAACTTGTAGCATATCGTAACATCCTGCATGGTTTTACCGTTCTCCTTATAGGTTTCAGACACGGTAATGGATTCTATCAATTCCCGCGCCATGAATCTATCCATCTGTTCCACAGAGATATACTTGGCAATGGTGTTCACGAAATGGCGGACATCTTCATCTTGACTTTCCTCTGCCGCAACTTTCGCTTTGAGTTCAGGGATTTGCACTTCCAACTCCGCTTTTTCCTTCTCATAATCGGTAAGAAGACTGTAGAAAAAGGTTTCAGGAATTTTTCCTGCAATCTTCTCTTTGAATAAGCTCTTAACAGTTGCGTCGATTTCCTTCGCCTTCTGTTCGGCACGAGCTAACTGCTTTGCCGCTACGTCTGTTTCAATCTGAAGCGTATCCCTGAGTGCTCGTAAAACACGACCAATAAGTCCTTTCCTGTCCTGCTCAGCAAGTTGCGCATAGCTGCGAATATCATTTCGGACAATCGCTTCAAGCACTTCTTCACGGATATTGTGTGTTGAACAGACTTCTTTGCCGTGATTTGCATACCGAGAACAATGATAGGAGAGCTTTTGGTTAGGCTTTGGCCCCCTCAGCGAAGCCCCCATAGAGGAACCACAATCGGCGCACCTTACCAATCCGGCAAAGATGGATACTTCACGATTTTGGGTGGGTGTTCGATAATACACACCGCTTTTCTTCACGCTTTGTGCCTGATTCCACAACCGCTGATTGACAATCGCCTCATGGGTGTTTTCTACCACAATCCATTCCTCCGGGTCGGTGACACGTCGTTTCTTAGATTTGAATGAAACAACCTCCCGGCACCCTTGCACCATGTGGCCAAGATATACTTGGTTACTGATAATGTTCTTGATGGAAGCACTACCCCAAAGCATACTCTCATCGCTACGAGGATTTTCTTTACCGATGCAACAGTAGTAGTAAGCCATTGGCGATAGGATGTCTTCGACATTTAGCTGTCCCGCCAAGCGTCTGTAATTGTTGCCATTTGCAACCTCAGTAAAGATACGTCTGACAATATGAGCAACTTCCTCATCAACAATGAGCCGGTGCTTGTCAGCGGGGGATTTTTTGTACCCATAGGGAGCGCGGCTTCCCATAAACATTCCTTTCTCGGCATTGGAGCGTTTGACTTGCCGGACTTTCTTAGAGATTTCTTTCGGATAGAACTCGTTTATGACATTGTGAAAGGCGGCATAGTCGTTTCCATTTCCCATTGTGTCCACACCATCATTGATAGCGATGTAACGAACATTCTGTTCGGGGAAATACTCGTCCGTGTAATAGCCCGTCATGGAGTAATTGCGCCCCAAGCGGCTTAAATCCTTTGTAATTACACAATTAATGCGCCCTTTTTCTATGTCCCGTTTCATCCGTTTGAAGTCGGGTCTGTCGAAATTGGTTCCCGAAAAACCATCGTCAATGTAAACGCTGTCTTTGATACAATATTATTTTTAGGTTCAAACTGGAACACGGCATTAAACCGCAGTATTAAAGGGCTTTCCCGACATTAGCGTTGTCGGGGAAGCCCTTATTTTTTTGCCCATTTTGCCGTACACGGTGATTTTACCGACTCGGCATTCAGCGGAAAAGCGGAAATGCACACGGCGAAGGGGAATAATTAAATTGTTCAAGAGGAAAAATTAAAAGGTTCAGACAAGTTTCTTGCGTCGCCACTTTAAAATGTTTTTTATTCTCATTCTACGGACAATATAGGCTTTATATCGGCGATGAGTTTTTCAATCCTACCTACCTTTTCTAATTCCACATTATACAACAACTCCCCCAATGAGGCTTTGAGTCCATTCAACTTTTCGTTGAAATTTCGACACAACACATACGCTTCTTCCTTGCGGCTTGCCTCAGCATATATCACACACAGACTCTCAAAACAAACAAGGTGTACCGCCTGAAAGTTTTCTGCAAATTCACAATCTGCGGAGTTGGATTCCTCAGTCATATTGCGAATTCTCGGATGATAAAGCAGGAGGACATCAAGTTCACCAGACTCTATCTTGTCAAATATGAAATTTAATATGTCATGATAATATTCTAAAACGTATTCATTCAAACTGGGCAGATTCATTTTATAGCCTTCAAGTATACAAAATTGGTATCTACTATATAGATAGGCGATGAATTCTAATACATCCTGAAATGAGCTGTAGTGTGCTTCTGGGACTTCGAGGAGTATATTTTTACATATGCTTATCGCAGATTCTATCGGA
>WREI01000023.1 GCA_009779405.1 Clostridiales bacterium
CGGCGCGCTGCGTCAAGATGGTCTTGATGCGAGCGATGTCTTTTTTGCATTCGCCGATGCGGTGCGGATTCGCGATCTGCCCCGTAACGGTCTGGAAACGGAGGTTGAACAGCTCAGCCTTCAATTCGTGTTCCTGTTTGAGCAGTTCTTCATTGCTCAGCTCTCTCAGCTTTTCGGCTTTCATGCTTGCGCTCCTTCCTCGGTTTCTTTGCGGATGACCTTGCACTTCAGGGGCAGCTTGTGCGACGCGAGACGCATGGCTTCCTTGGCGACGGCTTCATCCGTGACGGAAATTTCGAACATGACGCGGCCGGGCTTGACCACGGCCACCCAGTATTCGGGGGAACCCTTGCCGGAACCCATGCGGGTCTCGGCGGGCTTTTCGGTGACGGGCTTGTCGGGGAAAATCTTGATCCACACCTGGCCGCCACGCTTGATGTAACGCGTCATCGCGATACGCGCCGCCTCTATCTGCTGGCTGGTGACCCATGCGGGCTCCAGCGCCACGAGACCGAATTCACCGTAGGTGACCTTGTTGCCACGGTGGGCACTTCCCTTCATGCGGCCGCGGAATACCCTGCGGCGCTTGACTCTCTTGGGCATTAACATTGTCTTTCGTGCCTCCTTCTTATGCTTTCGCGCGGCGCAGGACTTCGCCCTTGTAGATCCAGACCTTGATGCCGATGCGGCCATAGGTGGTCTTCGCCTCGGCAAAGCCGTACTGAATGTCGGCGCGGAGGGTTTGCAGGGGGATGCTGCCCTCGCGGTAGCTCTCGGAACGCGCGATTTCCGCGCCGCCCAAGCGGCCGCTGCACATGATCTTGATGCCCTTGACGCCGGGCTTGCTCATGGCACGGGACAGGCTCTGCTTCATGGCGCGGCGGAAGCTGGTGCGCTTCTCGAGCTGCGCCGCGATGTTCTCGGCCACTAATTGCGCATCGGATTCCGCGTCGCGGATCTCCATGATGTTGATCTGGATGGGCTTGCCGATCTCCTTGCTGATGGCGTCGCGTATGGTCTCGATACCTGCGCCGCCCTTGCCGATCAGCATGCCGGGACGGGCGGTGTAGATGGCGACTGCCAGTTTGCCCGCCGCGCGGTCGATCTCGATGCGCGAGATGCTGGCGGCAAAATATTCTTTCTTCACGAACGCACGAATCTTGTGGTCCTCGATGAGAAAGTCCGCAAAGTCCTTCTTGGAGGCGAACCAGCGGGTGTTCCAATCGCGGATGACGCCCACGCGAAAACCGTTCGGATGTACTTTCTGACCCATTGCTTTTCCTCCTTACTTCTGATCCAAAACGATGGAAATGTGGCTGGTGCGCTTCAAAATCTGGGAAGCGCTGCCGCGCGCCCGGGGCATGAAGCGTTTCAGAGTCGGACCCTGATTGGCGGCGATCTCTGCGACATACAGGGAGTCGGCGCGCAAATCGAGGTTGTTCTCGGCATTGGCCACAGCGGAGTTCAGGAGTTTCAACACGGGTTCCGTCGCGGCTTTCGGCGTGTAGATCAGGATCGCTCTCGCTTCCTCTACGCTCTTGCCGCGGATCAGGTCGCAAACCAGCTTTACTTTGCGGGGCGACATGCGGATGAATCGGGCCAGCGCGTGCGGACGCTTATCCGCATTGGCGCGACGAGCCCTTGCTTTTTCACGGGTATTTCTTGCCATAGTCTTCTTTCCCCTCCCCTATCTCGCCTTGGAGGACTTTTCGGAGCCCTTGTGCCCACGGAAGGTGCGCGTGGGGGCAAATTCGCCCAGCTTGTGGCCGACCATTTCCTCGGTCACGTATACCGGGACGTGCTTCTTGCCATCGTGCACCGCTATGGTATGGCCGACAAAGTGCGGGAAGATGGTGGAGGCGCGGGACCAGGTTTTGATGACGCTCTTCTTGCCGCTCTCGTTCATCGTCTCGACGCGCGCGCTGAGACGGGCTTCGACGAACGGGCCTTTTTTAACCGATCTGCTCATTAAATGTACTCCTTCCCTTACTTGCCTGCATTGCGACGGCGCACAATGTACTTGTCTGTTTGGTTCTTGGTCTTGCGGGTCTTGTATCCCAGTGCGGGTTTGCCCCAGGGGGTGACCGGGCCGGAGCGGCCTATCGGGCTCTTGCCCTCGCCGCCGCCGTGTGGGTGGTCGCAGGGGTTCATGACCGAGCCGCGGACCGTCGGGCGTATGCCCATGTGGCGCTTGCGCCCCGCCTTGCCGATGACGATATTCTGATAATCGGCGTTGCCGACCTGGCCGATGCTGGCGCGGGCGTTGACCGGAACCATGCGCACCTCGCCGCTGGGCAGGCGCACCTGCGCCATCTTGCCCTCTTTCGCCATCAGCTGGGCCGCATTGCCCGCGCTGCGCACCAATTGCGCGCCCTTGCCGGGCTTCAGCTCGATGCAGTGGATGACGGTGCCGACAGGGATTTGGGAGATGGCCATCGCGTTGCCGACCTTGATATCCGCGCCCGGACCCGAGAGGATCGGGTCGCCGATGCGCAGGCCCATCGGGGCGATGATGTAACGCTTCTCGCCGTCCGCGTAGTGCAGGAGGGCGATGTTCGCGCTGCGGTTGGGGTCATATTCGATGGAAAAGACCTTCGCGGGTATGCCGTCCTTGTCGCGCTTGAAATCGATGATGCGATATTTGCGCTTGGCGCCGCCGCCGCGGTGGCGTATGGTGATCTTGCCGCTCTTGTTGCGGCCGGCCTGCTTTTTGAGGTCCTCGGTCAAGGAACGCTCCGGCTCCTTGCGCGTGATCTCCTCAAAGGACGAGACCGTCATGAAACGCTGACCGGGGGTGGTCGGCTTAATCGTACGAATTGCCATGCGTTTCCTCCTTTACTGTGCGATGCCGTCAAACAGCTCGATGCCCTTGCTGTTTGCCGTCAGCTTCACGTATGCTTTCTTGGTGGCGGGGGTGCGGCCTTCGGTGCGGCCCTGCCGCTTCATCTTCCCCTGCTTGTTCACGGTATGGACGCTTGCGACGGTGACGCCGAAGATTTCTTCCACCGCTTTGCGGATTTCGACCTTGTTCGCGCCGCGGGCGACCTTGAAGGTATAGGTCTTGCCTGCTATCTGGTCGTAGCTCTTCTCACTGAGAATCGGCGCTATGATGATGTCATACGGGGACTGCATTACGCGTATACCTCCTCGATTTTCGCGGCGGAATCCTTGGTTAAGATCAGCTTGCCGTGATGTAGGATTTCGTAGGTGTTCAATGTGGTGACCAAGGTGGTCTTGATGCCCTTGATATTGCGCGCGGCGCGCTCGATATCGCTGCCGGCTTCCGTGAGGACGATCAGGGCGTTCTGTGCCGAGACGGCGCTGAGAACCTTGACCATCTCGCGGGTCTTCGCTTCGGGGATCGTAAGCTCGTCGAATACAATGATCTCGGCGGCTTCCGCCTTGGCGGACAGGGCCGAATGGAGCGCGATGCGGCGCATCTTCTTGTTGACCTTCATTGTATAGTCGCGGGGTTTGGGGGCGAATACCACGCCGCCGTGCCGCCACTGCGGGGAGCGGGTGGAACCCTGACGGGCATGGCCCGTACCCTTTTGGCGCCAGGGCTTCTTGCCGCCGCCGGAGATTTCCGCGCGGGTTTTGGCGCTCTGGGTGCCTTGACGGCGGGCCGCGAGATGCGCGACCACGACCTGATGCAGAACGGGCTTGTTGACTTCCTGACCGAAGATGGCATCCGCCAGCTCGATGGAGCCGACGACCTGTCCGGTCGTATCATACAGATTTACGTTAGGCATGACTCTACTCCTCCTTATTTCACGGTGGCACGGACGGTGACAAAGCCGCCCTTGGCACCGGGGATCGCGCCCTTGATGAGAAGCAGGTTGCGCTCTGCATCCACGCGGACGACGCGCAGATTCTGCACGGTGACGCGCTCGGCGCCCATATGGCCCGGCAGGCGCTTGGTCTTCATAACCTCGCCCGGATAGGTGCCGGAGCCCATGCTGCCCGCCACGCGGTAGGAGTGGGAGCCGTGGGTCTTGCGGCCGCGGTGCTGGTTCCAGCGCTTGATGTTGCCCGCAAAGCCCTTGCCCTTGCTGGTTCCGGTGACGTCCACACGGTCGCCTTCGGCGAAAATGTCAGCGCGGATGACGTCGCCCACCTTATAGGAAGCGGCGTCCTCTAACTTGAACTCGTGCAAATAGCGCATTGCCTTCACGCCCGACTTGCGGAAATGGCCCGCGCGCGGCTTGTTGACAAGCTTCTCGCGCAGTTCGGCAAAGCCCAACTGCACGGCTTCATACCCGTCGTGGCCGACGGTCTTTTTCTGGACGACGGGGCAGGGACCGGCTTCGATAACCGTGACGGGAATCATGGTACCGTCAGCCAGAAACAGCTGCGTCATACCGATCTTCTTGCCCAAAATGGCTTGTTTCATGGTCTACCTCCGTAACTTACAGCTTGATTTCGATGTCCACACCGGCAGGCAGATCAAGCTTCATCAGGGCGTCCACGGTTTTGGCGGACGGCTGCAATATGTCAATCAGGCGCTTATGGGTGCACTGTTCGAACTGCTCACGGCTGTCCTTATACTTGTGCGTGGCGCGCAGTATGGTGACGATTTCCTTTTCCGTGGGCAGGGGGATGGGGCCGGAGACGTGCGCGCCTGTGCGGCGGGCGGCCTCGACGATCTTTTCCGCGCTCCGGTCGATGAGACTGCTCTCATAGGCGCGAAGCTTGATGCGAATCTTCTGGTTTGCCATGTGTTTTTGATTTCCTCCTAAATTTTCTGCCAAGCGGGGCTTGGCGGGGCAGTACACGGAGCCGGGTGTTTCCCTTTCTAACTTTTGCAACCGGAGCTCGGTTGCGTGGGACTGCCGCGGGGTTCCGCTATTTTTGCCTTGCCGGGTTTTATCCCGGGCTGCATGCGCCGCAAGTTACCTGGAATGGCTCGCCAGCAATCTCTCGGGCATGCGTTGGCGACGCGGATACGCGTAACCTTATGTATGATACAGATTTTTGAGGGCGAATGCAAGGGGTTGATGTGAGGTTTTTTTGTAAAATTTTTGGGCGGGGGTGATATGGGCTATAATGTAGGGGCGCGATATATCGCGCCCCAACGGTTGCATTTGCGGGGTGGGTTGGCATTCCGGGTACGTGGGCATGCCGCAGGACGCCATTATTGGAGTTGCGCGGTGTAGCGCGTGCCTCGCCCCTATGGGTTCGTCATCGTTATCAAAACGGTTCGGGATGTGGGGATTCGCGGACACGCAATGCGCGCCCCTGCCACAAATTACCTATTGACATCCGCGAAAAAGCAGATATAATCCCTACTCAACAGCCATGACGGCGAAAGAGTATCCGTTTCCCTGTTTTCCAGAGAAGTGCCGGACGGTGCAAGGCATCAAAACACAGGCGGAGAATACACGCACGAGCTGCTTATGTGAACGGTTATGCAACCAATTAGCACGAGCCGGGTTCGCCCGTTACAGGGATAGGGTATACCGGATGCGAACGCAGTTCGCATTGCGTACCTACAGAGGTTCATATCGTGAGATATGGATAAACCGAGGTGGTAACACGGATTTCCTCCGTCCTCGAACCCCCGCTGCATTTGCCGGGCGCGTTCGGGGGCTGTTTATTTTCCGGTAAAAATAACATTCGGAGGAAACATTCAAATGGCGAACATCAAATTTTTCAGCGGTGAAAAGACCCCCTTGGAGATGCACAAGGTGCGCATTATCCAAAAACTGAGCCTGCCGCCCGTCGAGGCGCGGGCGATTGCCATGGAGGAGGCGGGCTTTAACACCTTCCTGCTGCGCAACCGGGACGTATACCTCGACATGCTGACCGATTCGGGCGTGAACGCGATGAGCGACCAGCAGCAGGCGGCGATGATGATCGCCGACGACAGCTATGCCGGGAGCGAGACCTTTTTTAAGCTGGCCGCGAAGGTGGAGGAATTGTTCGGGTTCCAGCACTTTCTGCCCTGCCACCAGGGCCGCGCGGCGGAGAATATGATCGCGTCGACCTTTATCCAGCCCGGCAAGGTGGCGCTGATGAACTTCCACTTCACGACGGCCAAGGCGCACGTAACGCGCTTGGGCGGCAAGGTGGAGGAATTGGTCACCAAGGAGGGGACCAAGACCACGAGCACGCACCCGTTTAAGGGCAACATTGACCTCGACGCGCTGCGCGAGAGTATTACGCGGCTCGGGAAACAGGTCGCCTTCCTGCGCATTGAGGTGGGTACCAACCTGATCGGCGGCCAGCCCGTTTCGCTGCAAAATATGCGTGAAGCGACGGCGATTGCCCGCGAGCACGGGATCGTCACCGTGATGGACGCGTCGCTCTTGCAGGATAACCTGTACTTTATCAAAACGCGCGAAGAAGCCGAAAAGGGCAAGAGCATACGCGAGATTACGCGCGAGATTTCCGATCTGTTTGATATCATCTATTTTTCGGCGCGCAAATTGGGCTTTGCGCGCGGCGGCGGCATGATGATACGCGATGAGGCGATGTTCGATTCCATGAAGGTGATGCTGCCGCTGTTTGAGGGCTTCCTCACCTATGGCGGTATGTCCGTGCGCGAGATGGAGGCCATAGTCGTCGGCTTGGACGAATCGATGGACGAGGATATCATTGCCCACGGGCCGATGATGACCGAATATATGTGCGAGGAACTGCTGAAAAACGGCGTGCCCGTCGTCACCCCGCCGGGCGGGCTGGGCTGCCATATCAACGCGCGCGAGTTTTTGAGCCATGTACCCGCCGAGCAGTACCCTGCGGGCGCGCTGGCGGCGGCGGTCTATATCGCGGGCGGCGTGCGCGGCATGGAGCGCGGCACGCTCTCCGAGGAGCGCGAGCCCGACGGCAGCGAGCATGTGGCCGAGATGGAACTGCTGCGCATGGCCCTCCCCCGCCGCGTGTTTACGCACTCGCAGGTGCGCTACGCCATCGACCGCATCACCTGGTTGCACCGCAACAGGCACCTGATCGGTGGTTTGGAGTTTATCGAGGAACCGCCCGTGCTGCGCTTTTTCCTCGGGCGGCTTAGGGCTAAAGGGGATTGGCAGAATCAGATTGTGGCGCAGTTTCGGAAGGATTTTGGGGATAGCCTATAGGCTCGATTCGACAAAGCAGGGCTTTGCCGAATCGGAACCCTTTGGTATGCGTTCCGCCGCGCAGGTCGGCGGAACGCATGTATTTAAGTCAATTGTCTTGCGCGTTTTACGATCTATATGGTAAAGCTGTATAGGTGCCCAGGATCATTCCTTTTATATGCAGTTAATGAATTTAAGAATTATAAGAACCGGAATCAAAATGATAACCAATATCAGCATGCGTTTCCAAAATTCCGGACGGAAAATTCTTCGGCATAATTATTTGCTGCTTCGCGTGACATTTTTTTGAATCGCACAAATTCGATGGTAGTTTTAATCAACACAAACACACCAGCTGCCGCAGCTAAGATAGTTTTTATCTAGCTTCCATAACCTAATAACCAAAATAGCCAAGATAGCTGAAGCCACACACCTATAATCATACAAAGAATACAAGCAGCTATATAGAATTTTGCGCTTCTGCTGTATTTGGTCTGCTTTTCCACTTTCGCTCTTCCTTTCGTCCGGTCGGACGGGCGCGATAAATCGCGCCCCTACGGGTTCAACTGCTTGTGTATTGCCGCCGCCGCGTTTTTGCCTGCGCCCATGGCGAGGATGACTGTGGCTGCGCCCGTGACCGCGTCGCCGCCTGCGTATACGCCGGGGCGGGAGGTTTGGCCTGTTTCCGCGTCGGCTATGATGCCGCCCCAGGATTCGGTGGCGAGGCTTTGGGTTGTGGATGCGATCAGGGGGTTGGGCGAGGTGCCTATGGCCATGATTACGCAGTCGGCTTCCAATGTGAATTCGGAGCCCGGGATGGTGATGGGGCGGCGTCTGCCGGATGCGTCCGGTTCGCCCAAGCCCATACGGACGCAGGTAATGCTGCGCACGTTTCTCTGCGCGTCGCCCTCTATCGAAATCGGGTTGCAGAGCAGGTTGAAGATGACGCCCTCCTCCTCGGCGTGCTCCACTTCCTCACGGCGCGCGGGCAGCTCTGTATGGGAGCGGCGGTATACGATATGGACTTCCTCGGCATGCAGGCGCAATGCGCAGCGGGCCGCGTCCATGGCCACATTGCCGCCGCCCACGACCGCGACCTTTTTGGCGCGGAGTATGGGCGTGGCGCTATCCGCCTGATAGGCTTTCATTAAATTCACGCGGGTCAGGAATTCGTTGGCGGAATAGACGCCGTTCAGGTTTTCGCCGGGGATATTCATAAAGCGGGGCAGGCCCGCGCCGCTGCCGATGAATACGGCCTCGAAGCCCTGCTCCTGCATCAGTTCATCGATGGAAAATATGCGGCCTATGACCATGTTGGTGCGAATTTCGACGCCCATGCGGCGCAGGCCATCTATCTCCTGCTCGACGATCGCCTTGGGCAGGCGGAATTCGGGGATGCCATAGACCAGCACGCCGCCCGCCAGATGCAGCGCCTCGAAGATGGTCACGGCATAGCCCAAGCGCGCCAGATCGCCCGCGCAGGTCAGCCCGGCGGGGCCGGAGCCGATGACGGCGACCTTGTGGCCGTTGGCGGCGGGTTGCTCTTGATTTGTGTCGCTTTTTGCGAGGTGGGCGTCCGCGACGTATCGCTCTAAGCGGCCTATGGCGACAGGCTCGCCCTTGATGCCGCGCACGCAGAGCTGTTCGCACTGCGTTTCCTGCGGGCAGACCCTGCCGCAGACGGCGGGCAGGGAGGAAGCGCTTGCGATGACGCGATAGGCGGATTCAAAATCGCCTGCCGCCGCTTCGGTCAGGAAGGCGGGGATATCGATTTGCACGGGACAGCCCGCCACGCAGGGCTTGGTCTTGCAGTTCAGGCAGCGCTGGGCTTCACTCGTGGCCTGTTCGGCGGTATAACCCAGCGCGACTTCGGAGAAATTGCGGGCGCGGCGTTTTGCATCCTGTGTGGGCATGGGATGTTGTTGTTTGGATAGGTTTGGCATGGGGAACCTCATAACATTGAACCTGTTGGAGGGCGCAATATATTGCGCCCCTACAATTTTAGTAACCGACACACATGCGCGTGGGCGTTTCGCTCGAAAGCTTGGTACATGCTGTTGCGGGCCATCGCTTCTTCGAAATCGATTTGGTGGCCGTCGAAGTCGGGGCCGTCCACGCAGGCGAAGCGGGTTTTGCCGCCGACCGTGAGACGGCAGCAACCGCACATGCCCGTGCCGTCTATCATGATGGAGTTCATGGAAGCCAGCGTGGGAACGCCATTCTTACGGGTCAGCTCACTGACGAATTTCATCATGATGAGGGGGCCTATGGTGATGACGAGATCGTATTCGTTGCCCTCGTCCAACAGGGATTGCAGCGCGTGGGTGACGAGACCCTTTCGGCCCGCACTGCCGTCATCCGTCATTACGATCAGGCGGTCCGATACGGCGGCGAATTCGTCTTCCAAAATCAATAAATCGCTGCTGCGGAAACCTATGACGCTGTGCACACAGGCGCCCTGCTCATGCAGCTTTTTCGCGACGGGCCAGGCGATGGCACAGCCCACGCCGCCGCCTATGACAGCGGCTCTTCTGATGCCGTCCGTCTCAGTGGGGCGGCCCAAGGGGCCTGCCAGGTCGGGGATGGAATCGCCCGCCTGTTTGGCGTTCAGGAGCTCCGTGGCCGCGCCGACGATTTGAAAGATGATCGTCACCAAGCCCCGTTCGCGGTCCGTATCGGCGATGGTCAGGGGGATGCGCTCGCCGCGCTCGTCTACACGCAGGATAACAAACTGGCCCGGCTCGGCCTTGGCGGCGATATGGGGGGCATAGAGATCCATCCGCGTGACGGTGGGGTTCAATACGGCTTTTCTGATGATGGGATACACGGTTGGCCTCCCTATAATCGTTGCATACGGCGGGTGCGCGCGCGTTCCCGCTCCCACATCTCGGCGTCGGCTTCGCTGTCATCGAGGGAGCAGAGCGCCATTTGGATGCGGGTCAGTTCCGAATTCAGGCGGGTCATTCGAATCTTGCGGATGAAGAAGAAGAGCGCCCAGCCCAGAAGGAAGGCCCCGCCCGGCCCCCCGAATACGAGCATGGTATAGGTGCTGCCCCGCATCTGGTTGATGAACTGGCGCAGAATCCAGGAAAAGGCCACGACGGAGAGCGCCCAGCCCGCGATGGTCAGCAGGACATAGCGCACGGATTTTTCGCCAAAGGTCTCCGCCGCGAGGTGGGCGCGCGCCAATTTATCGCGCAGCACATTGCGGCGTTCAAACAGATAGTCTTTGTCTTTGTATTTGGTTTTCTTTGATGGCATGTGGTAGTTCTCTCCAAGCCGCCTATAGGGTGGCAGATTTACTCAGCTTCTCGATTCTCAGTATAGCATATAAGTGGGAGCGGTGCAATGCTTGTATCAAAAAGGAGGGCCGGAGCCCTCCTTTTGTAGGTTTGTGTTGGGGTTAGGGTGCCGGGGTCATGATTATCGCACCATAGTAACCGGCTGAGGTTGCCACATAGGCGCCCCAGCGGGCACCTGTCGGGGTATCCCAGCCCGTTCCGCCGGCCGTGGACAATTTCAGGTCGCGTCCGCCAACAGAAAAGTACTTATTGGTTCCACTGCCTGTGATGGTGAAATCCGTATTGGTTGCCGTACCCTTTGTTGTGCTGAATCTGAAGTTCGTTGTGCCACCGGTAGGATCATAGAGCAGATAACTGCTGCCGACTTTGACATAATATTTCCCCGGGGTATCGGATGCCTCAATCGTGAAGACTGTCGTCGGCGTCAAGGACACACCATATTTGCCCGAACCCATGGAGGTATTGGTCAAGTATACGGTCACGGTGCCGGTGGGCGCTGCCAGGGAAACGTTGTTGATGGAGAAATACCAATCGCCCAGCAGGGGGTCGGTGGGGGTAGAGCCGCCTTCCTTGGTGACGGTGATATCGGAGGTGCCGCCTTCCCAATCGTGGTGGAAGTAGGTGAAGGTTTCATCTGCGTTCAGCGTTACGGTGAACTGATAATTTCCGCCGGCAAGTTCATCATCGCCAAGATAGGTATCTATGACCTCTTCCCAGAGGTTAATAGCCCCATAATAGTAGTTGAGTATGATACCAATACCGTGCGTGGCAATCGGGTCACCCGCATTGTTGGAGCTGGTGAAGGTATAATCTCCGGCTTCATCCGCGGTGAAACTGACCTTGACCGGGAAATAATCCGGGGCGTAAACGTCCACCGGTTCCGGTACGTTCAACGTCAGTTCGACTGCATCGGTTGTGAATTCCTCTATCATTTCGATGATGACGTTGTAGGTGGTTGCACGGCTGCTCGAGTACTGATCGGCATAGAAGTAAAAGTACTCTCCCTCCGCCAGATAGATCTCGAAATAGAAGTGCGAGTAATCCTCGTCATCGCCAAAGATGTACTGAGAACCGTAAGGGCCGGACCACGGCTCCGCCAATGCTATGGGGTCGCCCCCGTTTCCGCCGCTGCTGTATATGGCATAGTAACCGTTTGTGGGCGAAGTGAAATCGACCAGCACGGAGCTATGTCCCGTGAGCGAGATGGGTTCTATAATATCTTCCCACTCATCGCCGCCGTCGCCGCCGTCACCCTCATAGGTGACGAGGACATCGTAGGTGCCTGTGTCGCCGTCATACGCCGTGGAAATATAGTTGAATGTCTCACCCGCCGCCATCACACGCTGGAACTGGTAGTTCGGGTTGCTGGGGTAGTTGATATCATCGTTAATGATATTGCGGTTTGTCCAGGTCGAGCCCATATACATCGCCACCGGATCCAGTGCGCCGTTGTTGAGACTGGTGAAGGTGTAGGTTCCGGCCAAACCCGCAGTGAACCGGCAATAGACGAACGAGGATTCGAAGATGGACACTTCCACGTTAGTATCAAGAATCAAGGTTACCCAATCCGGCTCGGGCGGCTCGGGATAGGTGCCGTCGCCATAGGCGCAGAACCAAATGTCGTCTTCGCCATAGCAGTGCAGCGAAAGATTCCCGTTATCCCAGCACATCTCGAAATAGCCGCCTATCATATCGCCGACTTCCCAGTCGCCGATCCAGTCGCCATACACGTCATATTCGGGTGCGTTCTTAATCTCGAAATAGGCAGTACCGTCGGTGAGCTTGATGTAGTAGCCGTCACCCGCCGACGCGATGTCCGCGATATAGTAGAGACCATCCTCCCAGTAATCCATATCCATTACGGTATAGCGCACAGCATAGTCGATCGCCAGGGCGGTGGCAATATCGCCGATATCATACTCGAAGTCCCATTCCCACCAGAGATCCCAATCATAGCCGGTCTCAAAGTAGAACTCGTCATGCGCGAACGCGTTTACGAGCGCGGGGTTGCCGTGGGCATCCACGCCGACCTCACCCGTGATATAGATACCGTCGCCCTGCCAAATCCACCATTCCGGCGCGGCCAGTTCGACGGCGATGCCGTAGCTGTAGTCGTACGGCGTCATATCATCCAACAGCGCGGTCAGGAAGAGTTCCGTATCGTTGACATAGGACACCCAACCGCGGGTGGTGATTTCCATGCCCTCGGTGAGCCAGCCGAGATCTTCCGTCCAGAAGCGAGCCTCGTCAATGGTCATCCAGTCGTTGCTCTGGCCTTCGCTCAGCACCCACTCGTCTTCCACAGAGTCATACCAATAGGTCGGCCAGTTGGTGGCATAGTCGGCTACATCCAGGTAGAGGTTGTCGAGACCGCCGGAGATGTCGATTACGAGCGTGGCGCCGCCGCCGAGGGTATCGGGCGTGGAGAAGACGCCGCGTCCGTCGTCATTCCAATTGCCATCGTGCGTGTACGCGCCCATGATATAGTGCGCATCCGCCAGGTTGACGGTCATTGTGTTGCCAACGATGTTCCAGGACGCAACGGTCGGGGAGATGTAGTCGACGGTGACGGGATAGGACCAGACCTCATAGTCGGCCATGGCCGTTGCCATCTGCGTAAAGTCGCCGCCCAGGGACTGGTAGAGGATTTCCGCATCCTCTTCATAGTCGAGCCAAGCATAGTAGGCAATATTGGCCTTGGTGCCGGAGGGGACGAACGCGTCGGTATAATAATCGAGATGCGTCTCGCCGTTCTGCCAGTCATAGATGCCGCCATCCCACCAGTAGTTGACCATGGACTCCCAACCGTATCGATTGTCATAGACGGATTTGCGGATGTATTCATCGCCGCTGTCCACGGTGTAGACTTCGCCGGTCACGGCGTCACTGACGACCATGATCACACGGCGCGCGTTGCGCATCAGCATCGGGTAACCACCGGCCCACCACATCTTCGAGTAATCCGCGTCGCTGAGCGATTCGCCCCAGTACTGATCATAGCCTGTGACGGCGTTGTGCTCGGGGTTGTAGGGGATCAATTCGAAGAGGTTGGCACCCATATAGAAGCCGTCCCGGGGACCGTTGCCTGCCGCGACGTTGAAGCCGACCTGGAGGTCATCGAGTACATCCTCGGGGCCGAAGTCATCCAAAAGGTCCAGCATATCCAGGAGATACAGCGCGTCGAGAATATCGCCGTGGTCATACTTTTCAAGCATGGGGCTGTCCGTCCAGTCGCCGTAGAAGCCCATGAAGCTGGCGTGGAGCTCGGGCGCGCCCGTGATGGATGTGAAGCTGACAAAGCCATCGACGAAGCCGCCGTTCTCACGATACGCATTCAAGAAAGCTTTCGAACCGGCCGTCAGGCTGATGGTCAGGGTGACGGTGACGCTGCCATTCGCGGGGACGATGAAGGTGCGATCATCGGCCTCGATCGCCGGCTGATAGGGGGGCAGATTCGTCAGACCGCAGAGATAACGCAGGATCACTGTCGCATCGCCCGCGGTGATGGCCGACGTGTCGCCGTCCACTTCGGCGTTCAGCGCGCCCTGCGGGGAGAGAACCGTACCCGCGATATTCGCCAGCGCACGCATGATGTGCGCGGCGTCGCCCGCCAGCACTCTGCCGTCACAGTTCGCGTCGCCCGGGTTGACCTCGGGTCTGCCCGGGAAGACGACGTCGGTCGTCAGTATCGCATCCAGATAGTCGGATTCGGTGGTGTTGTAGATATCGCCGACGTTTATGAGATATTCGCACAGGACGACCGGATCTTCGATCGTATAGATTTGATCCGCGGCTGTCAGGTTTTGCAATTCCACTTCGAGGGTGTATACGCCCGTCTTCGCGGGATCGTCGCCCAGCTCGAAGGTGGGGTTGGTGAGATAGACCGGGGTCGAAATCGCCGCAGCGGAGTTGATAAAGCCTGCGCCCTGCGCGCGGGGGCTATATTCGATGCCATATTGATCATAGAGGATCATGGCCGTGGACAGCGCGATCGCTTCGGCAAGCTTGCCCGCTTCATCTTTGTCCGTTATGCCGATATCTTCGTACAGGTATTGCAATATACCCGCGAAGTTGCCCGCCAGGTTCGGGGAGGCCATCGAGGTGCCCGACCAGGAAGCATAGCCGCCGCCCGGTATGGAGGAATAGATCATGCCGCCGGGCGCCGAGATATTGGGCTTGAATTTCAGGTCGGAGGTGGTGCCCCAGGAGGAGAAGTCGGAGATCAGCCACGCGGCAGGGTTGTCCGACTCAATCATCAGCCACTCTTCCGAGATAAAGATGGTCAGGCTGTCGAGCAGCAACAGACCGCTTACGTTGTTCACGAATATGGAGGGGATGGCGCAGTACTCGGTATCGAGCATGCCAATCAACGATTGATCCGCACGCCCATCGTTATAGATGATGGCGGCGATCGCGCCGTTTGCGGCGGCATTGTCCACTTTCTCCGTAAAGGCGATATCGCCGCGCATAATCAGGGCGATTTTGCCACTGACATCGATGCCGGCATAATCCGTTGCATATCCCAGACCGGGAACCGCAACCAGATCCCAGCTGCCGGGCGTGATGATGCCGAAGAAGTCGGTGCTGTCACCATTCGCGGAAGCGATGGGGGTACCGCCCTCAAAGTCAAAGAGGTTGGACCAGGACTGATAGGAGGTGGCTTCCACGCTGGCCGTGCTCAGGTTGCCCGTATAGGTGGAGGGGGAACCGACCATGCCGTAATCCGTCGCGGATTCGCGGATCGCACGTATGCCGTAGCCCTGGGAGATCCAGTTCAAACCGTCGTCGGCCATATTGCCCGAGTTGCCTGCGGAGATGCAGACGACAATGCCCGCCGCATCCATGATTTCATAGATGCCGCCCAGGATATCGTCCACTTCGTCGTCATAGGTGAAGCCCGCCGTGGAACCGAAGGAGCAGTTGATAACGTCCGCACCCAGCAGGAAGGCGTCTTCATATGCCGCGAAATAGACGTCGGACCAGGTATAGCCGGTATCGGAATCAAATACCGCCATAGCCAGCAACTGTGCCGCCGGGGCCGCGCCGATGAAGGCAATGCCGCCGTCGTCCGTCTCGGCATAGCCTACGGCGATACCGGAGACGTGCGTGCCGTGACCGGAGAAGTCTTCATAGGGATCGCCATCGTGGTTGTAATAGTCGGCGGCGAAGGGAACCTTTGCGTTAACATAGACGCCGTACTCCGTGGTACCGCCTATGTCTCCCGGTCCCAGCTTGGGGTTCAACATCAGATCATTGGGCTGGAACACTGCGTGGGCAACGTCCATACCTGTATCCAAAACCGCGACGATCATGCCGTCGCCCGTGTAGCCGTTTTCAATCAGCCAGTCCGCGCCTGTCATTGCGTTGCTGGCGCTTTCATCGCTGAAGGGCTTGGCCACGGGCGCGGGCGCCGCGTATTTATTCGCGAGATATACGCCCTTGACACCTGGCATGGCGGCAATGTCTTTCAGATTCTTGGCCTGCGTGGTCAGGGAGAGACCGTTGACCAATACGCTGAAGTTGCGCTCAATCTTCGCGAAGGAGGCCACATCTTTTTTGAAGTTTTCCTGATCCGCTTGGATGCGGCTCGCGCGATCGCGGAAGGCTCTGCTGCCGGTATCCGTCGACAACTCCGCCGCCGCCTTGCCTTCGAAAATAACGATGGCGCGGACTTCCTCTTCCGGATCCAAGCGCATCGAGGTCATCTTATCGGTGATGGCCTGCTGCCGCAGTCTGCTGCCCAGAGCCGCGCTCTTTGCTTCGCTGCCCATGCCGCGGCTTTCAAACTGCGCCCTGCGCTCCGCGAGATAGGTCTGATACGCAGCCTTGTCCATGCCGGTGTATCTGTTGAAATCGGAAAAGCTGAGTGTCTTGACCTCGCCGCGGTCTTTGCCCGCGGGTTCGCCGCTGCGGGTTTGCGGGCCCTGAGGTTCCGGCCTTTCCTTTTCACGGGGTTGGGACACCTCGCGCGATTCGAGTTTCTTCCCATCGTAATCTCCCCTGGCTTTCGTCCCCATCTCGGCGAAAGCAGGCATCGCCATACTCAGCACCATGCAGAGAACGAGCAGGATCGACAGGATGAATCTAAATTTCTTCATGATCTTTCCTCCCATGTAAAATACTGCGACATACAGATATTTGTACAATTGCAGATATTGTATTGTATATCATCCCATGGGGGGTGTCAACAAAATAATTCACATTTCAGGCACGATTGCGTAACGAATCGGACACGTATTGCTCATTTATGCGCGGGCTTGCGTTGCAGAATTGTGTGCAAAAGGACCAAGGATGCGGCAAGACTTGCAACGCTTGCGAGGACGCGGTAATACAGAACCTGACGACCAAGAAAGCTGAGCGCGACGAAGAGCAGGGCCAGGAGGGCGTATTTGGTCCAGGGGGCGTCCCTGAGGGCGGCGATTTTTCGGATTTCTTTGCGCAGATTGCGGCGGGACGGCCTGTTTGCGCGGGCAAGGCGATCGATGGCCGCGTCCGTGGGTTCGGGGATGCGCGCGAGCTGCATCAGGACGTCCGCATCGGTGATTTCGATGCATAGCGCCTGCCGCGCGAGGAAGCGGGCGCAGGCGGGCTCGGGGACGCTTGTCGTGCAGATGCGGAGGGGGGTATTGTCCGCCTTTTGCAGTTGCGGGAGAATCTGGTCGAGGGTGAGCGGGGCTTCCTGCTGGAAGAGGAGTATGGTCTCGCCCGGGAATGCGGCGCGCAGGCGGGCCAGCAACCCGGCGCGGGGGCTCAGCAGCAGCGCGTCCCGGCGCAGGCGCGCGCGCAGACCCTCCCGTTCACGCGCGGCCAATCGGCTGCGGCGGTATGCGCGCAGGCAGAACAGGGCGGCGGCGAATAGCAGCGCCGCGACAACGGAGAGCGGCACGCGCGCGGGATGCGTATATAACAGGATATATGTGCCTGCCCAGAGGAGGAGGGTGGTGAAGCTGAGGTCGAGGGTGTGGAGGAGGGGGTGGCGGTGAGGTTTATAGGGCATGAGACGGCCTTTCGCGAAGTAATAAGTAATAGGTAATAATGCAGAGATGTGGTGAGAAATGCTCCGCATTTCGTTCTTTATATTTTCTTGAATCCTGCCTGTCGTGCAAGCTCTCTGCCCTCCGCACAAGTGCGGAGGTTGCATCTATTACTTCTTACTTCTCATTCTTGCCACCCGACCGATTCTTATACTATAATAGGCGCATGAATGATACTCGTTTGAAAATCGGCGTGCTGGGGGGGAGCTTCCAGCCCGTGCACAGGGGGCATGTGGAGATGGCGCGCGGCGCGCGGGATGCGCTGGAGCTGGATATCGTGCTGCTGGTGCCTGCGCGAGAGCCGCCCCACAAAGCCCTGCCCGGCGGGGCGACGGACGCGCAGAGATTAGCGATGCTGCGGCGCGTTTGCGCGCGGGAGCCGGGCCTGCGCCCGGAGGATATGGAACTGTGCCGCGAGGGGCCGAGCTATACGGCGGATACACTGCGCGCATTGCGGGAGCGCTATCCCGGGGCGCTGCTGTATTTTGTGATGGGCGAGGATATGCTGTCTACCTTTGCCGACTGGCATGCGCCGGACGAGGTTGCGGCGCTGGCGGAGCTCGTGGCATTTGCGCGCGGAGAGGACAGCGATTTGGAAGCCGCGGCGGAAGCGGCGCGCGCGGAGTTTGGTGCGCGGGTGACCTGCCTGCCGCCCGTCGGGGCATATTCCAGCACGGAGATACGCGAACGCCTGTTTGCCGGGCGGCCCGTGGACGCCTTGCTGCCGTCCTGTGTGGACAAGCATATATATGAGGAAGGATTGTATTTGCCCGAAGCGGAGCGGGCGCTCTTTGAGACCGTGCGCGGACGCTTGTCCGCCTATCGCTTTGCGCATACCGTGGGCGTTTGGCGGGAAGCGGCGCGCATGGCGGAGCGATTTGGGCTGGACGGCGGGAAGGCAAGGGTGGCGGCCTTGTTGCATGATATTGCTAAGGAGATGCGGGAAGAGGAGCTTCGTAGGGGCGGATATTATCCGCCCGCGATGGCAACGGCCTTGTTGCATGCGCCTGTTGGCGCGGTGATTGCAAGGGAAGAGTTTGGTATTGAAGACCCGGATATTTTGGAAGCGATCGCTTTGCATACGACCGGAGACGCGGATTGCTGTGATTTGGCGAAGCTGCTCTTTGCCGCCGACCGCGCCGAAGCGGGGCGCGACCGCCTGCCGCTGGCGAATCGGGAGACCTTAGCAAAAATTCGCGCGGAAACGGATCTAAACCGCGCGTATGCCCTTGCGCTTTCCCATAATTTTTGGTATATTCAGAGCAAGGACCTCTCCCCCGCCCCCGCGACGCTGCGCGCGATGGAATCGGTGGGCAATGCGCAATCGTAGGAGTTCGATTTATCGAACCCGCTCCGGTATACATTATTAAAACATAAAGGAGTACCAATGGACAAACCATTCAAAGACGTGGCGCTGAAACTCTGCGAAATGCTGTATGACAAGAAGGCGGAGAACATACTGGCCCTGCATGTGGCCGACAAGACCATCATTGCCGATTGGTTTGTCGTCGCTTCGGGTCGCGCCGCCGTGCAGCTGCGCGCAATGGCTGACGACTTAGAGGAAAAGGCGAAGGATTTGGGGCTCCGCTTGCTGCGCACGGAGGGCTATTCCGGCGGGCGCTGGATTGTGCTCGACTTTGCCAGCATACTCGTCCACCTCTTTCACCCCGACGAGCGCGCCTTCTATAACATGGAGCGGCTCTGGGAGGACGGGGAAAATTGCATACCCTATCCCATCGAATAATTGCCGGGAACATTCGCTCTGAATTTTGAACGAATGTTCTTTTTTGATGAATTTCGATTTTTCTTGACATTTGTAAATGTTTTGTGTAGAATATATGTGTAAAAAATTCAGTCGGGTCAAACCGAAGGAGAAAGATATATGAACAACCAGCAGATGGAAACTTTGATCGCCGATATCGTGCGCGAGGTGATGCAGCGCGTGGGGGTGCAGGGCGGTTCGGCACCTGCGGGCGGGGCACAGAATCTCGCCAAGTATATCGATCATACGCTCTTGAAGCCCGAAGCGACGAAGGCGGATATCATCAAGGTCTGCGACGAGGCGAAGAAGTATAATACCGCCAGCGTCTGCGTGAACCCGTCCTGGATCGCACTGGTGGCACAGCAATTGCAGGGCACGACCGTGACGCCCTGCGTCGTCGTGGGCTTCCCGCTCGGCGCGACCTGTCCGCAAGTCAAGGCCGCCGAGGCCGCCGCCTGCATTGCCCAGGGCGCGCGCGAGGTGGATATGGTGATGAACGTGGGCGCGGCCAAGAGCGGCGAGTGGGACACGGTGCTCAAAGATATTGAAGCCGTCGTCGCCGCCTGCCGCGGCAAGGCGACGCTGAAAGTCATTTTGGAATGCTGTCTGCTGACGGACGAGGAGAAGGTGAAGGCCTGCCAGGTCAGCAAGCTTGCGGGCGCGGATTTTGTGAAGACCAGCACCGGTTTTTCGACGGGCGGCGCGACGGCGGAGGATATACGCCTGATGCGCGCGACCGTCGGCCCGAACATGGGCGTGAAGGCCAGCGGCGGCGTGCGCACCCGCGAGGATGCCGAGACGATGATCGCGGCGGGCGCGAGCCGCATCGGCGCCAGCTCCAGCAAGGGCATCGTCGAGGGTGGCGCAGACCTGAAACGCTGCGCAAACTGCGGCAACTGCAAGAACGGCGGGACGAGCTGCCCGACGGGGAATGCGGAACTGCGGAAGGTGTTGTACTAAGTAACAGGTAATAATGCAGAATGCAGAGAAATTGTACGACAGGCTGGCTTACAGAAAATTGAATCCAAGAAATGCGGAGCATTTCTCACCACTTCTCTGCATTATTACTTATTACCTATTACTTCGAAAGATTGAGGGTACATGCAGTTTGACACTGAACAACTACGCAGGCATATAAGCGACGCCGTTTGCGAGCGATTCGCGGGGCGCGGGCAGTTTTTTGTACCCGTGGCGAGCAGCAATCGGCATGTGCATTTGTCGCAGGCGCATGTGGAGGCCCTGTTTGGGGCGCGGCATGCGTTGACGCCCTTGCGGGCGCTGAAACAGCCGGGGCAGTTTGCCTGCCGGGAGCAGGTGACGCTGAAAACGGAGAAGGGCAGTATTTTACTGCGCGTGGTTGGGCCTGCGCGGGCCGAGACGCAGGCGGAATTGTCCGCGGCGGAAGCCATTAAGTTGGGTTTGCCCGTGCTTGTGCGCATGAGCGGCGACTTGGCGGGCAGTCCCGGGGCGACTTTGCAGACGGAGAAGGGTGCGGTGCGCATAGAGAGCGGCGTCATCGTCGCGGCGCGTCATCTGCACCTCAGCGACGCGCAGGCGAAGCTTTACCGCCTGAGGAACGGGGACAGCGTGCGGCTCTTTGCCGAGGGCGCGCGCGGACTGGTATTTGAGAATGTGCAGGTGCGCTGCGGCGCGGCGCATACCTTGGAAGCGCATATAGATATAGAGGAATGGAACGCCGCCGGTTTGGCGGACGGCGCGGTCTGCCGGATTGAGAAGCAGGTGGATACGGCTGCTGATGGGCGTATGTTCCTCGCCGAGCGGGTGGAGGGTTTACAGGGGAATATAGTACCCGCCAAGGAAGCGCCGATTTACGCAACCTCCGGTATTGTGCGGGAGAAGTTTGCGCGGGGCGCGCTGCCCGAACCCGCAAAGAAAAAGCTGTTGACGGAAGCGGATATCCTGGCCGCGCACGCGCGCGGGGAGACGTCCCTCTCCGCAAAGGGATATGTGCTTACGCCGCTGGCCTTGGATCGGGCGAAGCGGATAGGAGTGGAGGTCATCTTATGATAATCGGACGCGTACACGGCACCGTGGTCAGCACGACCAAGTCGCCCAAGCTGGCGGGCTTGAAGCTGCTGCTCGTCGTGCCCATTGAAATTGAGAGTTTCACCGAAAAGGGCGCGCCGCTCTGCTGTGTGGATACGGTTGGCGCGGGCGACGGCGAGGTCGTGCTCTGCGTCGCCGGTTCCTCCGCGCGGCAGACCGCGATCACCGACGGCAAGCCCGTGGACGGGTCGATTGTCGCCATTTTGGATCATGTGGATTATAAGGGGACAAGGGTTTTCGAAAAGTAGGGGCGCAATATGGGCGGCTCCTATAGGAGACGCTGTGCCCTCCCCGATCTATATAAATCAGGAGATGTAAGATTATGGCCTTAACCCAATCCGATATAGAGAGAATCGCGAACGAAGTCACGGCGCAGTTGCGCGGGGGAGCGGTCGGTTCCGCCGAAGACTGGCTCTGCGAGCGGCCCGAGGACGCGGTGCAGATAGCAAAGCGCGCGCAGGATGCTTTGATGGACCTTTCCTTGCAGAAGCGCGGGGAGATTATTGACGCGATGCGCGAAGCGGCGCGTGCACATGCGGAGGAACTGGCGCGGATGGCGCATGAGGAGACGGGTTACGGGCATGTGGGACATAAGATTAAGAAGAATCTTTTAGCCGCGAACCATACGCCGGGGATTGAGGATTTGCAGCCGCGCGCGTTTACCGGGGATGCCGGGTTGACTTTGGTGGAGCCCGCGCCCTTCGGTGTGATCGGGTCGATTACCCCCTCCACCAACCCGACTTCCACCGTCATCAATAACGCCATTTCCATGATTGCGGCGGGGAATGCCGTGGTGTTTGCGCCGCATCCCGCCGCCAAGCGCTGTTCCCAGCATGCCATGCGCGTGCTGAACGAGGCGATTGTGCAGGCGAATGGCCCGCGCTGGCTGATCACCTGCTGCCGCGAGCCCAGCTTGGAGAGCGGGAACGCCATTATGGCGCACCCCGATATCCCCCTGCTCAGCGTCACGGGCGGCGAAGCCGTGGTCGCCGCCGCGCTGAAGACGACCAAGAAGGTCATCGCCGCGGGGCCGGGCAATCCGCCCGTTATCGTCGACGAGACCGCCATTCTGGCCGACGCGGCGCGGAATATCGTCGATGGATGCGGCTTTGACAACAATGTGCTCTGCGTCGCGGAGAAGGAAGTCTTCTGCGTGGATGCCGTGTTTGACGAGCTGCTGCGCCGTATGGAGGGCGAGGGCGCCTTCCGCATCCACGGCGCGGATATCGATAAAGTGGTGAAGACCTGCCTGATCGAAAAGGACGGCAAGCATATCATCAACCGCAAATATGTCGGGCGGGACGCGGCGGTTATATTGCGGGACGCAGGCGTCGCCTTTACGGGCAATCCGCGCATTATTATCGCCGAGGTGCCGATAGGGCATCCCTTTATCGAGACCGAGATGCTGATGCCCGTGCTGGGCTGTGCGCGTATGCGGGATTTTGACCAAGCGCTTGAAGCGGCGTACAAGGCCGAGCACGGCTGCCTGCACTCGGCGCAGATGCACAGCACGAACGTGAAGAATATGAGCCGCGCGGCGCGGCGCATGAACACGACGATTTTCGTCAAAAACGCCCCTTCGTATGCGGGGTTAGGCTTTGGGGGCGAGGGCTATCCCACGCTGACGATTGCCACGCCTACGGGGGAGGGGTTGACGAGTGCGCGGTCGTTTACGCGATCGCGGCGCTGTGTGTTGTATGGGGATTTTAGGATAACATGATGGACGCGAACACGATCCGCAACTTCATAAAGGACGCAGGCGTCGTGGGCGCGGGGGGCGCGGGCTTCCCCACGCACGTGAAGCTTGCGGCGGCCGCGGATCTGGTGATCGCCAACGGTGCGGAGTGCGAACCGCTCCTGCGCGTGGATCAGCAATTGATGGCGGCGCACGCGGCGGATTTGCTCTTGGGCCTGTCCCTTGCCATGCAGGCCGTCGGCGCGAAACGTGGGATCGTTGCGACCAAGCACCATTACCATGAAGCCGTGGCGGCTTTGGAGGGCGCAATCCATAAAACCGAGGGTGCGGCACTGCATCTGATGGACAGCTATTATCCCGCCGGGGATGAGAAGTCGCTGATTTACGAGGTCTGCGGGCGCATAGTCCCCACGGGCAAGCTGCCCTGTGACGTGGGCGTGGTGGTTTGCAATGTCAATACACTGGTGAATATCGCGCGGGCGAGCCGCGGGGAGCCCGTTACAAAGAAATGGGTGACCGTGGGCGGCGCTGTGGATACGCCCGCCACCTATGAGGTGCCTGTGGGTACTTCGGCAAAAGTTTTACTGCAATGGTCGGGCGCGCCGCGCAGTATGGCGGACTATACCATACTCGTCGGCGGGCCTTGCATGGGCTATCTGACCGACGATGCGGCGTTTCCCGTGACCAAGACCACGGGCGGGCTGATTGTGCTGCCCGCCGACCACCCCTATGTGCGCAAACGGCGGGAGGAGAAGCGGCGGCAGATTGCGCTGGCCAAGGCCGTCTGCTGCCAGTGCAGCCAATGCACCCAGCTCTGCCCGCGCAACGCGCTGGGGCTGAATGTGCAGCCGCACCGCGCGATGCAGGCCGTGAGCACGGGCAACGGCAAGCTTTTGGGTGACCCGAACGCGGTACTCGCCTGCTGTTCCTGCGGGCTATGCACGAACTACGCCTGCAATTTCGGGCTCGACCCGGCGGGCTTTATGGCCGACCTGAAAGCCGAACTCGGCAAACAGGGCCTGCGCCCCCAACCCGAGGAAAACCCCGTGGCCGACCTCGCCCAACCGCAAAAGAAGGTGCCCGTGGCGCGGCTCGTGGCGCGCATGGGGCTGAAAGCCTACGACGTCCCCGCGCCCATGATGCCCGCCAAGGCCGTGCGGCGCGTGCAGCTGCCCCTGCGCCAGCACATCGGCGCGCCCGCCCGCCCCATCGTCTGCGAAGGCGCCCTCGTGCGCGAGGGAGACCTCGTAGCCGTCATCCCCGAAAAGGCGCTGGGCGCTAACCTGCACGCGAGCATTGCGGGGAGGGTTGTTCATGTTGACGGGGATGGAATAACTATTGAGACCTAAAACGCGAGAAGTAATAAGTAATAGATGCAACCTCCGCACTTGTGCGGAGGGCAGAGAGGTTGTACGACTGCCGGATTGCAGAAAATTAGATCAAGAAATGCGGAGCATTTCTCACCGCACCTCTGCATTATTACCTATTACTTATGACCACCTATTATTTAGAGGTTAGAGGAGACCCAACACATGTACGCCCTTGGAATGATCGAAAGTAACTCCATACCCGCCGGGATTGAGGGCGGGGACGCCATGCTGAAGGCGGCGGATGTCGCGCTGCGCACGGCGCAAGTCGTCTGCGCGGGGAAATATATCGTGCTTGTTTCGGGCGATGTGGCCGCCGTGCGGCACGCCGTGGAAGCGGGCGCGGAAGTGCTGCAAACGACCTTGGTGGATAGCTTTGTGATCCCCAATGTGCATGAAAAGGTGATTGCGGCGCTGTCGGCGGCTACATTCGTGGATAATCCCGCTGCGATAGGCATTCTGGAGAGTTTTTCGCTGGTGGCCGCCGTGCAGTGTGCGGACGCTGCCGTGAAGGCGGCGGATGTGGATTTGATCGAGGTGCGCCTGGGGCGCGGCATGGGGGGCAAGTCCTTTGTGCTGATGACAGGCGAGGTGGCGGCCGTGCGCGTGGCGATTGCGGCGGCGGAAGCTATGGAGGAGATCGCGGGTATGCTGGCGAGAACGGTTATCATACCGTCGCCGCATCCCGATCTTATAAATGCGTTACTGTAAAAAATAAAGGAGAACGGTTATGAAAGAAGCACTCGGAATGGTGGAAACCCGCGGTTTGATCGGCGCGATCGAAGCGGCGGACGCGATGGTCAAGGCGGCGAATGTGCGCCTGGCCGGTAAGGAACAGATAGGCAGCGGTCTCGTTACGGTCATGGTGCGCGGCGATGTCGGCGCGGTCAAGGCAGCCGTGGAAGCGGGCAGTGCCGCGGCAAGCCGCGTGGGCGAGCTGTACGGCGCGCACGTCATCCCCCGCCCCCATGCGGATGTGGAGGGTGTGATTCCCCAGGTCAAGGAGTAATCGATTCGACAAGCTACGCTTATCGAATCGGGTCGCTGCGGTGTTGCCGCAGCGGGTTTCGCAAGCGGGTGCGCATTCGGACATGCGTGTCTGTCGCGCGCACCCGCTTGATAGGTATAATTTCCGCCGCACAGGTCGTCGGAAATTATGATTGTAAGCCTCGCTGTGCGCAGGGTTGTTCTGTAGACACCTTGCACGCAGATGGAAGCTTGTTTTGATTTTTTGTACACTCGGAACGGAGCAATCAATGCAAGTCGGCAGAGTTGAGGGGACGGTTGTCTGTACCGTCAAAGATCCCACATTGGCCGGAATCAAGCTGCTTTTGCTGCGCGTGCTGGAGCATGGGCAGGAGAAGGCCTTGATTGTCGCGTCTGACGCGACGCGGCAGGCGGGCATGGGCGACCTCGTCACCTGGGTATCCAGCAAGGAGGCCTCGCTGATTTTCCGCCGGCCCTTTACGCCCACGGATGCAAGCATTACGGGGTTTATTGACGCGTATAACCATGAGGTTACTACTTGAAACTTGCACGCGTTGTGGGCAATGTCGTCTCTACCATAAAGGACCGCACCCACGAAAATAAGAAATTACTGATTGTGGACTACGTCGACGAGCGCGGCGCGGTTATTGGCGCGCCGCAAATCGCACTGGATTCTGTCGACGCGGGCGTGGGCGACCTTGTCCTGGTCGCGCACGAGGGCGGCGGCGCGAAGATGTTGCTGAACGATAAAGATGTTGTCAGCAACTGCGTGATCTGTGGGGTTGTGGATCATTATACATTTGACGGGCAAGAGCGCGGGAAGCGGAGCGGATGATTACCTGTCATATTCTCTGCATTCTGCATTATTCCCTACTCCCTCTCCCCCAACCCCGTCAGCAACCCCCAAAGCAGCGCGTCGGCGTCCTTTTTTTTGCCCTGTTTTTGATAGAAATCCACCTCGGCCATGCGGGCGAGGGCCGTTTGGATGCGGGCGGCGCTTGTAGCCTTGGCGGCCTCGGCGTTCTTTTGCGCGCCGTAGGCGTTGCCGCCCAGGAGGGACGCCGCCTGCGAAACGGAGTTGCCCGCGTCGAGGTAGGCCCGCGCCTGCGCCATTTGCCGCAGGTTGCCGACGATGATATGGGCGAGCTGCATCGCGCTCTTCCCCTGCTGCTGCAAGAGCCGCAACAGGGCGAGCCCCTCCTTTTGTTTGCCGCGCAGAAAGAGTTTCAGCAGATTGAATACATCCGCTTCTTCGGAGGAGACGACGCATTTATCGAGCATCGCCTTGGTGACGGCGGCCCCCTGCCCCGCATAGGCGCAGAGCTTTTCCGCTTCGTTTTGCAGGGTATGGCCGCTTGTGCCTACGCGCTGCACCAGGTCGCGCGCCAGCGCGGGCGAGAACTCGACCCCGGCCCCCACTGCCACGCGGGCAATCAGCTTCATTGCCCTGTCCTCGGTCAGCGGCGCGAACTCCACCGCGCGGTTTTCGGTGACAAAAGCCTTCACCGTCTTGCTGTCCTTTGCCTTGCCCCGCCGCAGCAGGAGCAGGATGGTCTCCGGGGGAATGGCACCGGGCGCGAGTGCGGCAGATAGCGCGTCCTCGTCCGGTTCGGTTGCCACGACGATGCGGAAGCGGTCAAAGAGGGGCAAAGTTGCGCAACTCTCGAGCAGCGCGCGCGCGTCCGGCGCAATCAGGCGGGTATAATTCATCTCCCGCATGCCCTCGTCGAGCAGCGCGAGTACGCGGCGCAACGCGTCCGCCTTGGTCAGCTCCTCCTCCCCGTGCAGGAGGTAGGGGCCGGACAGGGCGGCGGATTGGGTGGCTTTGTAGAAATCGGATTCGGTCATGGGGGTAGTATAGCATATTTTCAGGGCAGTGGGCAGTAGTTTCTGTATACCAATACAACTGTCCTAACTGTCCTAACTGTCCGACGCATACAAGGGTGTTCCTACAATACAATACGTTTCTTTTATATATAGTATCATCGAAGGACAGTTAGGACAGTTAGGACAGTATATTTATATACTATACCCACTGCCTACTGCCTATTGCCAATCCATGCACTTTCCGTTACTATATGCACATTGGGGGTGGGACGATGGAGGATTTGAGACTTTCGGAGCTGCTGGATATGCAGCGCGCGCTTTGGGAGCGGAACGCGGGGCATTGGGATCCACTGGCGCCCGAATTTGCGCGCAATTCCGTTTTGTTTATGCTGGGGGAATTGGGCGAGGCCATTGCCATTATCAAGAAGCGCGGCGAGGATGCGATTATGCGCGACCCCGCGTTGCGGCGCCACTTTGTGGAGGAGCTGGTCGATATGTGGATGTATGCGGTCGATGTACTGTTGCGCTACGATGTGACGGCGGAGGAGTTTTCGGAGATTTATTTAGCCAAGCATGCGCGGAATATGCGGCGGGATTTTCCGACCGAGCATGCCTCGTATTTGAAAGAGTACTGATGTTATGTTAGTGGCCTGGGACAAACTGCCCGAATTTATGCGCACGGAAGCCGTGCGCCCCTATTATGAGCTCCTGCGCAAAAAGAGGGCGGGGCTGTTTTGCAAGCGCGCATTCGACATTTGCGCGGCGTCCGTACTGCTGCTTCTGCTCGCCCCGGTCTTCCTTGCCGTCGCCATTGCGGTGCGCGCCGATTCCCCCGGGCCTGTCTTCTTTCGGCAGCCGCGCGTGACGCGGCACGGGCGCATCTTCCGCATCTTCAAATTTCGGAGTATGACGCAGGGCGCGGAGCGAGGCGCGACCGTCACCGTGCAAAACGACGCGCGTGTGACCCGCGTGGGCAAATTTCTGCGCCGAACCCGCTTGGACGAGACGCCACAGGTGTTCAATATACTGGCCGGGCAACTGACCTTTGTGGGTACGCGCCCGCCGCTGCCCGTATCCCTCGGCGTCTACAGGGAGGAATGGAACGCGACCCTGCTCCTGCCCGCAGGCGTCACCTCCGCCGCCAGCATCGCCTATAAAAACGAGGAAGACCTGCTCCGCGACGCGGTGGACCCGGTGGCCGTCTATAACAACGAAATTCTGCCCGCGAAGATGGCGATCAACCTTGCCGAGCTGCGCAGTTTTTCGTTTTGGCGGGACTTGGGGACCCTGGTGCGGACCTTGGGGGCGGTGGCGCGGTAGGGTTTATTTATTTCGTTTGTATACACGCCAACTCCAGATCAAACCAGGTTTCGATGGCGTCGGCAATCTCCAAAACGGATTCGTCCAAGGGCAGGCGCAGACCGCGGCAGCCGCCGTCGCAATGCCCGATTTCGGGCCTTTTTCGCCCACAGCCATAGCCCTTTGCTATCGTTTCCCGCAGAATTGGGGGGAAGGCTTGGATCGCGTCCGCATACTGCGCCGTGTTGGCCGCCTTTACGCTGAGCTCAAAGCCGTTGTTCAGGGACTTGTTCAGTCCCCACAACTCTTTTCTTTTGTGGGAATATTTGATCAGTATCCAAAAATCCTTGATTTCCGCTTCGCAGTTGAGACCTTTGGCGATGCCGTGCCGATGCAGGCGCAGGATGAGGTTCCGCATCCCGGCGGACAGGGGCGCTATGGTGTTTTCCAAGGTGGAGAATGCGTCGGTCTGACCGTTCCCCAGAGCTCTGTAATCACAGCGCAGGAAGATATCCCAGTTGGTGAGGGTGCCGAATCTCTTTTCGGCCATCGCCATGGTCTTCAGGCCCATGAGCATGGCGGGGTGGTCGGGATAGGAAGCGGTCATTCTTTCGATGTTCGACAGATCAGGTTTCTTCCCGTCCAAATCCACGCCGCCGAATGCTATGCCGCAGTCCGTCAAAAAGCGCAGGCAGGCCACGCTTTTGGAGACGGGCAGTTTGGGATTGATCACTTCGCCGCCGAAGACGAGGGCGTCCTCCTTCGACACACTTTGTATGCCTATGTTCAGTAACAGGTCTTTGATGTTTTTCAGGAAGGGATAGTATACCGAGGTCCCGCTGCGGTTTTCATACGCATGCGGGATTTTTGTCTTGATATCGTATAAATCGCCGTTGGTGATCAGGGTATCACAGAACCGATGCAGGAAGGTTCTGTATGCGCTGACGCCCTCGCGGACACTTTCCTCGTCGGCAAGCTCCGCGAAGACGGGATCGATGGCGTAGGTCTCGTCCGTTTCCGGGATGATGACGCTCTTTACATGTGCTGCCAGATCGCTGAGGGTTTTGCGCATATGGGGGGGCCTCCGTTTGCCGTTTTGTCCATTACACATGGGAATGGGGCTTTTGTCAAGCGTGAAATTCGTAACCCACCGTTGAAAAGCGGGCGCGAATTTTGTATAATGCGTTATGGCACAAAAAAATGTAGCCATTTTGGAGGAGAAATATGAAAAAGGCTTTGGCAATTGTTCTGGTTTCGGTTCTTGCTGTCGCTTTGCTTGTTGGATGCGTGCGCGTCAGCGTCAATCCGCTGGTCGGCAAGTATACCCTGGTATCCCTGCGGGTGGAGGGCGTGCCGATCAGCGCAAGCCTTCTGGCGCAGGAGGGCATGCGTCCCGAACAAATCTATATTGAACTCAAAGCCGACGGTACATTCATGTTGTCTCTGTCCGGCATAATCCCGGGCGCCGATCTCGAGGGGGAGTACACGGTGAAAGAGGGCGTCTTGTCTCTGCATTCTGACGGTGAACTCCTGTATACGGGGACCATAGAGGAGCGGAAGATTATTCTGGATATGGAAGGCATACCGTTTATTTTTGAAGAGGTGTAACCGACAGGCATCGTTTTTTCCATAAGATACCAGGCAAAATAATGTTTGCATTCTCGTCACTTTTCCTGTATACTGTTTGTTGGTATCGAAGATGGGTCTGTGGTTGCAAGTCGAAGCCAGTCGCAGGCGAAACGATCCACATAAGCGGGGCAAAGTACCCGTGAGCATGGTGCGGCTTAGATGTAAGCCCGGCCAAGGGCGCGAAAGCGGTCTTGAGAGCGGTAGTAGTGGGACGCGAAAGCGCGGTAGCGAACCCGCCCGCCGGCGAATGTGGGGGCAAAAACCAGGTCAGCCATCGGAGATAACCAAAAAATATCCATATCAAGGGGAAAGTACATGTTCCAAGACAAATCACTGGTGTGCCGCGATTGCGGAAAGGAATTCGTTTTCACGAGCGGAGAACAAGAATTTTACGCAGAAAAAGGCTTCCAAAACGAACCCGTCCGCTGCAAGGATTGCCGCGGCAACCGCAAGACGCAGAGCCGCGGCGAGCGCGAAATGCATGACGCCGTATGCGCCGGCTGTGGCAAGGATACGAAGGTTCCGTTCCTGCCGAGAAATGACAAACCCATTTACTGCTCCGAGTGCTTTGCACAGCGCCGCGGATAAGTAATTGTACAACGTGACCGAAAGCCCCGCCGTGTTGCGGGGCTTTTGTGTTTTGCAGGAACTGCTGCCCTGTTGTTAAAATCGCTTTACATTGCCTATTCTTTACGATAAAATCAAATTGCACAGGGGCAGAAAGGGGATTATGAAAGCAATGCGGGACGCGAGAACCGTCGCGTTTCCTGCGGCCCATCATTTTGAGGTGAATTTATGACCATAAAAACATTCTTACTTTTAGCTACCATAGTCATTTTCACACTTGGCGCACTTGGCGCTTGCAAGACAGATTCTGCAACCACTGTGCCAAGTGCAACTGTTGCGCCAATAAAGGTAGTAGAATCGCACCATGTACCGGATACCCCTGCGCCTATCGCCACTCTCCTCGCAGAAACCGCACAACCTACTGTGACACCTGGCGCTGTGGGCAACTGGAATTTCTTGAAAATGCTGAAATTAGATCTCGCGGATTATTTTGACGCAGACTGTTATGTGGTTGTTTATAAGATTTTGGAAGAGAATCTCGATTTTGTGGAAGCATGGCTTTGGGAGCGAGAGGGTAAAACGCTGGGTTCCTCTTCTGTTTCATATGCAGCAGATTCGTTTTATTATCAGTATCTTCTACAAGCAAGATTGCACGGAGATACCCCTGCAAAATTCATACGCGCAGAGTTGGTGAAGCGTCACGAGGGGCGCTCTGCATATCGCAGGTGGGTGCTGTATCTTTATGCAGATACGGGAGATGTTTTTGAAATTGATTATCCAAATATTTTAAGGAATGGAGAGAAATATAGGCGGCACTGGTAAAAGGGACACGCGGAGACGCGGGGGATTGCGATGATTGGGCGGAGGATATCGCGCCCTGTTGGAGTACAATAAATAAGGAGTATCATAATATGACCATCCAAGAAATCAAAATCGGCGACAGCGCGGTCTTCCAAAAGACCGTCACGGAAACGGATATCATCCTGTTCGCGGGCGTATCGGGCGACCTGAACCCTGCGCATATCAACGAGGTCTGGGCGGCGCAGAGCCGCTTCAAGAAGCGCATCGCGCACGGCATGCTGACGGCGAGTTTCGTCTCCGCCGTACTGGGCATGCAGCTGCCCGGCCCGGGCACGATCTATTTAGAACAGAGCCTGCGCTTCACAGCACCGACCTATATTGGCGATACCGTGGAAGCCAAGGTCACCGTCGCCGAAATCCTTGTCGAGAAGAATATCGTCAAGCTGGAGACGACCTGTACAAACCAGGAGGGCGTCCTATTACTAAAAGGCATGGCCACGGTGATGCCGCCGCGGGCATAGGTGTGCTATGAAAGTGATATTTGCAAGGATTAAGGCACTCGTGAGCAAGAGGAATATTGCGCAGGCTCTGTGTGTACTTTTTTGCTTCTGTGCGATGCTTGTGTTCTGGTTTTCCGTTGCAGGCATCACAGGGCGAGATTTAGTGGGCTATGGCGGAGTGCCGCGTAGCTTTTCGAGCATTTTCGCTTCTTGCTGCTTATTTGAATGGTTGTTCCTTATGGCGACACTCATTCTCGCTTTTTGTTTGCTCGGCAAATGGAAGTGTTGGCTGTTTGCAGGTTTGATGTTTCTCAATGCATGGCTATTCCTCAGTTTTTTGAACAACGCTTTAGATTTTCATGCATATTATGGCGACGATGTTCGGGTTGCATGGGTGCTCTTCTTGCTTTCCTTATTCGCCTTTGTCCCCTTACTTGGCTTTATCATTGCATCTTTCCGAAAAACCTTGGGCTCACGTAAATCAAAGATCGTCTTCGCGGGCGTAGCGCTCGCCTTGGCGGGCTTGCTCTGCTTTGGAGGGGTGAGAGCGCTGTGGCCCAGACCGAATTATGACTTTCCCTTAACAATAATCGAGGAAAAATCCTACTATTCGCACTATGAAATCGAGGGTGACGAGGTGCGCATTTACTATCATGTGGTGATTCAAAGCCATCATACACAAGCAACAACTGATGTTGAGTTTGGTTTGTCGGCGGATTTGCGGGAATTTGTGCTGAGCGGACTGCTCCGCGCAAAACTCGAACCGCGCTATCGCCCCGAAAGAGAAGGCGAGATGGATGTGATATTTTATTATGGGGCAGAACCTGCCGACGGCAGCGGCGAACGTCTGCGCATCACGCCCGGAACCGAAACAGGTTTTGACGTGGTGTTTATTGGAAAATTTGGCGGGGCGGATGTGCCGCCGGACGGGACTTTGCCGGAGTTCGGCATGGGTATAGGAGGGTAACCTCTCTTGACGATATAACGGTCAACCGTTATAATAACGGCAACGGAGGGATATAGTGTGAAAACATCACAAGACAGCAACGGGCTAAAAAAGGGCAGACTATCCCCTTGGTGCAAAGCGGGATTTTTTAAGCCGGAACCGCCATCGGGATTTGGATAGTGTCGGGGGCGACCG
>WREI01000024.1 GCA_009779405.1 Clostridiales bacterium
ACGGTGATATACTCCAAGCCCACGCGCGGCACAACGCCGCCCTTGAGCGCGTGGATCAGAATGTTGGCAATGCGGCTGGGGATCATGGGGGCTCCTTCGGTTTCAATTGTAGGGGCGCGATATCGGCGGCTCCCGCAGGAGACGCCGCGCCCTGATGGCTCACTTGAATCACCTTATTATACCGCAACCGCACGCAGGAATAAAGCCCATAATTCGTGACAGTTAAATGGCATTGCCGATTACAGCGATTATAACCTCCGCACAACCCCACGGATTCTCCAGCATCGGCAGGTGGCAGGTGTCCCGGATAAAATGAAACTGCAATTTGGCTAAGCTTTCCGCGTCCAGGTTCAAATCATCCGTCCGCCCGGCATAGTCTGGCTGCCCTCTGTCACCCATTAAAATATGGATCGGCATTTTGGCTGCCTTCACAAGCGGCGTGAAATCGAAATCGCCTTGATAGCTCTGCTTTAGGGCGACCGAATAATAGGGGGCTTCCCGCCGGAACATTTCCATAAGCGCGTCCCGGTGCCGCGCTGCGTTTTGGGGCAGGAGCAAATTCCGATAAAACGCGTTTGCGGGGCGGAGGTTTGTCTCTATAAGTATAAACCGCGCCGCCCGCACGCCAAACGCCGCCAACTGCAAGGCCACCAGACCGCCCATGCTGTGGCCGACTATGCAGTCATAGGATGTATACGCCAATTGCAGCGATAATTGTGCCGCTATATCTCGCGTGGCGCATGCGTTTTGCAGTGTTTCGTGCGCATAATCCGCAAAACAACAGTCCCACGCGGCAGGCAAGTGCGGCAGCAGGGGCTTCCATATTTCGCTTGTGCATTGCGCACCGGGAAGGAATAATATATGCATAGGTGCATTATACCTCGTGGACAACAGCTCGTGAAGTAAGACCTCTGTTTTGCGGGTTCAGCTCTGTCCCAAAACTGCATACCGTGTTGGTTGCATGATTGCCGCCGAGCCGAATGTGCAGACGCGACCACACACCTATTCCGCCCCGGATGCCGCCCTCTCCCTGCGCCGCTTCACGCGCCGGGCGAACTTTCGGGTATCGTCATAGGAATCATACAGGCATTCTTCGAGCATGTCGTCCGTCAACACCCCGCAATGCTGCATGGCTTGCACGATGCCGCACCTGCAAAAAGAGCAGTCGCCCTTTTGGTAGGCACGGAGCAGTATGGGCAGCGCGGCTGTGGAGCGGTGGTGCGTATAGATATCGCGCAGATCCATTTGGACATCATGCGAAATCGTTTTGGTCTTCTCCATGGCGCGAAGGATAACGGCGTCGTCGGATTTGCGGTAGTTTCTGTAGAGCAGGCTGAGCGCGCCCGATTCCAATCCCTTGTTCTCCAATAACTGCATCGCTAGTTCGTGCAGGCGTTTGTCTTTATGCTCTCTCAATGTGTCCATGGCGGCTCCCGCAAGCAATTCATGCTCCGATTGCGCATATGCAAGCAGGGGCATTATATCTATCGGGAATACGTTTGGCCAAAATTGCAGGAGGAGCAGCGCTTTCACTGTTTTATCCTCCTCGCGCAGAACGGCCTGCGCCAGTTCTATGCGCTCTTGCTCGGATGCTCTGTTCATTATTGTATACTTGCACTCCATTAGAAAACTGTGCATTTTCAAGCGTGGATTCTCATCTGTGGCGGCTTCTTTTGCAGCTTGTAACAGCATATCAACTGTCGGTTGTATTTTTTCGGTCCTTTCCCGCTCATAGTAAGAATCCTCTGCTTCTATGCTGTCGACGAGCGCCGCGATTGCGAGGGATTTGCCGCAGGCACTGCTGTAAAACTTTTCGATCCGTTCCTTGCCGAACTTGTCTTCCGCTCTGTGCCTGTACCAAAGATCATAGGCCGTTCGCCTGTGAGGCTTCTTTATGCACATTTCACCCACAGCGTTTGCATATCTCTTGAAAGCCGCAAAGCCTTCAAAACACCAAAGCGTACAGGCGAGTTCATCCCACTGCATGCCCTCATCCACATGGAAATTCTGCAAAAGCTTTTCGCCCTTTTGCGCAAAATAATCATATTTTGTATAGAGCGTCTCTCTCGCGACCGCGTACCCGTCCCCGGCATAGAGATACAAAATCCTCGCCAGCTGAAAGAACAGTTTATCGTTGCAGCGCGAATGGAACTTCTGAATGACGGGCTCCAGAAAGTATTCCGGCTCCCGGATCGCCCAAACGGCATAATACAAATAGTCCCCCTTCGTGCCCTCGCACTGCCAGTCATACGAAATATCGCGCAGGCAGCAGCGCAGGACGAGTTCCCGATACCGCGCGCGCTCCTGGTTCTTCTGCAATTCGAGGATGGCGCTGCCGAGACCTCGGCGCAGGGATTGGGAGAAGGTTGTTTCGGTCATATTTCCCTCCTATTAATTCACCATCTTCATCCGCTTCAAAGCAATCTCATTCGCGTTCAAATAAGACCGTTGTTTGCAGCGCACGAGCTGCTTCCTGCCCTCGGCTGTGCGCGTATAAATCAGTTCAAACCCGCCCGCCTGCTTTTTCAGCTGCGCGGCCAGGGCCTGCGCGTTTTCCTTTTTTGTGCCGAGACAGGCGGGGCAGGCATAGCTGTTTATATAGGACAGACCGCCCAACTTCTTCTTCTGGATGATCACATAGCGCGGGTTGTCGATGGCGGACAACAGCTCGGCCACTGATTTGGAGAAGAGCTCGTTGTCACGCGCGCTCGCGTCTTTGAGCAGACAGTAGACATACCCGTCCGCCGATTTGCGCATGGTGAGCCGGGCCGCGCCGCTCTCCAGCAGTCCCTGCGCCTGCATGGCCCGCAACAGGCAGTTGGCCAGGGTTTGGACCGTCTTTTGGGGCGAGATGAATTGCAGGATTTTGCGTAGGCCGATCAGCACAAAGATGGCGGCAATCCCGCAGACGAGTCCCGCGAGAACCTTGGCTATGGCCGTCTCGCCGAAGATGGGGAGTATCAGCAACAGGCGCGTCAAGGCGAACGCGAGGGTGCTCCACAGCAGCACGGCCATCAGATTCTCCGCCAGAAATCCCTTGGGGCGCAGTGCTTTGGGCAGCTCACAGCTGTCACTGACCTGTGGCCGCGCGTATTGCCCGAGCAGTTTGTCCCAACTCTTCGTCATATCCTCCCGCGCGGCGGCGAGACGCAGGGTCTCCGCGTTGATGTTCGCAAAGCCCGCTTCGTTATAGGGCGGCTTGACGATATCGATGCGCTCTATCCCGCTCTCAATCGTACCGCCGTTGTAGGAGGGCGCGAGGAAGCCGTCAAAGCGCCGCGTCAGGGTGGTATAGTCGTCACTGATGATGTTCCCGCTGTCCGCGCCCGGTTCGAGCGTCACCAAGTGCCAGATATTCGCGGTCTTTTTCGGGTCGTTCCTGTCCGTGCGGATGGCGCGCCCCCGCATTTGGTTGCTGAGCATAAAGCTGCCGACAAAGCTGGCCAATATCAGCGAGTTGATGCAGGGGCTGTCCCAACCCTCGCCCAAGAGGGACTTGGTGCCGATCAGAATTTGGATGAAGCCCGCCTGCAGGGCTTCGGTCAGCACGGCGACCTTATGCTTGTTGGAGGAGCCGATGGTGAGCTCGGCATAGGGGGCGTTCGGCAGGGCCTTTGTTCGCATCTCGCAACCCTGCCGCGCCGCAATCGCGCGCACATCATTCACAATCCCGTTTGGCACGATCACCAAAGTCCCCGAAAGCAGGGCTATCCTCGCCCGGTCGCCGACACTGCGCCGCACGGCCTCGAAGATGGGGACCGTACCCATCACACCGATTACCGCGTCCGTCCCGACGATGGGCAGGGTCTCCTTCTTGATAAAATCGGTCAAAATCAGCATGCGCAGACCCTCGCCCAAGTCGGCGTATTCGGCGCGGACGATCTCATCTATGGCCGAAAGCTTGCCCATGGAGTTGCTCAGCATCTTCTTAATCTTGCGGTCGCCCGTCAGGCAGGGGAGAGACCCGTTCATCAGGCCCTGCCGATGCAGCGCGCCGCGTATCTCCTCCACCTCCCGCGCGCCGAACAGCTCGGGCATGCGCAGAAGCAGGGCCAGCGCGGTCTGTGCGGTCTCCAAGTTATATGCCTTCTGCCCCCTCGGTGACAGCATAGCCACCAACCGCGGCGGCACGGCCAACTTCGCCCGCGCGCACAGCACCAACAGCGCGGCAAACGCATCCGGCGCGTCAAAGAGGGTCTCCTCCATATTTGTATAGTCTTGCAGGATACGCGAACGGTTGATTGCAGACTTAAAAGCTTCACCCTGCAAGATAGAATCCACGCATTCCTGCGCCCGCCGTTGAAAGCCCGCCAACAGCTCCCGTTCCTCGCGGGTGGGATAGGAAAAATAGATATAATCCTGATGCGGACAGAGCGTCTTTTGTTTGACCAACTGCGGGATAAATATCTCCGCGTCAATCTCGCCGCAGAGCGAGATATAGCGGTTCCATTCCGCCGCCGTGCTGTCATAGGGTGGGGTGGCGGTCAGCGCGATGATTGTAATATCGCCCTTATAGGCCGCGATAAAGCCCTCCAGGGCCTTCTGCCACTCGCTTTTCAGGTGATGCGCTTCGTCCAAGCAGATGGTCTTGATGCCCGCACGGCGCACGGCCTTCATCAAATCGAAGCCCGCGTAATCCTCGGTCTCGGCATGTTCCAACTGTCCCTCATTGTCGCCTTCGATTATCTCATCGCTCAGTTTTTTATTGTAAGCCGCATGCAGAGCCTGATAGGTGACGGATGTAATCAGTTTCGGGGCCTTCAAAGTATAGGATACCACCTCGTCCACCCGCGCGGGCTCGGCCATAAAGCCCTCGGCAAAGCGCTCGCCCCACTGCTGACGTATCGTGACGCCCGGCGAAAGCACCAGTGCGGGCGCGCCGAGCCGGCGGATCAGCTCCAAGCCCAAAATCGTCTTCCCGCTGCCCGGCGCGGCGACGATATGTATGCTCTGATTGCGCAGATATTTCTGCGCGTTATCCAACACCTTTTGCTGATAATCGCGAAAGGTCCCGCGGAAGCGGAAATTGGTGAAGTTCACTATTGGCATACCGTCCTGTCGTTATTGCGGTTCTATTATAAGGACTTTCGGGTTGCCGCGCAATGTTCAATGCATCAACGCGCAAGGGGCAATGGCGGTGGGGGCAATGCTCAACGCGCAATGTTTTCCTCAATTAAAAAGAGATGCCGGAGACATCTCCACAACCATTGTGTGTTGCGCGTTGATACATTGAACATTTCCTTCTCCCTATATCTACTGCCTGCTGCCCACTGCCTATTGCCTATCCCAGCGCCACATCCATCACCATCATAATCGCGAAGCCCAGCAGCACGCCTATTGATGCAAGCATTTTATTGTCCCGGAAGGATTCGGGGATCAGCTCCGAACAGACGACGGCGATCATCGCTCCGGCGGAGAAGGAGAGGGCCAGGGGCAGGGCGCTGCGCATGCAGAGCGCGAACAGCACGCCGAGTACCCCGGCGATCGGCTCCACAAGGCCCGAAGCCTGCCCCGCCATAAAACTTTTCATTCGCGAGGCACCGTCGCGGCGCAGCGGCATCGCCACGCACACGCCCTCGGGGAAGTTTTGCAGGCCTATGCCTATTGCGAGCATCGCGGCGCCCTGTGCGGTTGCGCCCTCTATGCCGAGTGCCGCGCTGCCGAACGCCACGCCGATGGCCAACCCCTCGGGAATGTTGTGCAATGTCACGGCAACGGTAAGCAAGATGGAGCGTTTTGCCGCCACCCCGTTGCCTGCGGTAGTTTTTGTAAGCAAAATATCGGAGCCGATGATAAAACCGCCGCCCAAAAGGAAGCCTAAGGCGGAGGAAAGCCAGGCACTGCCGCCCAACTCCGCGGAGAGTTCAATCGCAGGCGCCAGCAGCGACCAGAACGAGGCCGCGATCATCACGCCCGCGGCAAAGCCCATCATCAGATCCAGAACCTTGCGGTTCATTGTCTTGAAAAAGAAGACCAGGCCTGCTCCGAGTGCCGTGACAAGGTATGTGAAAAGGGTGGCAAGCAGGCCCTGCCATATGGGTCCCAGCGCGAAAAACCATAACATCCGTAAACGCTCCCAACATAATCTGTTTTTACAGTATGCGGGAGCGGGTTTGGTTGTTATTTTCACTTGACATCCCCAAAAGAATTGCTACAATTGTATCGTACAAAATTGGATGAAAACACGAGAGGATCGATTATGAAAATCGACACGGAATCTGTTGCAATGCGGGTTTTCGTTGGGGGGCGTGTATCTTTTTTACTATAAAACATGCACAAAAAGCGCGGAATCGCGCTTTTTGCGCTGTGACAGAGAGGAAGGGCGATGGATAAAAGGAAGATCGTGCTGGGCGTTATCGGCTCGGATGTGCATGCCGTCGGCAACAAGATATTGTATCACGCGTTTACGGACGCGGGCTTTGATGTGACGAATTTGGGCGTGATGGTCTCGCAGGAGGAGTTTATCGAAGCCGCGGTTGAGACGGCCGCGGACTGCATCGTCGTCTCCTCGCTCTACGGACACGGCGAGTTGGATTGCCGCGGCCTGCGCGAAAAGTGCGACGAAGCGGGCCTGCACGGCATCCTCCTCTACGTCGGCGGCAATATCGTGGTCGGCAAGCAGCCCTTTGCTGAGGTGGAAGCCCGCTTCCACGCGATGGGCTTTGACCGCGTGTTCGGCCCCGGCACCAGCCCGGAGGAGGGGATTGGGGCGTTGAGAGCGGATCTGGGGATGGGCAACAGGCAGTAGGCAATAGGCAATAGTATTATGAATCCAATCTTACTCATCGACTACGGCTCCACAAACACCAAAGTGACGGCGGTCAGTTTGGCGGAGGGTCGCGTGCTCGGGCGGGCGGCGGCGGATACCACGGTCGATGCGGGGTTGGATCTGGGGCTGGAGCGGGCCTTGCATCTGTTGCGGCAGCAATGCGGGGATTTGCGCTTTGAGACGCGGCTTGCCTGCTCCAGCGCCGCAGGCGGATTGCGTATGGCAGCCTGCGGATTGGTGCCGGAGCTGACCGGCAAGGCGGCAAAAATGGCCTGTCTCGGCGCCGGGGCCAAGCTGGTCAAGACCTACAGCTACCGTATGACCGACGAGGATATAGCGGAGCTGGCGGGTTTGCGGCCCGATATATTTTTGCTGACGGGCGGCACGGACGGGGGCGACAGCGCCTGCATATTGCACAACGCGGCGCGGCTGGCGGACTGCGAATGCGCCTTCCCCATCCTGATCGCCGGGAACCGCGGGGCGGCGGCGGACTGCGAGCGGCTCCTGCAAGGGCGGGAGACCTATCGCTGTGAAAACGTGATGCCCTCCCTGCACAGGACGAACATCGCGCCCGCGCAGGCGAAGATACGCGAGCTCTTTTTGCGACGCATCGCGCGGGTCAGGGGCTTGGATACGGTGTTGATGCCGACGCCCGCCGCCGTGATGTCGGCCCTGGAGCTGCTGGCCTCAAGAACGGGCGACTTGTTGGCGGTGGATTTGGGCGGCGCGACGACCGACGTCTATTCTATGGCGTCGGGTGCGCCCCGGCATGAGAATGTTATCCTCAAGGGTCTGCCCGAGCCCTATGCGAAACGCACAGTGGAGGGGGATATCGGGATGCGCATCAACGCGCCCGGTATCGTGGCGGCGGCAGGCCTGCCCTTTGCAGCAGAAGCCGAGGAGCTGGCGCAAAACCCGTCCATACTGCCGCAGACCCCGGCCCAATGCGCGCTGGACGCGACCCTTGCGGCAGCGGCGTTGGAGATCGGTCTCACGCGCCACGCGGGCAGTATGGAGGAGGTCTATACGCCCCTGGGCCGCGCCTATGCGCAGACCGGGAAGGATTTATCGGATCTAAAGACCCTGGTCCTCACCGGGGGCGCGCTGGTGCACAGCCCCGATGCCGCGCGGATAGCCGCAGGCAGCCTGCGCAGCGCGCAAAAGGCGGGCGTGCTCTGCCCCAAGCGGGCGGAGATTCTGGTGGATCGCAACTATATTTTATACGCCGCGGGACTGTTGGCGGAGAGAGAACCCGGCGCTGCACTTATGATTATGAAAAAGGAGCTAATACAGGAAGATGGAACTGCGTAACAAGCGGCTGACGGACGCGGAATTTGCGGCACAGCGGAGCGAAGTGTTGGAGCAATGGGCGACGGGCCGCGATGTGAATATGGAGGAGGGGATTGCCTATCAGCGCTCCCTGCCCAAAGACAAGATATTCTCCCGGCGGCTCTGCAGCGCCAAGGCGGCGGGGACGACCCTCATCCAGCCCCGCGCCGGGGTCGCGCTGGTCGATGAGCATATCCAATTGCTGCAATATCTGCAAAATGAGGGCGAGGCCGACCTCCTGCCCACGACCATAGACAGCTATACGCGCCTGAACCAATACGGAAAGGCCGAGTTGGGCATTGCGGAGTCCGTCAAGGCGGGAAAATCCATGCTGAACGGCTTTCCCGCGGTCAACCACGGCGTCGCGGGCTGCCGCCGCATCATAGACGCGCTCGACGCCCCCGTGCAGGTTCGCCACGGCACGCCCGACGCGCGGCTCTTGGCCGAGATCACCTATTGCGGCGGCTTCACGAGCAACGAGGGCGGCGGCATCAGCTATAATATCCCCTACGCGAAGAACGCGGATCTCATCAAGACGATACGCGACTGGCAGTATGTCGACCGCCTGACGGGCATCTATGAGCAGGCGGGCGCGCCGATCAACCGCGAGCCCTTCGGCCCCCTGACGGGTACGCTGGTGCCGCCCTGCGTCTCGCACGCGGTCGCGATCATCGAGAGCCTGCTGGCCGCCGAGCAGGGCGTGCGCAATATCACGGTCGGCTACGGGCAGTGCGGCAACTTAGTGCAGGACGTCGCGGCGATCAAGACCCTGCAAAACCTGACCGATGAATATTTGCGCAAATACGGCTACGGGGACGTGGTCGTCACCACGGTTCCCCACCAGTGGATGGGCGGCTTTCCCCAAGACGAGTCCAAGGCCTTTTCCGTTATCAGCTGGGGCAGCACGGTGGCCGCATTGGCCCACGCGACCAAGGTTATCGTCAAGACCCCCCACGAAGCGATGGGCATCCCCACGATGGAGGCCAACGCGCAGGGCCTGCGCTGCACCAAGCAGATGATCTCCATGTTGCGCGACCAGTCCATTGAGGAGCGCGCCATCGCCGATGAATGCGCGCTGATCTTCGCCGAGACCCGCTGTATACTGGACAAAGTGTTCGAGCTGGGGGAGGGCGACCTCGCCGTCGGCGCCGTGCGCGCCTTTGCCGCGGGCGTGCTGGATATCCCCTTCGCCCCCTCGCGCAAGAACGCGGGCAAGCTCCTGCCCGCGCGCGACAACGACGGCGCCATCCGCATCTTCAATCCCGGCAACCTCCCGTTTTCCCCCGACCTCTTGGCCTTCCACAAGGAAAAGATCGCTGCCCGCGCAAAGGCCGAAAACCGCGAACCCTCCTTCCAGATGCTGATTGACGACGTGTACGCGATCAGTAAGGGAAGGTTGGTGGGGAGACCGAAGTGAGGAAAGTTGAAAGAGGAAAGATAGAGTGGGCGGAGAACATGGAAATTCCTTATCTTTCCACTTTCCTCTTTCCTCTCCTCCTCCACGCACCCCGTACAGAAAGGAATGCTCGAAATGAAAATCACCCACGCCCTCGCTTCCCCCGGCAAGACCGGATTCTTCTTCGATGATCAAAAGGCCATCAAGGCCGGGGCTGTGGCCGACGGCGAGAGCTATCGCGGCGCGCCCCTGACCCCCGGCTTTTCCGCCGTGCGACAGGCGGGGGAGAGCGTCTCCGTGCAACTCATTCTGGAGGACGGGCAGGTCGCCTGCGGGGATTGCGCCGCTGTGCAGTATTCGGGCACGGGCGGCCGCGATCCGCTGTTTTTGGCCCGCGAGTTCATCCCGTTTATGGAGCGGCATGTGTTCCCGCTGCTGGTCGGGCGCGAGATTACGAGCTTTCGCGCCATGGCGGACGCTTTGGAGAATTACACGATAGACGGCAAGCGCCTACACACGGCGATACGCTACGGCATGTCACAGGTGATTCTGGACGCGGTAGCGAAGTCGCGGAAGCAAATGATGTGCGAGGTAATCGCAGAGGAGTACGGTACGGATTTGCGCGCCGCACCCATCCCCATCTTTACGCAGACGGGCGATACGCGCTATAACAACGCCGATAAGATGATCCTCAAGGGCGCGCAGGTGCTGCCGCATGCCCTCATCAACAATGTCAAGACCAAGTTAGGCGAGCGCGGCGAGCTGCTGCTGGATTATATCGTCTGGCTCCGCAAGCGTATCCTCTCCCTGCGCACGAGCGAGGACTATAACCCGGTCCTGCATATCGACGTCTACGGCACCATCGGCATTATCTACGGCGAGGATTACGAGGGCATGGCGGGCTATCTGGAAACCCTCGCAAACGCCGCAAAGCCCTTTGCCCTGCGTATCGAAGGCCCCATGGACGCGGGCGGGCGCACGGAGCAGATGCTGGCCCTCTCCCGCCTGACCGCGCTGGTCGACGCGCGCAATATCCCGGTAGAACTCGTCGCCGATGAGTGGTGCAACACCTTAGAGGATATTCAGTATTTCGCCGACAATCGCGCGGGGCGTATGGTGCAGATCAAGACGCCCGATCTGGGCGGCATCGGCAATGTCGTGGAAGCGGTGCTCTATTGCAAACAGAGGGGCATAGGCGCCTATCAGGGCGGCACCTGTAACGAGACCGACCGCTCCGCGCAGGTCTGCGTCCACCTCGCGATGGCCACCCGCCCCGACCAAATCCTCGCCAAGCCCGGCATGGGCGTGGATGAGGGGTATATGATTGTGTTTAATGAGATGCAAAGAATAATCGCTTTGCTCTCGCATCGATAAAGCTCACGCTTTATCGATAAGGTATGATTTCCGCCGCACAGGTCGCCGGAAATCATGGATTAAAACCTCTGCTGCACTCTCCAGCTGATAGTGAAAGGTGTAATTTTATTTATGGAAGAATTCCGAATACTCTCCACCACAGCCATTTTAGGCTACGGCTTCCCGCTCGCTTCCTTCGAGGAGGGCATGAGACGCAAGCCGCACCTCATCGCCGTGGACGCGGGGTCGACCGATCCCGGGCCATATTATTTGGGCGCGGGGGTTTCGTTTACGGATCGGGATGCCGTGAAGCGCGATTTGGAGATTATGATTGCGGCGGGCGTGGCGCATGGCATCCCCGTTGTCATCGGCTCGGCGGGCGGCAGCGGCGGTGCGCCGCATCTGGAACGGGACCGGGAGATCATTGAGGAAATCGCGCGCGAAAAGGGCTTGTCTTTGCGGCTGGCGGTGATTCATTCCGAATTGGACAAGGCGTTTTTGCAAGGCGAATTGCAGGCGGGCCGTATCACCCCCTTGGAACCCGCGCCGCCGCTCAGCGCCGAGGCGCTGGCCGCCAGTTCCCGCGTTGTGGCGCAGATGGGCGTGGAGCCGTTCCTCGCGGCCCTGCAATCAAACCCGGATGTCGTCCTCGCGGGCCGCGCCTATGACCCCGCCTGTTTCGCGGCGCTGGCCATCGCGCGCGGTTATGATATGGCACTGTCCCTGCATATCGGCAAAATCTTGGAGTGCGCGGCCATCTGCGCGGTACCGGGCAGCGGTTCGGACTGCATGTTCGGCTATATCGGCGCGGATTATTTCCGATTGGAGCCCCTCTCGCCCGCGCGAAAATGCACAACCCTCTCGGTCGCCGCGCATACGCTCTATGAAAAATCCAACCCCTACATACTGCCCGGCCCCGGCGGCCACCTCGATCTGCACGCTTGCAGTTTTGCGCAGGAGACGGAGAACACGGTTACGGTACGCGGGACGAAATTCGTGCCGAGCGAGCCCTATACCGTCAAGCTCGAGGGCGCCCGCAGGGTGGGCTATCGCACGGTCTCCGTCGCGGGTACGCGCGACCCCGTGATGATTGCCGAGATAGACGCAATCACCGCAGGCGTGCGCGCGCGGGTCGCCGATAATTTCCGCGGCAAAATAGAAGACTATCACCTGCGCTTTATTATCTACGGGCGCGACGGCGTGATGGCCGATATGGAGCCGCACCCCGTCACCGACAACTGCCACGAGTTGGGCATTATCATCGAAGCGACCGCCGCCACGCAAAAGGAAGCGGACACGATCTGCGCCTCCGCCCGCTCCACCATGCTCCACTTCGGCTATGAGGGCCGCCGCTCCACCGCGGGCAACCTCGCCTTCCCCTATTCCCCCAGCGACTTCCACGCGGGCGAAGTCTACGAGTTCAGCGTGTACCACTTGTTGCGGACGGATGAACCCGCGGACTTGTTTCCGGTGGAGGTTTTGACTGTGGGCAGTGTGAAGTGTGGAGTGTGTGAGTAGGGGCGGATAGCATCCGCCCGTAGGAATCGAAAGCGATTCCAATTAAATAAAAATGCCGCAGGCATTTTCACCTTAACTCCACACTCCATACTCCGTACCCCTGCACGAAAGGATCATGCCATGAAAATAGCTCTTTCCGAAATAACCGAAGTCATCCGCAGTAAAAACGCGGGCCCGTATGAACTGACCTTCGACATCATGTTCAAGGACTACGCGTGGTTCGAGCGCGTCTGCGCCGCGAAGGTTTTCAATAAGCCAATGGCGGCGGCGCTGTTCCGCATTCCCTTGGAAGACGTGCTCGGCGTCGTGGAATTCCGTCCCGCCAAAGCCATCAAAATCACGATACGCCGCCCCATCCCCTCGGGCAATATCGGCGAAACGGACGTATACGGCGCACAGCAGCACGGGCCGCTGATTGACTTGGTGATTGAAATCTAACTCATAACTCTTAACTAAAACACGCATACTAAGACACATGAAACGTAGATTGACAGCTATGCTGCTTGTGTTTTTCCTGCTCTGCGGATGCAAACCGGGGCGCGCCCTGCAACCGAACAATACACCCGCGCCCGCCGCGCCTGCGACGGAAGAAATTGCGGCGCCTGCACCCGCAAATCTTCCCGACCTTTCCGCCTGTGAAATCACTTTCGCGGGCGACGACGGCGAACAATTGACCATATCCGCCGAACAGTGCGGGCTGTATTCGGACGGATACAATCTGCTCCTCTATGAAGAACAGTTCAACGCGCTCTGCGCGCATCTGGCGGGCGAATTCAACCGCGAAGCCGTGGATGCCGCCGCAAATGCCGATGCCGTGAGCTATGCAGAGCCCTTTACCGCCACGCCCGCGCAAAGCGGGCGCGAATTGGACAGCACCGCCCTGCGTGACGCGCTCTTGCGACTGGATTTTTCGGCACAGCAAACGCGGATCGAACTGCCCTTTGCCGAGCTGCAGCCCGCCGTAAGCGACGATGCCTTGACGCGGGATAGAACCCTGCTGGCGGAGTTTTCGACCTCCTTTGACAGCAGCGGCCTGAGCAAGAAGGGGCGCGTGCACAACATCACAAAGGCCGCCGAGCTGCTGAACGGCACGGTTTTGCAGCCGGAGGAGACGGGTTCTCTGAACGAGATTCTGGGCGATCGCAATAAAAAGAACGGCTGGAAAATGGCGAACGCCATCTCGGGCGGCACCTATGTGGAGGAATACGGCGGCGGGGTCTGCCAGGTATCGAGCACCCTGTTCAACGTATGGATGCTTGCGGACCTCGAGGTCGTCAAGCGCTATCACCACAGCTGGCCTATGAGCTATGTGGACGCCGGGCGCGACGCGACCATCACCACGGACAAGAAGGATTTGGTGTTCAAAAACAACAGTTCCGCGCCGCTCTATATCTTCGCGACCGTGGACGCCGAAGCCAAGACCATCTCCGTCAAGGTCTACGGTCAAAAAACGGGCGACTGGGCCAGCATCGAAATTGAAACGGAGACCATCAAGGAGCTGCCCGCCGACGACACCATCATCAAATTAGACGAGAGCCTGCCCCACAACACCAAGGAGGAATTCAAGCGCAAGCGCAACGGCCGCATCACGCGCACCTGGCGCGTCTACCGCGACGCGGCAGGCAACGAAATCGATCGCGTCATGTTGTATGAAGACACCTATTCCCCGGTGCAGGGGGTGACGTATGTGTCGGCGGATATTTATTATTAGTTCTCAGTTCTCAGTTCTCGATTCTCAGATGCTGAGAGCAGAGCTTGTTGCTTAAATACAGGCAACTGAGAACCGAGAACTTATATTATGTGCGTTTTCTGCTTTTCAAGCAGACACGCAGGTTGATATTATTTAGTGTGTACATATTTTCTCGTTACATCATCCGGTAGATAAATAACAAACTTGCAATGAAAATTGCCATCTAAAGCTGACGAAACAACATCACCCTTTAACGCCGCGTCAAGCACCGTTTCCCAAAACATCAAATTATGCCCTAAGCTGCAATAGCACATGGTTTTTGAAACCGGGAGATCACTGAGGATTGATTCGCGGGCGAATTGGCAATGACACATATAGTACTGCTTCTTTTTAGTATCTTTTGCATGCAAATAATCCAGTGTCCGAAAGGGTATTGCGGTGGCAAGAATCTTATCGCCATACCTTTTGCCATAGAATAAATCGTCAATGCTGTTTACAAAATCATACACTTCCGTAGTGATTGGCTGACCGTAAAATTCTGTTTGATTATGCAAATGGTCATGTAATTCTTTCATTTGCTCATCTCGGAGAGCTTGTGCAAAAGTATCGATATCACCATAATGCAAAAATTTTTCTCTTGCCCATATAAAATCTGCGCGCTCCAATCCATGTCTAACCTGTGAAAACACTTTATTCGCCATATTATTATCTGCAATCCGATCAAAGCGTGAGATAAGTAACTCCGTGCTTCTGCTTAATTCAGCATCGCTCATACTCGAGGTTGGGACATTGTTCGCAGTAAGCTCGTCCCAGATATTCTCGCCTAAATTTTCATTGATATGTTCCTGCATTTTGCGGATAATACGTTCATTACTCGGCCAGTTTTGGCTGCTTAGTGAATCGCCCATTATCTCTTCCCCTATCTCTGTGCTATAACACAGCTAAACGAAAATATGAATTCACTCCGTCCGGAAATGTCAGAGTGGGCTACACGCTTAGGATAAGCGGGTAATACACTTCTCACTCCCGACGATATTACGTGCGGAACGCACAGCCAGTATACAGCAAAACGGAAAATGCAGCAACAAATATTTCGCCGCTGCTTACTGCAGGGCTTAAAAAATATTCTGACTACGCAATCAACTCACCATATGAAATGGCTTCATTGGATGCGGGTTCTTATCTATAAATCTGCACCCTCCCCGGAAACACCTGTCTCAGCGCATCCGTGAGCCGCGTGCTCGGCGTGCCTGCGAGGTCGTAGACCACGATACGGCCCGGGGCCATGCCCGTCAGAATCTGGACGATGCCCTCGGGGGAGTAGTCAATATATTCGATGCGGACGTCCGAATCGTCGGTGAGGGTATAGGTTCCCTCCGCGTGGATGCAGAGCCGCAGTTCGCCGATGCGGTTTTTTTGCGTGTCCGCGAGTTTGCCCATCGCCTGCATCAGTTCGAAGAATTCCATTTGCAGCAGATGTTCCGCCGCCGCCTGCTGCACGCAGAGCTGCCAGAGCAAAAGCTGCCCGCGCATGCGGAAGCGCATATAGCCGTCGAGCGCAATGCGCCGGTTTTCGCCGAGATAGGCGGCCAACTCGCCCTGCAGCGCGTCCAACTGTTCGCGGCGGCGGGCGTGGGCAATGGCTTCCGTGAGCACGGCTTCCTTTTCGGCCAGGGTCAGCGGCAGTTTATCCGCCATCCCGGCCAATTCCAGGGTCTGCAAATCATGCGCCAGCAGACGGCCCAGCGCCTGTGCGAGACTTTCCCGCGCATAAGCCCCGCGCAAAGTCACCGCAATCGCGCCGCCGGGCGCCGTATCCAACGCGAAACTCGCCCCCGCCTGCGAAAGACGGCGGCCAAGCAATGCTTTCAGGTCGACCTGATATGTTTCTGCACTGATAAACCAAGAGGGCATGGGGGCTCCTTTTAGTGAAGAGCTAATAGTGAAGAGTGAAGAGTTATCATAGAAATGCCTGTGGCATTTCTTAAATTTAAGAATCGCTTTCGATTCTTTCAACAACTCTTCACTCTTCACTCCTCACTATTAACTCATATGTCTTCCCCTCCTATTCTGTGCCGCTGCCCCGCTTCTTATGAGAGCGCAATGCGTGCGCGCGGTGAACTTTCCACAAAATCTTCTCAATTCCTTCTGCCTGCATTCATATTTCGTGTATAATATACATACACCGAAACGGAATCCCGTATGGAGAAAGGGCAATTTGTACATGCGTTATTATGAGAACGATTCCTATTATCCCGCCCCGCCGCCGATGGCGCCGAAGAAAAAGAAGGGTATAAAGACATTTCTGTCCATACTGCTGGCCGTGGCCCTCTTGGGTGCGGCGGTATTCGGGGGTGTGTTGCTGGGCAAGACCGCCCTGGATCGCAAGGCGGAGGTGCAGCCGACGCGCGCGCCCCTCGTCACGGCCGCGCCCGCGCAGAACACGAACACGCCGCAGGAAGAGGGGCTATTGCAACTGACGCCCGGCGGCGGCACGGCGGCCTTCCGCGAGAGCGGGCCGTTCACCAAGGCGCAGGTCTGCGAATTAGCCGCGCCCAGCGTGGTGGGCATAGACGTCTCTGCGCAGTATGCGGGCAATTATTACGGCCTGCCGGGCGGGCAGACGGGCAGCGGCTCGGGCGTGATTGTGACGGAGGACGGCTATATCGTCACCTGCCTGCACGTGATCAACGGTGCGGACGCAATCAGCGTCACATTGAACGACGACCGCAGTTTTGAAGCGACCGTCGTGGGCTATGACACCCGCAACGATATCGCCATCATCAAAATCGAGGCGACGGGCCTGACGCCCGCCGCACTCGGCGATTCGGATACCGTGACCGTGGGCGAGGAGGTGCTGGCCATCGGCAACCCGCTCGGCGAACTGCGCGGCACCGCGACCGCGGGCATCATCTCCGCGACCAAGCGCTATGTGGAGGTCGAGGGCATGCCGATGACCCTGCTGCAAACGGACGCCGCCATTTCACCGGGCAACAGCGGCGGAGGGCTGTTCAACGCCCGCGCGGAGCTGATCGGCATCGTGAACGCCAAGACCATGAACAATTCCGCCGAGGGTTTGGGCTTCGCCATCCCCCTCTCCAGCGTATTGACCGAGATGAACGACCTGCTGCTCTTCGGCTATGTCAAGGGCCGCGCCTATCTCGGCGTATATACGCAGGACGTGACACTGCGCCGCGGCGGCAGCGATGCCTGGGGCCAATATTTCGGCGTTCCCTGCGTGCAGATCGCGGATATCGTGCCGGACAGCGCCGCCGAGCGCGCGGGGCTCAAGATAGGCGACCTCATCCTCGCCGTGAACGACACGGAGATTACCTCCGGCGCGCAACTCTCCGCCACCGTCGCCCAATTCAACGCGGGCGACAGCGTAACCCTGACCATACAGCGCGGCGCAGGCCAGGAGATGGAGGAACTGAAAATCGAGATCGTGTTTGGGGAGCGGGTGCCGGAACCGAATCCGTAGGGGCAAATAAACGTTTGCCCCGCCGTGTACGGCGACTTATTCATAAAAATGAAAGGGCGTTGCACATATCATGCCGACTATCCGCTGTAATACATCTGGTTGCGGCTCTTTGGTTTATCGGGAATCGTCATCTTCAGCCTGCCGTTCGCCAGCAGCGGGTTTATATAGCGCGCCATCATATAGGAAACTGACGATAAGTTTAGCTCTTTCGCAAGTTCAGCCCTATTTTTCGGCTTTGCGCAGAAGCGCAGCAGCCTTTCCGTTACGTCCATATCATCTGTGCTGCCTGTTGGCCGTGTTTCATTATTGTTATAGAGCGTAGCGCGAAACGCGCCGCGCGTGGATTCAAACACGGGCGCGGGCAGGTTTGCGGCGTCCATTTCATAGCGTATGGTCGGGATGCCGGAGAATCGGTTTTCCGTGTCAATCAAGACTTCCAATGCGGCGGCGATGGAGGGATTGCGCGTATCGGTGCCCGTTTTCCCCAAGCTGTCGAGGGTTGCGCGTCCATACAAGCCGCCGGGATTTTCGACTTCCAAGCGATCTGTGTAGAAGAGGATGCGTATGGGGGAGCTTTCGGTGTGCCTGCTGTAATCCCTGTGAATCAGCGCGTTCAGAATAATCTCGCGTATGGCTTTTATCGGATACTCCGTCTTGTCGGCCCGCTTGCCGTTCTTATCTATAATCGTGCGCACTTTTATGTTTCGCTGCACAAAGGCCATCGCGCCGTCCAACTGTTCGGGGAGGCTTCCGCCTATTCGTTTGTTGTCGATAAAGCGCGCACCGTCGTCCGCGACATGCCCCATCCGGTAACCCGGCACCACAAGCGCGGTAATATCAAAGCCCGAAAAATTCGCCTGCGGATATAGCCCAAAGAGCATCACGCCCGCGAGGGTTGGTCTCCCCTCTTTATATAAACCGCAGAGCGTCAACGCATCGGCATCGGAAAGGTTTGCGAAATTCGGTTTTTCCACTCGTATTTTGGAGAGAAACAGGTTGACCCGCGCCTCGTTCAAATTTGCACCGATGCCCTCCGGCACGGGGCGCAACTCGTCCTGGATTTTGCGTTTATAGACTTCATAGCTGTAAATCTCATATTCGGTCATGGGAAGATCCGCATCGCCGACGCGCACAAAGGAACCGCGTGTCCGCCCCGCGCCGCGATAATAACAGGGCTTCTCAAACGCATCACACTCGGAGATTTCCGCACTGACTATGGTTTTGCCGTCCAACTGCGCGACCGTGAACAGCGGGCGCACAATCGGTTCCATCTGGCCCGCCTGCTCCGTTACCGCGGTCTGCAAAGCCTGCGCATCATACACGCCGCAAATCTCATAATTGTTATCCTGATCAATCCCAAAGAGTATCGTTCCGCCGCCCGCCTGATTGGAAAAAGAAGAAAGCGTGTCATACAGGCGCTTCGGTGTGCCGCCAAACGCTTTCTTCAACTCGACGTTATTCCTCTCGCAACGCAGGTTTATGCAATCCAACGCCAATTGTCTCAGTTCTTCCGCAAGCATTTCCATCCTCCGCACTCTTCGTTGCACATATAATATCATAAAATAACTCAAATGCAAGCGAAATAACTCAAATGATTTGAGTTATTTAACGAAACAATTTGAGTTGTTGTCGCGAAATTTGAGTTATTGCGATGATCTGTCCTCTTGTCGACATAAAAACCGCCCCGCATAGCGCGGAGCGGTTTTTATTCGCGTTCGCTTTACAGCTTCACCACCGCCAGTTCCACCAAGCTATCCAACGACAGCACATATATCCTTGTCGCGGTGACGACATAGAAGCAGTCGTTGATATACATGCCCCTTGCGTCGTCGAGCCAGTAGCCGTCGCTGCTGAGCTTGATAATGCCCAGTTCGGCGAAGCCTGTGCGCGCGTCATAGCTGTAGACATAATAGCTGCCCTCGGCGGGGAAGGCGATCAGGTTCTTCTGCGCGTTTACGAAGATGGCCTTGTGGTTCCAGGTGGCCGAAGACCAGGTGGCCTTTTTCAGTATGGACGTATGCAGCTCCCGCACATCGGCGTTGTTCGCGATGCTGTACATGGAAAGCTTCAGGTTGCCCGTGCGCCCGGCGTCGTCCGCGTCATAGCCGAAGCCGAAGAGCAGGCCCTCGCCGTAGGGGTGCAGATAGGCGGAGAAGCCCGGCACTTTTAACGCTGAGAGAACCTTGGGGTTGCGCGGGTCCTTGAGGTCGACCGCGAACAGCGGGTCGGTCTGGCGGAAGGTGACGAAGTAGGCGATATCGCCCATAAAGCGCACGCTCTTGACCTGCTCATCCTCGCCCAGACCCTCGACCTTGCCAATCAGGTTCAGCTTCGCGTCCAACACATAGAGACAGTTGTCCTGATGGTTCGTCCAGTCGCCGTACTCGTCTATGCCCTCGGTATAGATGCGCTGGCTGCTGCTGTTGCGGTTGACGACAAAGCGGAAGGTATCGCCCGCAATATCCATCGAGAACTGGTTGAGCAGATTGCCTTCGATGCTGCCGCTCGCCGTCTCGGTGATCTTGCCGCCGTCGACGGTCAGCAGCGCGAGGTTGACGCGGCTGCCGCTGAAGATGTCGGTATAAAGCCTGCCGTTGCTGTCGCGCTTCTCCTCACTGTTTTTGCTCGTCCAGCTGCTCTCGGCCAATAAGAGGTTCTTCCCGTCAAAGTAGACCGTGCCGCTGTTGCCCGAGAGTGCGAGCGTATCGGTAAAATTGCGCCCGTCCGCAAGGGAAACGGAGGTCAGGATCGTATAATTCGCGGTCTCCGCCTCGGGGCAGATGACGATGTCGTCAATAGGCAGGATGCGGTATGCGCCGTCCACTTCCACGCCGGGGCAATAGGCTTCCAAGTCCCTTGGCTGGACGGGGAAGCTGTAGATGGGAGGATACTGCGCGCTGATGATATAGAGGTAGCCGTTTGCCATGCGGGAATTGGTATAGCTGCCGTCCTGCGCCAATTCTGCCGCCTGCTTGGGCTTCGCGCGGTCGGAGACGTCCACCGTCACCACAATGGTCTTGGGTACATAGTGCTCATAGCCGCCCGGATAGATCCTGCTGTCCTTGTCGTCCAAGTGCGCGGGCAGAGGGCGTATGCTGTGGCTGGAGAAGAGGACGAAGACCTTATCGCCCGCCAGATACATCTCCATGGGCCAGGCGTTGTCCTTGGCGTCGCCCGTGACTTCGAGCTTCAAAGTGGCGACGACCGCACTGTTCTCGCCGTCCGCCTTTACGATATAGAGCTTCTTATTCTCCTGCGAAAGCACATAGATATAGTTCCCGTCGGTCTTGACGATATCCGCCTCGTCGATGCCCGCCACCTGCACGTTGGTGCCGGAATAGTCGGGGTCGGTGCCGCCTTCGTCGCCACCGGGCATGGGCGGCGGTTCCGGCGCAGCGGCCATCCCGTCATCGGTTGTGGAGAACTTGGCATTGACATCCATATCCAGCGCTACTTCCGCTTCGGCAAAATCCATAAAGCCCCAGCCGCGCATCGGGGTGCCGTAGCCATAGCCCCCGCGCGCCATCAGGCTGTCGTACAGTTCCTCATAGCTGGCCGGATAGATAAAGCCGCCATCCTTGGCCGCCGCGGAAAATATTACATCTTTCGGCAGATCCGCCGCCGCCAGTTGTTGCGGCCTGCGGCCACCTAAGCTGCCCAGCGCAAACGCGCCGCCCGCGACCAAGCAAAGGCAGAGCGCTGCCGCCATCACCCGCGTCCAAACGCGGAATCGGTTTTTCTTCTGCGCCTTTTGCGCGCGCAGTTCACGGATCAGTTCGGGACGGGGTTGTATTTTCATGTTGACCTCCCTATATTTTTCTTCCATCATAATTGTTCGTTCTCCTTCCAGGATTTTTGGAGCGTCTGACGCGCGCGGAACAGCCACGATTTCACGGTGGATTCCTTGCTGTGCATCAGGTTTGCGATTTCCGCAACGGAATAGCCCTCGGCATAGTGCAAGTGGAACGCGGTCTTCTGCTTTTCGGGCAGTGCGGCGATCAGTTCATACAGTTCCGCGCCGCTCGCATCCTCTTTGGAGAGGTTCAAAAGCGCCGCATCGCCCACGGTATGACGCCGAAATGCGCTCGCGAGCAGGTTTTTGCTGCAATTGGCGGTTGCGGTCAGGAGCCAGGCGCGCTGGTGCTCAAAACTTTCAAACGCGGGACTGCGCCGCAGGCAGCGGAAAAATACCTCTTGCAGCACATCCTCCGCGTCTTGCCGGCTGCGCGTCCGCAGCAGGGCAAGGCGATACACCATGTCCGCAAATTCCAAATACATCGCGTCTATCCCCAGCGGGACGGACGACCTCGTGCTTTGTTCCATTGTAGAGCTCCTTTACACACATAATACCATGGAGGGGTGGGAAAGGTTGCAGTGGAGTGAAGAGTTAAGAGTGAATAGTGAAGAGTTGCGGTAAGAATCGCAAGCGATTCTTAAAATTAAGGAAATGCCACAGGTATTTCTACCATAACTCTTAACTATTCACGATTCACTCAAAAGCCGCATACCATATCTTGACCCATAATAACAAGGAGGAATTTTATGCGCAATGCAATCAAATGGGCGGCCCTGCTGCTCTGTGTTCTTATGATAGCGGGCCTGTTTACCGCCTGCGGCGAGAGCAAACCTGCGTCGGTGGATCCGATCGATACCCCGCTTGTGCAGGTGCCGGAACTGCCCGCCCCGACGCCGCGGCCCGACCTGAAACCCATCGAGCTGCACGAGGTGACGCGCTCCGTGTTCTATGCCCCGCAATATGTGGCCTGCAGCCTGGGCTATTTCGCCGACGAGGGCTTGGATGTGCGGATCACGACCAGCGGCGGTTCCGACAGGGCCATGACCGCGCTGCTGGCGGGCGAAGCGGACTTCGCGCTGGCCGGGCCGGAGACGGCGGTCTATGTCTATAACGAGGGCAAGGCCGACCATCCCGTGATGATCGCGCAGATCACCAAGCGCGACGGTTCGTTCTTGATAGGGCGCCGGGAGAACCCGGACTTCACATGGGAGGACCTGCGCGGCACTTCGGTCATCGGCGGGCGCAACGGCGGCATGCCCTATATGACGCTGGTCTGGGTGCTCAATGAATACGGCTTGGTCGCGGGGAAGGATTTGGAAGTGATCGATTCCATCCAGTTCAACCTGATGGCGGGCGCGTTCGAGGGTGGCACGGGCGACTATGTGACCCTGTTCGAGCCGACCGCGACCGAGTTTCAGAACGCGGGCAAGGGCTTTATTTTGACCAGCATAGGCCTCGACAGCGGCAATATCCCCTACACCTGCTATCACGTCGCGCCTTCAACGCTGACAAAGGACCCCGGCACGGTCGAAGCCTTTTTGCGGGCCGTATACCGCGCCCAGCAATGGCTGATTACGGCGACGGACGAGGAAATCGCGGTGGCCATGCAGCCCTGGTTCCCCGACACCTCGATCGAAAGCCTGACCATCGTCGCCCGGAGCTATCGCGCCAGCGACGCATGGAAGACCGAACTCGAAATGTTCGAAGAGGACTACAACCGCATGCTCGACGTCATAGAATTCAACGGCCTGTTGACGGGGAGACCTCCGTTTGGGGAGATATTTGACAGCACGTTGGCGAGGAAGGTGCAAGGCTAAGAGGAAAGTGGAAAGTGGAAAGTTAAGGCATTTCCATGTTCTTTGCTTGCTCTATCTTTCCACTATTTTTCAAACCGCGGCACCTTCCCCAGCACCGGGATCTTTAAGAAGCGCTCCACATCCTTCTCGCTGCGCACCGTGGTGTTCAGCATTTCGACCGCCAGCGAGAAGGCCGCCGCGCCGATCAGGCCCGCGATAAAAGCGACGACCGTGTTGCGCAGGGAGGCCGGTCCCGTCTGCCGCGCGGCGGAAGCGGGCTCGATGATCGTAATATTGTCTGTCGCCAGCATCTCGCTTGCCACTGTCTTGCTGATCTCCGACAGCGCGCGCGCAACGCCCTCGGCCCGCTCCCGGGTGCTGGCGGAGACGGTGATCTTGACGACGCGCGTGTCCGGTATTTTGACCACGCTGATGCTGCAGCCGCGCACCTGCCCCAGTTCAAGCCCGCACTTTTCGGCGGTCTGCTGCAGTACGGGCGTGGTGGTGACGATGATGCGAAAATCGTTGATGATGTTCGCCGAGAGCGAGAGGTCGGCACCCGAGACGTTGTTCTCATCGTGGAGCTTGAACACCAGAATCTGCGCTTCGCTCGTGTAAACGGGCGCGGCAATCGAGTAGAAATAGAAGCCCGCCGCCATAGCCGCCAGCACGGGCAGTATGATGATGAGCAGCATCCACTTGCGAAGGATGGCGATGATGTCGGAAATGGACATGTGGTGGTCTCCTTTGTGGTTAGGTTACAGGGGTTAGGGGTTAGGGGGCAGGGGGACAGACTACGAATACAGGGTCCTGTCCCCTGTTCCCTGCAATTCTCGCCCAGCCCGAAGCGGCTTCCCGCTTTGTCTTTTCGATCAGCTCTTTCGGGCAGAGACCTTTCGTTTCTTCGTAGTTTTCATATCGTATGATATGGATGTCCTCGATGGTAAATCGGTCGCTTGTTTGCATATAATCACTCCTTCCGCGTGATGCGGGCAAAGAGCAGGACAACCGCGGTCTCGATCAAAACAAGCGCGACGCCCGCAAGCAGCGCAATCAGTGCAGAAGCCAGCACGTTTTGCAGGGTTGTGGGGCCCGTGTCTTGCGCGGCGGAAGCGGGTTCAACCATCAGTATGTATATGTTTTCCGCAGTCCACATATCAATTGCCACTTCCATGCTGATCTCGGTCAATGCGGCGGCTACGGTCTCGGCGCGTTTCGGATTGGCGGAAGAGACGGATATTTTGGCTACGCGCGTTTCCGGGATTCGCGTTGCGCGAATGCTGCAATTGTTCAGCTGTTCGATCGTTAGGCCGCAGGCAGCAGCGGTCTGCTCCAATATAGTCCGGGAAGTGACAAGATCAAGGTAATCGTCGAGAAGGTATCTGGTACCCGTTGGGTCGACGTTTCCGGTGAGATAGGTATTGTCACTCATCTTAAACACCAGCACCTGCGCTTCGCTTGTATAGACGGGGGCAGCGACAAACTGATAAAAACAGAAGCAACAGATACCCGCCGCCAGTGCGGGCAGCAGTATGAGCAGCCGCTTCCGCCCGCGCAAAATCGCTGCAACACGCTCTTTTCTCTTTCCTCTTTCCACTTTCATCTTTCCTCTTTATTTAAAACTTCTTCATAAACTTCTTCTTCCGCCCCATCCGGATCGAGAAAAACACAATCACCGCCACGCCGGGGACTATGATGGCGAGCATCTCCCAGCGGAAGGTGGGGAGCAGGGATTGCGGGCCGTCGGGGACGTCCGCATCCGGCACCACGAGGTCGGCCAGGTCCAGGGCGGTGGCCTCGCCCACCACAAAGAGGGGCGCGGCGATAAAGGGGCGGCCCTGGTAGTAGACGACGGCGGGCGCGAACTCCGTACCCACGGGCTTGGGTCGGCTCCAATCCCCGATTGCGCCCTCGTCTATCGCCATCGTAAAGGAGCTGTAGCGGTTGCGGTCATACAGTTCCGTTAAAACGGCATAACTGGCCCTGTCGGTCGTCCGATACTGTGCGGTGCCTGTAAGGTCCAATGCGCGGACGGGATAGCTGCAATTGTCCGTATGCGCCGCCAAGGTGCCGCGGCAGCGCGGGCATTTCTGTTCGCGGAGCAGGGCCGCAAACATGGCGCGGCAGTTGAGGATGCCAAAGCCCCCTTCGGCGGCCGCCAGCATGCGCGGAGCCGCGGTCGGCAAGGCCCCCGCCGCGCTGCCGCAGAGCAGCACCTGCCCCTGCCAGCGCCCGTTCGCGTTCGGAAAGGCCCAATTCGTGTCCCGCCCGAGGGCAAAGACCGTACCCCGCGCCGTGCCGTGATAGGCAAAGCCGCTGAGTTCGGGCTGATAGTAATCCCCCGCCGGGTCGCGCAGGTCGTCCCCGCGCCAGACGGGCGCTACGCCCGCGCGAACGAGACAACCCCAGAGATAATCCGTATTGCAAAGCTTTTGCGCGTCCGGCTGCTGATACAGGGCGTATAGGAGCCGCGCCAGATCGGCTGCCGTCGTCGTTTGCCCGCTGCCCTCCTGCGCGTAGAGGTCGGTATAGACCGTGTTCGTCATCCTGAGACGCGCGGCCTCCTCGTTATAGGCCTGCAATGCGCCCGCGACCGCGAAATAGGCGGGGGCGCCCGCCTGGGTCTTGCCCGTTTGCACGGCGACGGTCTGCGCCAGCGCGGCGGCGGCGGCATTGCTGTCGCAGAGCAGTACGGCGGCGGCCAGCTCGCAGACGCGATAGGTGCCGGGCGGGAGCAGGAACGCGTTTTCATCGGGCTCCTCCGGGGCTTCTCCGGCGGCGGTCAGATGCTGCTCCGTCAGGACAACGCGCGCGTTCAGGCCCAAATGTTTCAGCGCGAGTTCCACGGCCATCAACCCCGCGACGCTGCCGAGGTTGTCCATCTCAGCGTCCGCGCTTTTGGAAACCAGCACATCCCCGCTCTGCGGATTCAGCAGCACATAGGACGAAAAGTTCGGCGTCAGATCCGCGCTCGGAAAATACGATTCGGAGACAAAGGCCTCGCGGAAGACGGCGGGCAAAGTATCCGTGCCGGGGCTGATGGTATAGACCGTCTCCACGTCATTGCGCACCCACTCCGTTTCCGGCGCAGGTGTCTCGGCGGCGGCGACGGGCTGTATGGGCAGAAAAAGGAGGCATAGCAATAATATGCAGATTATTTTCTTCATGGTGCCTCCTTTTGCTTGTTTTCGATAGTATACTTAAAAATGGGGGAGATGGCAATTGGGGAGTTAAGAGTTAAGAGTGAATAGTTAAGAGTTGTGGTAGAAATACCTGCGGTATTTCTGATTTAATTTGGAATCGCTTGCGATTCCTACCAAAACTCTTCACTCTTCACTCTTAATTGTCAAAACGCCAGTTCGTAAATCTCCGCCGCGTTCCCCGTATGCAAAGGTCTCGGATTATCCGCCGCGCAGGCGTCCTCCACCGCCATTTTGGCCATGCGCGCGAAGTGCTCACGGGTTACACCCACGTCAGACAGGCGTTCGGGTATGCCGACCAATTTGCTGAGCGCGCGGACGGCGGCGACGGCGGCGGCGCGGTACTGCTCCGGCCGCATGGTGGAAGTCTTATGCACGCCCATGGCCTTGGCGATGGCGCGATAGCGGTCACCCGTCATCTCCGCGTTGAATTCCATCACATAGGGGAGGAGTATCGCGTTCGCGACGCCGTGGGGCACATGGTGTATGGCCGAGAGCGGGTGGGCCAGCGCGTGGCAGGCGCCCAGCCCGCAGTTGGAGAAGGCCATGCCCGCAAGGTATTGCCCGAGGGCCATGTTTTCCCGCGCGATGGGCAGGGTGCAGGAGAGTTTCAGGTGTTTGGCGATGCATTCGACCGCTTGCAGGGCAAAGATATCCGTCATCGTCCAGGCGCGGCGGCTGCAATAGGCCTCGATCGCATGGGTCAGCGCGTCCATGCCCGTAGCGGCGGCCAAGGACTGGGGCATGCCCGCCATCATCTCGGCGTCGATAAAGGCGACGCGGGGTATGCAGTTGTCGTCCGCGCAGAGGAACTTGCGCTCCCGCTCCTCGTCGGTAATGACATAGTCAATCGTCACCTCCGAGGCCGTCCCCGCCGTCGTGGGTACGGCAAACAGGCAGATGCCGCGGTTTTGCGTCTGCCCCACATGCTCCAAACTGCGCACGTCCATGTGCTCGGGATTCGCCACAACGATGCTGATGCCCTTGGCGGTATCAATCGGCGAACCCCCGCCGACGGCGACGATAAAATCACAGCCGCTATCGGCAAACTTCTCCGCCCCGTTCTGCACCGCCCCGATGCTCGGGTTGGGCAATACCTCGTCAAAAATAACATACTCCACCCGACTCGCCTGCAAGGACGCAATCACGGGCCGCAAGGCGCCGAACTTGACCAAATTCCGATCGGTGACAATAAAAGCCCGCCGAAAGCGGCGCTCCACCGCTTCCGGCCCGATCTTGGCCACACAGCCATTGCCGAAATACGATTCCGTATTGAGAATGATATGATGCATGAAGCCCTCCCCATCGCGGTTTGCCGCAACTCTTCATTCTAATTGTATCATATTTTGTCAGTTGAGAAAAGTGCAAATATCCGCGTCATCGCCGTCATCCGCGTCATCGCCGTCATGCCCCTGTGTGAATATGTGCCTGCGCTCGCTGCCGCTGCGCGTGCGCCTGTGCCGGATGCCGTCATTTTTCAGCAGTTCCGCTTCTATGAGGTTTATCTTGTGTGACAATGCGGAGGTCGTCTGCGCAAGTTCCCCCGTCTCCATCAGCGCGCTTGCCGTACCCTCCCAACTGCCCCCGCCTTCCGCAACCAGGCGGCGTATCGTTTGCACAATCGGGTTCTCGGCATACTCTTTGGCCTTGCGCTTCTCGTAGAGCTCCGCCGAGACGGCTGTAATACGCCACTCGCAGCTCTTTTTGTCCAACTCAAGAGTCAGAGAGGTCTCCTCGCAGTCGCGCCCCGTGACGTGGAGCGTGCCGGCGCTGCTCTCGCGCTCGCGGGCGATGAGGAGTATGGTATCCGCCGCGCCCGTGATGGCGTTGGTGCCGGAGACCATCTCAAAGATATCGTTCTCGGACTGCATCTTGCGGTTGTGGTGGATGAGCAGTATGCAGATGCCCAGCGAATCCGCGAAATTCTTGATTTTCGCCAGATCCTCATAATCGCCCGCATAGGCCCCGCGTCCGCCGCCCGCGCTGTCGCGCACCATTTGTAAAGTATCGATGATCACCAAGCGAAGCTCGGGATGCAGCTCCTTGCGCCGCTTGACGGAATCCAGCAGGCCGCCGGAAAGAGTATTGCGGCGGACATCAAAGCGCAGTGCGGCGGGGGCTTCCCGCGCGCCGCAGAGCATGGCCTGCCTGGCCTGTATGCGGCGATAGCCGTCCTCCAAGGCGAAATACAGCACACGCCCCTGTGTCACCTCCCGGCCCCACAGGGCTTCCCCCGCGGCTACGCGCAGGGCTATCAGCAAGGCCAGCCAGCTCTTCCCTTTCTTGGGCGCGGCGGTGAGCAAACAGAGCCCCTCGGCGGGCAATATGCCCTCCACCAGATAGGTGAGCGGCGGCAGCTCGGCGGCGGCCAGCTCGTCCCCGCCTATGTCATCGTCCGCCGTCGCGGGCGCGAGGGTATGGCTCTGCACGCCCGGCGGGGTATAGGGCACAAGCGCGTATAACTCCGCCAACAGGGCGTGCAAGCGCTCCTCCGTTTCCTCCATCACAAAGTCCACAAGGTCGCCATAGGCCTGCAAATCCAGAATGCGCAGGCTGCCCGCCGAAGTGTACAGTTTTTGCGCCACGCGAACCATCGACTGATAGCCAAATTCCCCATTCGTCGCGATCAGCACGACATCCTTGCCGCGCGATAGGCGCCGGAGCTGCATTTGCTTATCTGTGTGCGTCCAATCCTCCGTATCCGCTGCATTATAGCCATAGTTATCCCGCAGTATCTTCGCTTCCGGCTCATTCTCAATGATGCACAGTATCGTATCCCGATTCATCTGTCCTGTCCCCTTTGTGTTGATGGGACTATCATAACATGTGGATTTTGCGGGAATTCTTATAATTCGGCGTTTGGGCAGGGAATATATGGGTATCGTGCTGCGGTGACGCGGATGACGGCGATGACGGCGATTTCCTACAGTATATACACACTCACAGTCCAGCTGCTCGGGTCGAACACGATTTTCAGCGTAAACGTTCCTTCGGGCATGCTTTGGCTGCAAATGACGTTGATATTGCCGTTGTTGCCGGAGGTGTTGAGCGTGATATAGTCGCCCAACGCCGTCGTTTTTATATCGGTGTAGCCCCAGGTCAGGTCAAAGCTGCCGTTCGTGATGCGGAAGCGATAGGGATAGGTCAGCGTGCCGCCCGCTTCTTGCGGCAGGGCGCGGGGCAGGGTATAGGTCTTTTCATAGCAGCCCGTCTCGGGGTTATAGGTCATCCTTTGATCCGGGTCGTTGGGTGAGAAGTCCGCGCCGCCCGTCAGTTGCGTCGTACCGGTGACAAAATAGCCCTCCTGCTGCACAACGGGGGGTTGCATGGCGCTGCCGTCTTGCGCGGCGGTCGCAAAGTCCTTTGAATAATAATCATGCAGCCAATTGGCGCGGGAGACGGACCAGTCGCGCAGGAAATCGAACATGCCGTCGAAGGTATCCGCATAAGTCTGCCGGGTCGTCGTCAGATTCGGATGTATGAAATCCAAGCGGTTCTGGGGCGGAATCCAGCCGAAGCCGTTGGCGTTGACCGCAAGCGCCCACAGCTTGCCGTTCATCGCGCCGGTCTCCTGTAAGAGCGATCGGTATTCCTCGAAGGATTGCAGGCGCCGGTTCGGGCTTTTGGACTTGATCTCGCCGCTCAACACCCGCATCACATCGGGCATGTATGCCTTCCAAATGTCCGCGACCAGGGGCTCCGCGCCCGCGCACTTGATAAACAATGCGAGGAAATTGTTCGCGCCGCAGTTTTTCACATACATGCCGTCGGGATGCTCCAAATCGCTGCCGCCCGTGCTGGCATAGTTCGCCAGGTTCCCGAGCGAGACGTCGAAATCCCAGACCGGCGTGGCGAGGAACTTGTCACGGGATGCGTCATAGGTGAAGAAGCAGCTGTTATAGCCGCCGTCCACGTCCTTGGTGAACTCCCGAACGATATACATCTTCGCAAAGGTATCCAAGTCGGCGATCTCGGCCAAAGTATCCAGACTGCCGCTGTGGAGCGCGTCCTCCAACTGCTGATATTTCTGCTTGATAAAGGCGAGCTGCGCCGCCCCGGCCTCCGTTTTGGCGTCCGGCTCAGGATCCTTGAGCACGCCCTTGTTGCGGCGCGTCGTCGTCACATAGACGTCGCTGTCCTCCGCGCTCCCGCAGAGCTCGATGGCAAAGTTGAAGTTGGCGGTTTGGGTGTCGGACGCATTGTCCTTCAGCGAAATGAGACTGTTCTTGCCCAGCGCAATCTTATTGCAGAGCAGATAAGTACCTTGATACTGCCCGTTCACATAAAAATCGACAAAGCGCGAAGCGGGTGAATAGGGCAGCGCCAGTTCATCCGCCATATCGTACATCATGCGGTTGCGCAAGCTTGTCGCGTCCTGCCAGTTGCTCAGCAGCGTAAACTTTCGGCCATGCAGACCGCTCCAGGATATTTCATCCTTGAAATGCATGTTAAACGGCTTCTTGGGATTGCCCCAGGTGGAATTGCCGCGGCCCCGGAACTTGCTCACCTCGCCCCTTTGCAGATTGCCGAGACCGTCGGCCAGCACGAACTTCCCGATGATCTCGGTGCTCTTGGCCCTGCAGGCGGCCCCAAAGCGCGTGGGATCATAGTTTTTGCCGTCGTCTTGGGTGTTGAAATACAGGGCGCCCTCGGTAGTGGAGCGCATAAAGCGGAGCGTCGTGCGCACGGCGCCCGTGACGGCGGCGCCCTTGTCCACCGCGTAGGGGATCACCACGCTCTGCCCCGGCTCAATCGCCGTGCCGTCGATTTCAACGGCGGTTCGGTATCCGTTGTATATCTCCACAAACTGCATTGCGGTCGAAACGGGCAAAAAGAAGGTATAGCTGCCGCCCAAACTCGCCCACTGTATCCAGGCATCCTCATCCGGGTCAGCCGAAAGCACGCCGTGCGCATAGAGCGCGTCCCCGCCGAGATAACCCGGAATCTCGGGATAGCGCGGCGGCGCGGCGGGTCCGGGCTTGGGCGGCGCGGGCGCCGGATCATCCGTATCCGCTGGGGCAACGGCTTCGCCGATCACAGGCGCCGCGCCCTGCCGCACCGCGATCACCACGACGGAAACGACCAGCAAGACGGCCGCCGCGATCAGTATCGCGACCAGGATTACGGAAGTTTTTTTGGTTGGGGTCATAAAGGGGGGCTCCTTTTGCGCTGTGCAACTTTTGTCTTTTATTGTAACATGAATCGCAGGCAAAATGCACATTGAAAAATACAAAAATCGGGCTTATAATCAAGATCAAGAAATGAAGAGGAGGTATTGTATATGAAAGCCCTTCGTCTGCTGCCCATACTGCTGGCAGCCCTGCTCCTGTTTGCATCCGGCTGCAGGCCCTTGCCCGCGCAACCCGAAACTACGCCCATCGCCACAGCCGCCCCCACCGACGCGCCCGCGGAGAGCGTGTCCGCCGAAGGCGGCATTCCCGCGTTTACACCCCTGCCGGGCAACCCGCAGCCCAACCGCGCGGTGATCTTCGATCCCGGTTATCAGTACGTCGAGCTGCCCGCCGCCGCGGTCACGGAAGCCTGGGATCTGGTCACCGCGATGCGCTATCAGCCGACGGCGGACTATCCCTTTATAATGGACTACTATACCATTTGGTTCTGGCGGGGCGCGCAGCAACTGCTCGTTGTAGAGGTCTACGGCAACGGCGCGTATTGCGTCTATGTCGGCGACGACCCCTTCTACACCTTCTATTGGCTTGAAAGCGGCGAGTTGAGCTATGACTATTTGGCAGGGTTGTTTGCGGCGGCGGGGGGATAGGCCTAGGCAGTGTCGACATGAGATCATGCAATAACCTTTAGCCACAGGAAAAGGCAGCGGACGATCACGGCGCCGACAAATGCAACTGTAGTTTTGGCATAACGCGTGGCAATGCCGCGCCAT
>WREI01000025.1 GCA_009779405.1 Clostridiales bacterium
ATGGCGCGGCATTGCCACGCGTTATGCCAAAACTACAGTTGCATTTGTCGGCGCCGTGATCGTCCGCTGCCTTTTCCTGTGGCTAAAGGTTATTGCATGATCTCATGTCGACACTGCCTAGCAGTGCGGATCTATCCTTCGCATACTTGTCCAGGAAAAACAACAGGTCTTCGGTGCTCGTAAATTCCTCTGTAAACGGCGCGAAATGGAATATTTCCGCGCCGGTATCCATCACAAAACGCGCGTGTTGGCCATCTCCATATGGAAATGCATATGTGCTGTTCACATATTCCGAAAGGTCAAACCCGGACGTGTATTCACGCTCCACCCCCCATGCTTTGCAGCCAGCCATGCACATAGGGCAACGGATCCGCAGCAGACAAGAACGCGGGCAATCCATCCCCCGCCACAATATACGCGGCAAGGCTTTTCGCGCTTTGGATGGCAAGGTCAAGCTCCTCTTCCGTATTGAAATTTTCCGCAAAATATCCGGCGAACATGCTGCACATATGCAGATTTTCGGCAGTGTTGTAATGTGATAGCAATGCAGCGTTGCTACCGGTCAAGCTCCCCATATCGCCATAGACCATTGCCTGTATGGCATAGCATTGCCAGGGCTCCAGCGCCGTGGCAGCTTGTACGAGCGCGTATTGCAGCTCTTCCAAGCTGCAGCTAACATGGGAAAAATAGATATGCGTTCCCTTGACATATGCGCCGTTTATGGATTCGGCTTCGACAAAGATTGTGATTTCGCGCAAAGGCAGGCTGTCCGTAAGAAAAGCTTGCAGCGTCGTGTAGTCCGCTTCCAACGCGCGGAACAATAAACGGGCGGATTCCTCATTGTATACCGCCCCTTCGATTCCGAGGGTGATGTTGCCGAGGGGCGTGATATATCCGCGAAAATACCCGCTGTGGGGGGTATAGAAATCGTTTTCGATGTTGATGGTCGTGTATTCGAAAGCTGGGATTTCGGCGGACGGCGCGGTAGTTTTGCCTTCGTCCCTGCAACCCAAAAGCAGAGACCCAATGATCAGGCAGGGAAGCACCAATAAAAAGCATCTCAGCACTCGCGGATTTTGATTTGCATTCTTCACCATAACATCACCTACTTGTAACTTTCATATTGGAAGTAAATCGTTTCATTGCGGAAGTGAATCTGAAATTCAATATCCCGCATTTCATAGATGGGGCTGCCGTTATCATCCAATTTCGGAACCATTATGATTTCCGTCTCTATGTGTTCGTTGCCGTACACATCCGTTTTGATATTTTGCGTCTCCACAGCTATCATAACCTGTGTTTCGATGGGGAAAACAACACTGCTTTCGCCCGCGCGATATGCTTCCGTGGCACGGAGTATGAATTCCGTCGACAGCGGCTTATCCATGATCAAGGAACTGAAGTACAAGTCGGAGATTTGCAGTACCGCTTCACCATCGCTATCCAACACGGATACGTTCGCGCTGCCGATTTTGGCACTGTATGCGACACCCTCCCAAGTGAATATGGCGGAAGCTGTGCTATGATCCAAGCTTTCCCGAAACGCAGCATAGGCGTCCCGCATTTTCTTTGTCGTGGGAACAATGATGTCACCATTCATCCGCTCGATGAGGAAACGGTCTGTTTCTTCGTGATGGATCAACTTATATTTTTCAGCATTATATGAAAATTCCGTCACTCCCTCCGCCATGCGGAGCCATGCCGCTTTCGATAAATCCTCATCCGCAAACGTGACATAACAATCAAGACCTGTGTCGCGCAGACTGCTGACTCAGGGAATCCCGTGGCGCAAAGCATATGCCGCACCACCGACGGCAAAACCGGACAGCCGACCTGCCAGGCTTTCCTCGACCGCCAAAATGAATTCATAGTTCTTTGCCAATGGCGCATACGCATCGCTTAAGGGAAGGTAAACGTTGAGGGTTATGATGGCGATTGGGATATCCGTTCGGTATAGCTTCCAATTGAACCCCTTGGTGCAGGCAACAAGATAGGTTTCGCCCCCTATCTCTATCTCTGTTTCACCCTCCATTACACCGTGGAGCAATTCCAGCACCGCGAGAAACGCGGGATTATCATAGGCTTCGTGCAGATACGTGTAGCTGCCCTTCTCTTGCGTCGCAATCAGAATATCGCCCGATATGGCATATGTATTGGCGGCACCGTTGACTGTGCGTATGAAAACGGCCCTTCCGTTCGCGTCTGTCGTTTCCATTTTCGTACCGTCGGGGAGCACATAGTCTGCGGCTAAATGATAACCCCAACCGCTTTGCGCTTTCTTTTCCTCATAAATCGCATCCAGGACGGGGCTGCGGTAATCCGATTCCTGTATGCCCGCGTCCGCCGGAATGAAGGCCCAGTCATTCTTGTTTATGCTCGCCATCGCCCAGTCGCGCATATAAGGCTTCGGGTACTTCACAGATGACTTTTGCGCAGCGCACCCCTGCGCACAACCGACGGCGGTAAGCAGGGCCGCGATCAACGCGGCTTGTGTTGCGCGTTTCCAAAGTTTTTTCATACGGTATGCTCCCTTCGCCTTGATAGGGCTATGTTAGCATGTTTTATGCGGAGGGGCAATATGTATTACTTGCCTTTGCACGCTTCTTACCATACAATAGTCTTCAATAAACAGAGCGGGGGTTCTCTATGCAGATTCGAAGAGCAGATTTGTCGGATACGGATGCCGTTGCGTCGCTGGTTGCGAAGTTTCGCGTTGCGTTGGCGGGGCTTGGCGGCGCGGTTGCAGCGGAGGATGCGACTGCCGCGCAGGAGGAATTTGCGGATTATCTGCGCCGCGGCTATCCGATTTATATATATCAGAGCGAGGGGCGCTGTTTGGGCTATATCGTCTGCCGTGTGGACGCGCCGACGGTTTGGGTGGAATCCCTCTATGTTTTGGAGGAGCACCGAAGACATGGTATTGCGACAGCGCTGTTTGAGACGGCAGAGCAAGTTGCCGCGTCCTATGGAGAAGATACGATGTACAATTACGTACATCCGAACAACGACGGCATGATCACTTTCCTAAAGAAAAGGGGCTATGACATGCTCAATCTGATTGAGATTCGGAAGCGGGGTGCGGGTGAGCCTGTTCGCGAGGAGATACGGGTGCGGAATAATACGTTTGGGTATTGATAATGCAAAAACGGCAATTCCTATGCTGAAGGCACAAATCCGAGGGGAAATATAGGATGTGCAAAAAGGGTTGTTTTGGGGAGTTTCCGACGATAACGGATAGTGGAAGCTACTTGCATACACCGCGACCTTCGACAGCAATGGCATCGCGGAAAACGGCCAGACCACATGCAACTCAAAAAAGGCAATTTTTTCAAAGAAGACCACGATATATCCTGTTGCCAGTCGGCTCCATCAAAATCCATGGCCAAAAACCAACCGCATTCCGCTTCGATCATAGGGTACAACCCAACCACATCAGTCCCCACAGCACTCTTTCCGATAAGGTACTGATAAATCGCGGTTTTATCAAGCGGCGCGAGCTTTCGGTTCGAGCAGGTATTGCACATGAATTTTCGCTTATCGCATAATCCCGATTCCCACTCCTTCAGACAAACCGGCGAATACCCGCATTTTCAGCTCTTTTCGCTGTGCCATCGCTTGGCGCACACATCCTCCCGACCACGAAAGGGTGACACGAACAAATCGATTTTCACGTCAGCGATTTGGACTATCATTATCACGCAATCTGTAGAAACTATCTATAGCCATCATGGCAAAAACAAAAAATAAAGAAGAGCAGGAATTCATCTTGTTTCCCGCTCTTATGCGTTGTATACTTATCTTGCAATGATTTGAGTTGCTACGAACCCGTATTCCGATTGTCGTCGTTTTAGTTTAGTGACGCTTCCATATCGGGTTTCACCATTATCGCGCCCGAATCACGGAGGACTCTTATGAAAAAAACACTCAACATCATCCCCCTCGGCGGAGTGGGCGAAATCGGAAAGAATATGACCGTGCTGGAATATGACGAGGATATTCTCATCATCGACTGCGGGCTCATCTTCCCGGACGAGGATATGCCGGGCATTGACGCGGTTATCCCTGATATGACCTATCTCGAACAGAATAAGGAGCGAATACGCGGCATACTGCTGACACACGGACACGAAGACCATATCGGCGCGCTGCCCTATGCGCTGCAGAGCTTCCGCGCGCCCATTTTCGGCTCTGCCTTTACCATCGCGCTGGCAGAGCACAAACTGTCGGAAGCCAAGATTCGGGACGCGGATTTGCGCCGCGTGAACCCGCGCGACAGCATAGAGCTGGGCAATTTCAAGGTGGAGTTTATCAAGACGGGGCATAGCATCGCGGGCGCGCTGGCACTGGCTATCACCACCCCCTTGGGCGTGGTGATGCATACGGGCGACTTTAAGATTGATTTGACGCCCATCGATGGCGAGCCGATTGACATCAACCGCTTTGCTTATTACGGCACGCGCGGGGTGCTGGCGCTGTTGAGCGACAGCACGAATATCGAAAGGCCCGGACATACGCAGAGTGAGAAGGAGCTGGGCAAGACCTTTGAGCGCGTGTTCGTCGCGGCGAAGGGGCGCGTAATTGTCGCGTCGTTTGCGTCCAACGTCTACCGCTTGCAGCAGGTGGCCGATCACGCCATTGCGCACGGGCGAGTGATCTGCTTTCAGGGCCGCAGTATGGAGCAGGTGGCACAGATTGCGCAGAAGTTAGGCTATATGCGCATCCCCGAGGAGCGCGTGGTGCGCGCGGAGCAGTTGAAAAACTATAAGGACGAGCAGGTTTGCGTCATCACCACGGGCAGCCAGGGCGAGCCCATGAGCGGACTCTACCGCATGGCGAACGCTTCGCACAGGCTGAATATAGGCAAGGGCGATACGGTCGTGATTTCCGCATCCGCCATACCCGGTAACGAAAAGGGCGTATCCCGCGTGATCAACGCGCTGTTTGAGAAGGGTGCGGATGTGATATACGACCAGATGGCGGACGTGCACGTTTCCGGCCACGCCTGCCGCGAAGAGTTGCGCCTGATGCTGTCCATCACGAAGCCGCGCTATTTTATCCCCGTGCACGGCGAATATCGGCATTTGCAGATGCATGCCGCGCTGGCACAAGAGATGGGCGTGGAAGTGCAAAATATCTTTGCGATGGAGATAGGCAAGGTGCTGGAACTGTCCCCGCGCAAGGGCGTTTGCAAACAGACCGTGCAGGCGGGCAGCATCAAAGTGGACGGCAACGCGGGCATTGAGGATATCGTCCTGAAAGACCGCAAGACCCTCTCCGAATACGGGCTGGTCGTCGCTGTGATTACGCTGGATTCCGAGACCGGCCGCGTCGTTGCGCCGACGCAACTGATTTCACGCGGCTTTATCTATATGAAGGACGCCGAGCCACTGATTGCCGAGGCCATTGAGCAACTCAAGATGGAGTGTGCGCGCTTTGAGGGCGCGGATAAGTCGGACTATGCGGGCATTAAGAATGCGGTGAAGAGCAGACTGAAAAACTTCCTCTATTCTAAGACCAAGCGCAATCCTATGGTGATTCCGATTGTGAATGAGATATAGGCGGTCAACATGTTGCATAAAGAATTTCCCATCCTGGAATTTGATTCGGACAAGGATGCTTTTATAAGGCTTTCGCATACCGTTGCAGCGGTGGAAGTCTCCGAACACTGCGTTTTGTGCTTCTTTGGTGAAGCGATTGCAAAAATCCTTTTGGAATGCCCGCATAAGGTCGTCGGAGAGTTTCGCGCGGGTTCTATACGCTTACCCATTTATGAGCTGGCATATAAGGGGGCAAAGGTAGTCCTGATAGAAGCGTTTATGGGCGCGCCCGGTGCCGCGGGGCAGATAGAGGAACTGACTGCCCTCGGTTGCAGGAAATTCATCGCCTGCGGAGCTTGCGGGGTGCTGGATCACGATATTGCCGTAGGGCACCTGATTATCCCGACCGCTGCCGTGCGGGACGAGGGTACATCCTACCATTATATTGCACCTGCACGGGAGATTGTTGCGAATGTGCATATTGTGCAAGTAATCGAAGAGACCTTGTCAGCGAAGGGTCTCCCCTATATCAAAGCAAAAACCTGGACGACAGACGCTTTCTATCGCGAAACACCCGCGAAAATTCAATTGCGAAAGGCGGAGGACTGCGTTGCTGTGGAGATGGAAGCCGCCGCATACATGGCGGTTGCGCAATACAATGACGTGGAATTCGGGCAGATCCTCTATGCGGGCGACAATTTGGGCGGAGCCGTTTGGGATAGCCGAAACTATAACGGCAGAACGGAAGTGCGGGAACTGGTGCTGCGTGCCTCGCTGGATGCCTGCTTGAGATTATAGAGTGAAAAAGCTAAATAAGTGGATCATGAGAATATTACTGGCTTATGCCACGCTCTCCTATGGACTTGGATTGTTTGCGTGTTTTCACCCACAGATGCGGCTCTATTACCCAAGCTCATTTCTGCTTTTCGGCCTGCCCTTGCTGTTATTGCTGATCCATATGTTTGTGCAGATTCGGTTGCAAACGGATGCCGCGGAGAGACGGCGCGTTACGCGAATCTCCATGTGGGCTTTGCTTTCGCTTTACTGCGTTGCCATCCTGACCTTGTTGTTTTTCAACAGAATTCAGCAGGATTCCGCTTGGCAATATGGGACAAGCTTTATCAACCCGGTTCCGTTCAAAACAGTTTGGGACTTTCTGACTTGCGGCAACTTCTTTATTGCGGGGGTGAATATTGGCGGCAACCTCCTGCTGCTGATGCCACTGGGCGTGTTTATCCCGTTTCTGTTCGGTAAGCTTATTCGGAAGTTTTGGCAATTCTTATTGCTCATCCTTGGCATGGTCATTCTGATTGAATGCATACAGTACCTGGTGCATGTCGGAAGCGCGGATGTGGACGATGTTATTTTGAATACGCTTGGGGCGTGTTTGGTTTTTTGGATTTACACAAAACAGCGCGCGCGATTGCTTACAGGTACTGAGAACTGAGAACCGAGGACTGATAACTCTCCCCTCCCCTGCATATCCTTTCCCATGAACACGGTATTTGTAATCCTACTGCTTGTGGGGCTGTGCGCGCAGACCCTGCGCTTTGGCGGGGAAGCGGCGCTGGCTTCGCTGATTGCGGGCGCGTATAATGCGGCAACGCTTTGCCTTTCGCTCCTGGGAGCCTATCTGTTTTGGATGGGCCTACTGGTCGTAATGCGCCGCGCAGGGCTGCTCGAGAAGCTTACGCGCCTGTTGCGGCCCGTGATTGCGTGGCTGATGCCCGGTGCCTCGACCGCGTATCCCGAGATTGCGGGGAATTTCGCCGCGAATATGCTGGGCATGGGGAACGCCGCCACGCCGCTGGGGATCGCCGCTATGCAGAAGCTGCATAAGGGCAACCCAAGTCCCGATGTCGCCACACGCGCGATGCTGGCTTTCTTTTTGATCAATATATCGGGGCTGCAAATCATCCCCACGGGCATCTTTGCCTTGCGGGCGGGCTATGGCAGCGCGCAAGCGACAGCGGTGTTTCTGCCGATATTGCTATCCTCCCTGATCGATACCTTGATTGCCGTGCTGTTTTGCCGTTGGGTGCTGCGCGCGTGACCGCCTATATACTCCCCTGCCTTATCGTTTTGGTCGTCGTATACGCGCTTATCAAGCGCGTCAATGTGTTTACGGCATTTATTGAAGGCGCGGGCGAAGCGTTGCCCATGATCAAGACCATACTGCCCGTGCTGGCCACGCTGATGATCGCTTTGCAGTGCTTTCGGGACAGCGGCACCATGGATTATTTCGTGCACCTGCTGACCCCCGTGTCCCGCGCGCTGGGCTTTGAAGCGGAGCTGCTGCCCGTGATACTGATACGCCCGCTTTCAGGCTCTGCCGCGATGGCGGCGGCGGCGGACCTGTTCCAAACGCACGGGGTCGATTCAAAGATCGGTTTTCTCGCGTCGATAATCGTGGGCGGGACGGAGACCGTGTTCTATACCGCCGCCCTGTATTTCGGCGCGGCGGGGGTAAAGAGAACGAGAGGGGCTATCCCTCTCGCTCTGCTTTTGACGGTGGTTGCGATTGTGGCCGGGATTTGGTTGGGGGGTTTGTTTTATAGGCCGTGATTTGTTATACTTCGTATATGGAAAAGGAATATAAGATATACGACATCACCCGCGATATGATGCGCTGCGCGCCCTATCCGGGCGACCCCACCCCCGCCCTCTCTGTTGTTTATGACGATTGCGGCTTTTTGACGCAGGCGCTTTCCGCCAGCTTGCATGCGGGTACGCATATGGATGCGCCTCTGCATGCGCGGGCGGGCGGGGATATTGCGGGCGTGTCTCTGTCGTCCTGTCTGGGGGATTGCGTTGTGTCCTCCGAATTTGTGGCCGATGCGCCGCGACTTTTGCTGCGCAGGACACTGACGCCCGCAGAGGCGGAGCGGTTTTCCGGTTTGCTGGTTGGCACTTGCGCGGAGAGCATTGCTGCTGCTTCGGCAGAGGAGTTTGCCGTGCATGCGCCGCTTTTGGGGCGCGGGATTGTTATTTTGGAGAATTTGAATTTGGATGCGGTGCCGGACGGGGATTATTTTTTGATTGCCCTGCCGCTGAAAATCAGCGGCGCGGAAGCCTCGCCTGTTCGGGCGATTTTGGTAGCGCAACCTTAACTCTATACTTTCTATTTCTATGTAAAGCTGATATACTATATATGCGCTGCATCCTTGCGGGATTGTGCGACGCGGGCGGATACTATCCGCCCCTACGGTTTACGGCGAACCCGGGCGGCCAATGGCCGCCTATGCGATGCGATCGCACCCACGGGATTGCATTGTAGGAGCAGATACCGATACACTCGCCATACACGTTGCACCCCCGCGCCGGAGCGGCAGTATTCTTAGGAGTGATTTCATATGCAAACACGAACGAACACGCGCAAGCTTGTCCTGCTGGCGGTGCTGTTGGCGCTCACCGTCATCCTCGATTTTACCGGGCGACTTGTCAGCCCCGGCATCTTTTCCATCACGCTGGCCCTCGCGCCCATTGTCGTCGGCAGCGCGCTGATTGGCTGGTGGGCGGGCGGCATTCTGGGCCTTGCCTTCGGCGCGACCGTTCTGCTCACGGGGCAGGCGGCTCCGTTTATGACGTTCTCACCCGTTTGGACCATCATCGCCGTACTTCTGAAAGGCGCGGCGGCGGGTGTGGCCAGCGGACTCGTCTATCGGATGTTCCGCAAAATCAACCATTATGTGGCCGTAGTCATTGCCGCCATCGCCGCACCCATCGTGAACACGGGCATATTTTCGGCGTTCACACTCACCGTGTTTCTGCCCGCCGTATCCCAGTGGGGCATAGGCGCGGGCTATGAAAACACGGCGGCCTATGTGTTCCTCGGCATGATCGGCATCAACTTTCTCATCGAATTTACAGTGAATATCGTCCTCTCGCCCGGTATCGCCAAATTGGTTAGTTTGGGCGAAAAAATGATAGGCAAGAAGGAATAAACATATGCTCCTCGCGATTGATATAGGCAATTCCCATATCGTTCTTGGCATCATTGAGGGTGAAGAGATACTCGACAGTCTCCGCATGTACACAGACCCGAAAAAGACGGAGGATCAGCTGGCGGCAGAGATTTTGCAGCTCCTGCGCTTGGCGGGCTACCGCGCAAAGGATTTTGACGGCAGCATTATCTCCTGCGTAGTTCCGCAGTTGGGCGCGAGTGTGCGCGGCGCGCTTGCCGCGCTGCTTGGTCTCGATCCTGTCGTTGTCGGCGCGGGGATTAAGACGGGACTAAATATTCGTATAGACCACCCCGCCGAACTGGGTGCGGATATGGCCTGCACGGCCGTCGCCGCCCTGCACAGATATGGCGCGCCCTGCGTGGTTGTGGATATGGGTACGGCGACCAAGCTGTCGGTTCTGGACAAGAACGGCGCATTGGTCGGCGGCGCCATCTGCCCCGGCATGGCGCTCTCGGCGGAAGCGCTGTCGCAGGGGGCGTCCCTGCTGCCCCGCGTGTCTCTCAGTGCGCCCGCTAAGGCCATCGGCACGGGTACGGTCTCGTGTATGCAGAGCGGCATTGTCTTTGGCGCGGCGTCCATGATAGACGGCATGCTCGCCCGCTTCTTTGAGGAGTTGGGCTATACCGCCACGGTTATCGCCACGGGCGGTCTCGCCCCCCTTATCGCCCCCCATTGTGTCGAGGATATGGAGTTGGATGAAGATTTGATTTTTGAGGGCATGCGGATTTTGTGGGAACGGAACAGACCGTAGGGGGCGATTGTAATCGCCACGTCGAATAAAGGAGATGGCATGGAACGATTTTATCAAATGGTGGAAGCTTCTAATAAACGCTTTCCCGAGGGTGTGCAGCCTTTTCAAATGGCAACACGCTTATTGGAGGAATGCGGGGAAGTCGCCGCTGAGATCAATCATTGGGAAAGTTCGGGTATAAAGCGGGAAAAGAGGGGCGAGCCAAGCAAAGAACGTCTCGCAAATGAATTACGGCAAGCTATAACCGAGCTATTCAAGATAGCCGTCTATTATTCTGTTGAAGAGGAATTGGAAGAATCCATTGAGCAATCTTTGCAGATTTCCAGGAGCGAAGGGTTGATTTAGAAAGAGAGCAAATGTGAACCAAACCAACATCGCCCTCCTCGGCTTTGGCGTCGTCGGATCGGGCGTATACCGCATACTGACAGAAAATCACGATGATCTCAATCACCGCGAGGTGTTGGATTTGCATGTTACACGCATTCTGATTCGCGATGCGGCGAACGTGCGAGATTTTGCACTTGCGCCGCAGGAGCTGTTTACGGCGGATTACGGCGAGATACTGAATGATGACAGTATCTCCATTGTCGTGGAATGTATGGGCGGCGTGGAACCTGCGCGCAGTTTTATCCTGCAAGCTTTGCGCGCGGGGAAGAGCGTTGTTTCTTCCAACAAGGAAGTGATCAGCAAGCATTGGCACGAGTTTGACGCGGAGGCCAAGGCCCGGGACGCGGGGCTCTATTATGAGGCAACGGTCGGCGGCGGCATCCCCATCCTGCGCACGATTATGGATTCCATGCAGGCAAACAATATCACGCGCGTGATGGGCATCATCAACGGCACGACGAATTATATCCTCACCAAAATGAGCGAGGAAGGGCTTGATTTTGACGAGGTGCTGCACGAAGCGCAAAGCTTGGGCTATGCGGAGACGGATTCCACGGCGGATGTGGAGGGCTATGACGCGACCTATAAGCTGTCCATACTGGCCTCGCTGGCCTTCCACGCGCATCTGCCCGTGTCCGTGATCCCCCGCGAGGGCATTACAAAGCTGAGTAGACGCGATTTCGCGATAGCGCGGCAGTTAGGCTATGAGATCAAACTGTTGGCCATCGGCAAAAAGCACGGTTCGCAGATTGAAGTTCACGTTCACCCCACCATGCTGCCTAAGACGCATCCGTTGGCCGCTGTGCGCGGCGTGTTCAACGCGATTTTTCTCACGGGACACGCGGCGAACGATATCATGCTCTACGGGCGCGGCGCGGGCAGCATGCCCACGGCCAGCGCGGTCGTTTCGGATATCATCTGCGCGGTTCATCGCGCGGGCAGGCACCGCTATATCACCTTCGCCAATGCGGAGGAGCTCAGCACCGCCGTGCAGCTGCTGGAAAATTATGAAAGCCGTTTCTGCGCGCGCCTGTTGGTGGAAGACGCGCCGGGCGTACTGGCAAGCGTCGCTGGCGTACTCGCAAAACACAACGTCAGCCTGCGCAGTGTGCTGCAACCGGGCGAAAGCGATACGACGGATGCGCGCCTGACGCTCTTGACCCACAATGCCGCCGCGCAGAGCGTGCGCGCCGCGCTGGCGGAGATTGCGGGGTTATCCTGCGTGCGTGCGGTTGAGAGTTTGTTACATGTGGAAGAATAAACTTTGACAAATATTGCAGCGTGTATTTTCTGCGTTTCCGCAGAAAATAGAATTGTCGGCGATATATAAGCCGAACGAATATACAGCGAGGTGCAATATGTCATTCAACAACGAGTTTTCGAGGCAGAATCAGCAGAACCAGCAGAATCGCAACAGCGAAAACAATAACCGCAACCGGAACCAAAACAAGCAGCAGAAGAACAGCAACAAGCGCGAAAACGAATCGGAAAACATGAATAAGTATAGGTTTTAAGCGATGCGCAGAGAAAAAGGATCCTTTTTTGCGCGCCGCAGACGCGATCAGCAGGAAATTCCCAGCGATGTGCTGGGCAGCTATACCGGCTATGGATACGACGATTGGCCGGTGCAGGATGCGGATGATTTGTAATACGTATTGATAAAATTTTGCTTTATCAATACGTGGCGCTTCCGGTGGGTTTTGCACGCGGTTGCTCTTGCAACCGCGTGATGAGTATGCTTTCCGGCGTACACGCCGCCGGAAAGCATGGATTTAAGCTTATTGCTGCTTTTACCGGCCGAGCCAGCAAAGGTGGCGTATGGATGTAACTCGTAGGGACGGATAGAAAACCGCTCTGCAGGAGACATTGCGCCCGCCGCTTTTCTTACAACAGCGCACCCCATTCTCTGCGTTTGAACAGCACGCGAACAACCTGTACGGTTCGGGCAGGTTCATCCACCTTATAGAATACAAGATAGTTTTTTATGGGCAAGGCGCGATACCCCCGGCAGACCATGCGATCATCACTGACTATGGCATACCGCTTTGGCGCGAATGCCAATCCTGTTATTCCGGCTTTAAGCGCGGCTTCCATCTCCTGTGCGGCGCGCGGTGCAGAGAGTTCCGAGTTGATATACGAAACAGCATCGCGAATATCTTTTCTTGCTGTGGCGGAAACAGCAACATTATAGAGTTCCATTTTCCATGTCTCTCCGCAACTCTGAAAAAACGGCTTCCGCGCTGTAAATGCGCCCATGCTTAAAATCTTCCTCGCCCTCATCCAAAAGACGATACAATTCTAAACGTCCCGAGAGCAATTCATAGGTTTCCATGCTCATCACCGCTAAATCACCCGCGCCGTTCTTTGTGATGAAAACGGGTTCGCGGTGCTTGTGGCAAAAGGAAGAGATCTCGTTATAGTTGTTGCGCAAATCTGTGCTGGATCGAATCCATGCCATATGCAAACTCCTCTCACTCTTAATACAGATATTATATGCGAATTTCTTTAGATTGGCAAGACCTTTTTACCGCTTTTTTCTTCACCGTTGCATTTATCGATCCCATACTATCTTTTCAAAATGCACGTTGGATGAAAATAGCTGCATGCCTCTTTCGATTGCCATAGACTCTACCATGTCAAAGCTGAATTGAATCGTCACCGCTTCGTGCGGTGCAACAGCATCTTCCCCAACGGGCACCTCGAAATAAAATGTTCCTCCGGAAGTGCTGACCCTGAAAACAGCTCTGACATTATTGAACGTACGATCGGTTACGTTGTAGATTTCTGTGGTGTAGGTTTTATTTACATACTGCTTTTCTATGACCGCAAAGTTTCTTATCGACTCCGTTGCACAAAGCGACCCTATTTGAATAAGTGACATGACAATGAGCGCAAAAACAACGGGCGAAGCAAGGTATATCAGTTCCCTGATGAGTTTTTTCTTCTTGGGGCTCCTCGTTTTGACGCGCTTTGAAGGTATTGTTTCCATTACGCACATGCATTCCTTTCGTTTGTTTTATCGCTTCTCCCCGTTAAACGCATTTTCAATATGCGTGACGGCAAATTCCGGCGCTATTACTTCCAGTATATCATAGCGGATGCACTTGTCAAAGAACTTGTGGGCGCGGACGTATTGACGCGCGGCTTTGCGGATGTTTTCCCGCTTTTGGAAATTGACGGCTTCACGCGGGAGGGTCAGTTGCCCTTTTGTCCTTGTCTTTACTTCCGCGAATACCAGTATGCCTGTTTTTCTGTGCTCCGCGACGATATCCAGCTCGCATTTGCCGTAGGTATAATTCTTCGATAGGATGCGGTAACCATGGCGGCGCAGGTAGCGGCGTGCTGCTCGTTCGCCGCGTTGGCCGATTTTCAGGTGTTGGGGTTGTTTTTTGAAGATTTTGATCATAAAAAATTCCTGATAAAACTCCGCCGATGCAGCGGGCAGGGGCCATGTTCGCGCAGGGCGGTTATATGCGCGGCTGTGCCATAGCCCTTGTTTTTTGCGAAGCCGTATTGGGGATAGATGGCGTCCTGCTCGGTCATATAGGCGTCGCGCGCGACTTTGGCTAATATACTGGCGGTGGCTATGGAGTAGGACAGTGCATCGCCGTGGATTAGGATGTGTTGGCGCGCGGGGAGGGTTAGGCCTTTTAGTGCGTCGATCAGAATGTCAGTGATCGGTAGCTGCATGTTCGCGAAAGCCTCCGTAAAGGCACGTCTGGTTGCGTTCAGGATATTGATTTCGTCTATTTCAGCCTGCCAGACCCAGGCGAGGGAGTAGTCGAGCGCCGTTTCGCGGATTTGCGCGTCTAATGCGTCTCGCCGTTTTGCGCTTAGTTTTTTGGAATCGTTGATATAGGGCAGTAATGGCTCCGGTGGCATGACGACGCAGGCGGCGACAACCGGGCCAGCGAGCGGGCCTCGGCCCACTTCGTCCATGCCTGCGAGGATGGCGCCCCCCTCCCACAGTGCGCGGTCGGGGGCTATGATTTGCAGCAAGCGTGTCTGCTCTTTTTCGGGGATCATGGCGGGCTGTCCAGTGTGACGCGGGCGATTTTGCCGCCGCGGAACTCGTCCAGTACCACGCGCGCGGCGCGCTCGGTGTCGGGCAGACCGCCGCGCAGAACGAAGCCGCGGCTCTTGCAGACCGCTTCCAACAGCAGCTCGGGCGGGATGTCGGCTTGGATTTTTGTATAGCGCTCCGTCAGCTTCTGCGGCACCAGGTCGCGCAAAACGGCCAGCAGTTCGCCTGCCAACTGCTCCAAATCCAAAATCTCATCGTTCACGGAACCGATAAAGGCGAGGTTGCGGGCGTACATCTGGTTGTCTAATTTGGGCCAGAGCAGGCCGGGCGAATCCATCAGTTCTAAATAGGGCGTAATTTTAATCCATTGCTTGCCGCGCGTGACGCCCGGGCGGTCGCCCGTCTCGGCGCGTTTTCCGCCCGCAAGACAATTGATAAAGGTTGATTTGCCAACGTTTGGAATGCCCACGATCAGTGCGCGCACCGTCTTCTGCACGCCCTTCTGCGCCAAGCGCTCGCGCTCTTCGCGCACGCTCTCCTCAATGAGCGTGACGGCTTCCTTTTTGCCGCCGCCACGACCCGCGGCGATTTCCGCGGCCAGTATGCCCTGCTTGCGATACCAAGCGATAAAGCGCTTGGAGACGGCGGGCGCGGCGAGGTCGCTCTTGTTCATTAAAATTACCCGCCGCTTATGCGAAAACAACGCGTCAAAATCGGGGTTGCGCGTGGAAAGCGGCGCGCGCGCGTCCACCAGTTCCACCACAACATCGATCAGCTTCAAATTTTCTTCCAGCATACGGCGCGCCTTTGCCATATGCCCGGGGTACCAGTTGATGATCATACGGCATTATACCAAAGATACGCTACGAAAACAAACGGTTTAATTCGGGAAGCAATTGTTCATATAAAACATCCCGATTCTCTGTATCCATCTGATAGACCGCCGCCTTGGGATGCGCGCGGACGGTATCCAAGAACGGCACGCCTTGGCGGCATTTTACCGCGCCAAGGACGGGAATGTCTCCGTCCAATGCGCGAAAAACGGCCCGCACAAAGGGTTGCGCCTGCGCTTCCATGAAACCGAGTTCGTCCATGACGATGATGCCGCCGGGCAAAACTTCCGAAAGATATTGCACACCCAAATGGTTAAACACCTCGGTGAACACGCGGGGGGCATGTTCACCGCAACACCCGACACGGTTGCCCTTCGTATACATCCGCTCGGCAGCCCCGGCGGGATGGATATAGGTAGGGCGATACCCTTCTGCATCGGGATTGCCGCGATCTGTGAGGAAGCCGCTGACGGGGCGCTTGCAGTGCGCCAACAAACGCGCAATCAGCGCGCTCTTGCCGACCGCACGGTCGCCGCAAATCAGGATGTGGCGCGGCTCCGTCATAGCCCTCCCCCACCTCGGCGAGCCCGATGTGCAATCAGTTCCGCCGCAATGCTGACGGCGATCTCTTCGGGCGTTTCCGCGCCTATGGGCAGTCCGATCGGTGTATGGATGCGGGAAAGCGCCGATTCCGAGATGCCCGCATCCAATAAGCGGCGGTTGGTGATGGCAATTTTATGGCGGCTGCCGATGACGCCTATGTAGCTTGCCTGCGTTTGCAGCACCTGCCGCAACACCTCAAAATCGGCTTGATGTCCGCGCGTTAGGATGACAGCATAGTCCTCGGGTGCTATCGTCAATTCCTCGAAAATGCGGGAATAGTCCCCGCATATCGTCCGAACGACTGTGGGAAACAACGCGGGCGCGGCAAAGGCGGCCCGGTCTTCGAACACGGCAACGGAGAAACCCACTCGCGCCAGCAGTGGCACAAGTTCTTGTGAAACGTGTCCGCCGCCAAACACCCAAACCGTTTCCGCGCGGGTAAGCGGTTCTGCGTAATAGGCCGGGTCTCCACGGCCCAGCATGGCGCGGACGCAGAGCAGCGGCCTGATTTCCTCCTCAGGGATGCCATTCGCAAAACAAAGGCCCGAATCCTGCGCGTACACGCCCATCTGTCGCGCCGTTCCGTCCGTGATTTTTGTCACAAGCCAGGTATTCTTCCGCTGCCCGAAAAGGGAAACGATGTGCTTCCATAAGGCAAGGGCTTCATTGCCGCCAAAGAACTGGAAGTATACGACTACCTGACCCCCGCAGATCATACCGATGTCCGCCGTCTGATTTTCGGTCAAACGGAAGCCGCGACAGAATGCGGCGCGCTCCGCCAGCGCCCTTTTTGCAAGCTGTACGCTCTCATATTCCACCGCGCCGCCGCCTATGCTCCCGATCGTGGATCCATCGGTAAACACAGCCATCTTTGCGCCGCTTCGGCGCGGCGCAGAGCCGGAGCTGGCGATAATGCTGCACAGCACCGCATCTTTGCCGCACCGTGCAGCCTCCAACAACGCGAGAAACAGTTGCTCCATTTTCATATCAGCGCTCCGTTGTCATATATAGAATCGGGGATGTCCTTCGTGTCTATCACAATGATGCCCGTCTCCTGTCCCACCGACAGATAGTACGGGAACTTTGCTGACTGTGTTCGCACAAGTTGTGTACGGATATCCGTTTCCGACACAGCATCGCCGCTGTAAAGCTTGAAAAATGCCTGTGCATCTGCAACGGAGCGGAAGGGCTGTCCCGATTCCAACGGAAAGACATTACACCGATACGGAATGCCGAGCGCATCCAATGCCGCGCAGGCTTCCGCAAAGGTATCCTTTTCTCTCGGTACTTCTTTCACGCTAAAACGGCGGAATGCGCCCGCCCTTTTCACCAGAATTACTTTTTCGATGCAGTGCGCTTTGGCACAGCTAAGCAGCTCTGCGAGTTTGCCGAAGAAACAAAAAATCATCACGTCAAACAAAATGTCCGCACCCAGCCGGAATACATCACATTCCCAAACTTCCACATTGCGCAAACCCGCCTTGTTTTCCCGCAGAGCACGCAGCGCCTCCGCCGAAATATCCACCGCCGTCACTTTCCCGCAGTGCGGCGCCAATGCCAGGGACAGATAGCCGAGCCCACATCCCGCGTCGCATATCGTATCCTTCCCCGTTAAACAGGGCAGTATCTGTGCCGCCAGGTTCTCATGGAAGGGGGTAAATTCCGCCGCATCCCTAAAGAAGCGAATTTTCTCAACATTCCAATCAAACATCATAGTCCTCTCCCTCCCGTCGGCAACGCATGGTTTATCATGCGCCTATGATATACCAAACGGGTGCGAAACGCAATTACACGAATACAATTAAAAAATCCAAATCTTCTATTGCAATATAGTTCGTTGTCACATATAATTCATAGGGAGACCAACACAAATCATAGGAGGAATCAGAAATGAAGTATTGTCCCCAGTGCGGTGTGCAGGCAGAAGACCACGTAACATTTTGCCCCTCTTGCGGATACCAATTCGATGGCGCGCAACAGTGGCAGGCGCCGCGGCCCAGCAGACCGGCCCAACCGGTATATGATGAGCAAGCGGATGTAAACCAGAACAGGGCGTATGCCATCCTGGGCTATTTCGGTCCCTTGGTGCTGATTCCCATCTTTGCCGCAAAGGATTCCCCCTATGCCCGGTTCCACGCGAATCAGGGTCTATGGGTGGCCATCGCCTATGGCGCAGTCGTCGTACTCTCCATTATAATCTCCGCTCTTCTCTGGCGGGTTTGGGGTCTGGCCAGTCTTATCAACTGGCTGCTCTATGTCGCTGTAAGCGTACTCGCGATCATCGGCGTTGTCAACGCCGCGAAGGGCCAGAAAAAGGAACTGCCCGTATTGGGCAAACTGCCGAAGCTCCTTAAGTAATTCGGTGCAAAAATGCGAATAGGGCAGCTCTTTAGACTGCCCTTTTTGTGTTTCCCGGAAACTTGCTTTTGGACAAATATAAATGTTGTCACGCATTTGACAAGCCCCCGCTTGTAATGTATAATTTAATTAGCAAATTATGATTTTCGGAAAGGAGCGCGGGGCAACGCTTTGGAATTCGGCAGATTTTCTGAAAATCAAACCCTACCCCTTTTCGAAATGAAATTGCAGTTTTTCGGTGGCTTTGGCGCATTGGCGGGCAGGAGCGAGGATATTGCGCGCCTGCAAACGGGGGCAACCCTGTTTGATTTGCTCCAGACGCTGGCAACTCGCTATGGCGAGAGCTTTCGCGCGGAACTGCTCCAGTCGGATGGCGCGTTGCGGGACGACGTGATGATTACGGTAAACGGAACCATTATGAATCATGCAGTTGCCGCCGATAAGGCTTTGCATCCGAATGATACGCTTGCGCTGTTCCCCGTCTTTCCGGGGGGAGGGTGAAATTTTAGTATGGAGTTTGGAGTGTGAAGTGTGGAGTTAATAAAATTAGGAATCGCTTGCGATTCCTACCACAACTCTTCACTCTTCACTTCACACTCGCGCGGGCGAGGCGTGTCTCGCCCCTACGGGTTGCATTGTACTCGGCGGGCGGATTGCTATCCGCCCCTGCGATCAAAAATAAGGAGGACACAAACTTGCACGCTTACACGGGGAAAATCCTATACGTAGACCTTTCGACGGGTGCCAGCCGCGTCGAGAGATTTGACGAAACGCTGGCGAAGGAGTTTATCGGCGGCACGGGCTTCGGTGTGAAGATGCTGATCGATACATTGCCGCCGGGCATCGATGCTTTCGACCCGCGGAATCCGCTGATCTATGCGGCGGGCGCGACGACGGGGAGCATGCTGCCCTGCATGGCAAGCAAGTTCGGCGTCTTCGCGAAATCGCCTGCCACCGGGCTCCTGGGCGAATCCTATTCGACCGGGCAGTGGGGGGCTGAGCTCCGCATGGCGGGTTATGACTATCTGGTGATCACGGGCAAGGCAAAGAAACCCGTCTATCTCTGGATCGATGACAACGCCGTGCAGCTGAAGAGCGCTTCGCATCTCTGGGGCAAGACGACTTGGGAAGCCGAGCAGATGATACGCGATGAGTTGGGTGACCAGAATGTCCGCGTTTCGGGCATAGGCCAGGGTGGCGAGAATTTGAGCCGTTTAGCGTGCTTAATCAACGACCACTTCCGCGCGGCGGGCCGCACGGGTCTCGGCGCGGTGATGGGCAGCAAGAATTTGAAGGCCGTCGCACTGCGGGGCACGCAGGACGTCACCATTGCAGACCCCGAGGGCTTTATGGAACTCTGCAAGGAGCTCTATGAGCGCGCCAAGGGGCCTGCTACCGCAAAATACCGCACACTCGGTACGCCCGCCAATATGCTGACCATGGACGCGCAGTGCTGCCTGCCGACGCGCAACTATCAGGGCGCGTCCTTTGAGAACGTCCACAAGGTCAGCGGCGAGGTATTAAACGAAAAGTATGTGACGCGGATTCAGGGCTGTTCCGCCTGCCCCTGCCGCTGTGAGCATATCGCCAAAGCGAAGGAGGGCATCCACAAGGGCGCCGTTTCCCGCGTGGAATATGAGCCGCTGATGGCCTTTGGCCCTTATTGCGGCGTGGACGATATGAACGCCATCATCAAAGCGCTGCAATACTGCAACGAATTCGGCGTGGACGCGATTGGCACGGGCATCGTCGTCGGCTTTGCGATGGAATGTTATGAAAAAGGTTTGATTGCCATAGAGGATACGGGCGGTCTAGAGCTGCGCTTCGGCAACGCCGACGCGATGGTGGAAATGGTTCGCAAGATTGCAATGCGCGAGGACGTCGGTGATCTGATGACCGAGGGCGTGATGCGCGCCGCGAGGGAAATTGCGCGCGGTTCCGATCACTTCGCCATGCATATCAAGGGTCTGGAATTGACCGGCTACGATATACGCGGTCTCAAAACCTGCGCGCTGGGCTACGCGGTGTCCCGCCGCGGCGGCGACCACCAGCGCCACGGCAGCTATAGCCACGACCTCAGCGGCAAGGTCGACCGCTATAAGGCGGAGCGCGGGCGCGGCAAGCTCGTAATGGACGACGAGGATATGTACGCCGTCGTCGACTCGCTGATTATCTGCAAATTTACGCGCACCATTTGGCGCGGCTATGATGAGATCGCTAAGGCCTACAGCTTAGTCACGGGCGTACCGATGACGGGCGAAGAACTGCGGCAGGCGGGCGAACGCATCAACAACCTGGCGCGGCTCTTCAATATCCGCGAGGGCATGACCCGCAAGGACGACAATCTGCCCCCGCGCGTTATGAAGGATCCGATCCCCACGGGCGTGGCGCAGGGTTCTGTCACCACGCAGGAGGATTTGGACATCATGCTCGACGGCTATTATGAAGCGCGCGGCTGGACGAACGCGGGCGTGCCGATGCCCGAAAAGCTGGCGGAGCTGAATCTTTCGAGCTATGCCGCCTTGATTGGCGAGGAGGTATAATATGCATCAGTTTGTAAGCGTTGATATCAAGAAGTGCGTGGGCTGCCGCGTATGCGAATATGCCTGCTCCATGGAGAAGACCAAGACCTGCAACCCGAGTAAGTCGCGCATCCGCGTCGTGCGCATCTATCCGCATACGAACGCCGCGCTGAACTGCCGCATGTGCGAGAACGCGCCCTGTGTGACCGCCTGCCCGCGCAAAGCTTTGTCGCAAGCGGCCGATACGGGCGTGATTGGCGTGAACGACCAGCTCTGCAACGGCTGTGGCTGGTGCGTGAAGGTCTGCGACTTTGGCGCGATTGCCCTCGACCCCAAGCCCACGGTGCGCATCTGCGATCTCTGCGGCGAGCGGGAGGGCGGCCCCGCCTGCGTGGAATGGTGCCCCGAAGTGGCGCTAAGCCTGACGACGGGCGACGCGCTCTCCCAAAAGGCGCGCATCGCGTCGGTCGAAAAGCTTGTGGAAGCCGTCGGAGAAGGGCAATGATGAATTTCCTCGCCGCCGCGGGCGTGCTGGATGCGTTGATGCTGGAATTGGCCGAGCGCGGCGTTGTTGCGCCCGCGCATGTCACGGCTTCTCTGCAAACGGCTCGCTCCTTAGCGCGCATAGGCCTGCGAAAAGCGGAGGAGGATAGCGAGTCCGAATTGAAAATCCTCGCCATCCTGCAGGACGCGGAGATGAATCTGCTCTCGCTGGCCGAAACGAACTTCGGCGCGGCCTATGCCGAGGACTGGCAGCGGCGTATGGCGGTTGCCGGTGCAACGCCCGTCACCAAACCAAACGAATCCGCTTCCAAGTTTGTGGCGGGCGTGCCGAAAGGCGTACATTGGGTGCGTATCCGGCAGAGCGAATTGGAAAAGCTCCCGGATGCCGAGTTTTCGCGCTTTTCCCTGACCGCCATGCCGCAGACGGACGGATATCTGCTGCTCTATGGCGAAAAGACGAATATTGCCGCGTTTTTGAAAGAGATGCGCAAGGTATATAAGGAGGGCTAAGACCATATGAAAACCAAACGCACCGGGCGGATCCGGATTTTAAGTATAAGCTGCGCGGGCTCTATGGTGCCGAGACGCTGAAATATTGTTACCAGTGCGGCACCTGCACCGCCGCTTGCCCGATCTCCAAGATGATCGACATATACAGGCCGAACCGCATTATCGAGCTGGCCAAGTTGGGCGTGCGCAGTCTGCCCCAGAGCAGTGCGTTCCTCTTTTGCTCTGCCTGCACGCTCTGCACCAAACATTGCCCGCAGGGCGTCAAAGTGCATGAGCTGATGCAGGGATTGAAAGAGCTGGCGGAGAACGACCCGACGGTCTGGAATTTTGCTGCCGAGAATATTGACAGTATCCTCGAAGAGCTGGGCGCGGAAATGCCCTTCCCCGTGACGTATAGCTGGATTTGCCTGAATCCGAAGAACGCGGCATCGCCCCTGCAGGATTCCATCGCAAAGGCTTTCGACCGCGCTTTGAATACACCCAAGGCCAAACAGACCCCGCCCGCAGACGCCAAGCGAGTCGCCGTGATCGGCTCGGGTCCCGCAGGGCTTACCGCCGCATGGGAATTGGCAAGGCGCGGGCTGGCCGTGACTGTGTTTGAGTCGGGGCAAGCCTTGGGCGGCATGCTCAGTACAGGCATCCCGAGCCATCGGCTCCCTCAAAATGTCGTCGACGCCGAAATCGACGCCATCCGTGCCCTCGGTGTGCGAATGGAGACGAATACCGCGGTCGGACCGGAGCTTTTCGAGAAGCTGTTGACAGAATACGCGGCGGTCTTTATCGCCACGGGCGCAAGCGCGAGTCGCGCTTTGCGCATGGAGGGCGAAGACTTGCAGGGCGTAGTCCCCGCGCTGCAATTCCTGAAAGAATATAACGCGGCCCCAAGCGATTTAACGGGGGTACGCGTGGTCGTCGTCGGCGGCGGCAATGTCGCGACGGACGCGGCAGACGCGGCCAAGCGAAGCGGCGCTTCGACCGTGCACCTGTTCTGCTTGGAGAGCCGCGAAACCATGCCCGCCCACGAATGGGAGATCGATGAGATCATCCGCGATGGCGTGGAGGTCAACGCCGCCTGGGGGCCGAAAACCATTCTGGGCGACGGGCAGCGCGTGACGGGCATGGAGTTTGTATTGTGCAAATCCGTCACGGACGCAAGCGGGCGTTTCAACCCCGTATTCGATGAGAGAAAAACCAAGAGCCTTGACGCGGATATGGTGATTACCGCCATCGGCCAAGGACCGGACTTGCGCTTCCTCAGCGGGGATATAGAAAGATTCCGCGGCGCGGTGCAGGTCGATCCCTATACGATGGAGACGAATATCCCCGGCGTGTATGCGGGCGGCGACGCCACAAGCGGCACGGCCAGCTTAGTCGAGGCCCTCGCCGCGGGCAAGCTGGCGGCCGCGTCCATCGCGCGTTATTTGGAGGAGCAGCCATGAAACGATATAAGAAAGAAGCAAACGGCAAGTTGGAAGTCGGACAGGTGATGTATACCAAGCGCTCCGTCCTGACCGTGGACAGGGCATTGTGCAAGGGCTGTGAACTTTGCAAATTGGTCTGTCCGCGCGAGGCCATCAGCCTGATTCCCGCCGAGCCGCAGAACGGCAAGGTCGTCGCGCCGCGCGTGGATATCGACGAGAGTAAGTGCGATTTCCACGGCATCTGCGCGGTTGTCTGCCCCTTTGCCGCGATCCGCATAAGCATCAACGGAGACGAGACCCTGCCCGCCGTTGCGAAAGAGGTGTTTCCGCTTCTGACCCGCGATATACGCTGTGACGAAAGCCGCTGCCCGGCGGATTGCAGGGATTGCGAGACCGCCTGCCCGTTGCATATTATTGAAGCCGATGAAGGCGTGAAAATACAAAAAGAGCTTTGCGCGGGCTGTCTCGTCTGTGAAACGGAATGCCCCAAGGACGCCATACGCCTGACGAAATTTATCGAGGGCTCTATTGCGATCACGCTCGAGCATTGCCCCGAGGGCTGCCGCGCCTGTCTCGACGTCTGCCCCGTCAACGCGCTGGGCAGCGGCGAGGACGGCAGGGTGTTCGCGAAGAATGTACACTGCATCTTCTGTGGCGCCTGCAAATTGGTTTGCCCGGGTGAGGATGCGTTAAAAATTGAACGAACCGCTATACGGCATACGCCCGTCAACTCCGGTGCGTGGAACAGGGGACTCGAAAAACTCACGTCCACGGGCGCGCTGATTCGCGAACTGGCGGCGGATGGCGTCGACCGGGCGCGGGACGCGGTGCATAATTTGTTGACTGAGGAGGATGCAGAATAATGGAACAGCCGAGAATTGGTATATTTATTTGCTATTGCGGGCTAAATATCGCGGGCTCGCTGCATATGGCGGAGTTGATGGAGTTCTCCAAGACCCTGCCCGACGTCGTTTGCGTGATGGAGAATCGCTATACCTGCGCCGACCCGGGGCAGAACGAGATCAAGAAGGCCATCGCCGAACATAAGCTGAACCGCGTGGTCGTCGCGGCCTGTTCGCCCAAGATGCACGAGCCGACCTTCCGCAATTGCGTGCAGGAAGCGGGGCTCAACCCCTTTCTCTTTGAGATGGCGAACATCCGCGAGATGTGCTCCTGGTGCCACCCGGGCAACAAGACGGTTGCCACGGATAAGGCCAAGGAGATCATTCAGATGGCTCTCGCTAAGGCGCGCAGACTGGATCCGCTGACCCGCTTCCAGGTGCCCGTCACCAACCGCGCCATGGTGATCGGCGGCGGTATCGCGGGCATCAATGCCGCGCTCGATATGGCAAACATGGGATACAAGGTCTATCTTGTCGAAAAGGACGAGAGCATAGGCGGGCATATGGCGCAGCTCGACAAGACCTTCCCGACCCTCGACTGCTCCATCTGCATTGAAGGCCCCAAGATGGTCGAGGCCGCGCGCAACCCGAATATCGAGGTCATCGCCTATGCCGACATCATCAATGTGGACGGCTTTATCGGTAATTTCAAGGTGCGCATACGCAAGAACCCGCGCTATGTCATCGCGAAGAACTGCACGGGCTGCGGCGAATGCGCCGATGTCTGCCCCGTCGAATACCCCAACGACTGGGAGATGAACCTCGGCTCCCGCAAAGCCATATCCGTCCCCTTCCCGCAGGCCGTGCCGCTTATCTTTTCTGTCAATCGTGAGCATTGTATTGACTGTTTCAAGTGTGTCGAAATTTGCGGCGGCCGCTCTGCCATCGACTTCAAGCAAGAGCCGGAGGAAATTGAAATCGAGGTCGGCACCATCACGGTCGCCACGGGATTTGATATATACGAGCCGACGGACGAGCCGAAATGGGGCTATGGCGTATATCCCAACGTCGTCACCGCTTTGGAAGCCGAGCGGCTGATCAACGCCGCAGGGCCGACGGGCGGCGAGGTCGTGCGCGCTTCGGACGGCAAGCATCCGCACACGGTCGCATTTATCCAGTGCGTCGGTTCGCGCGATATGAAAAAGCACGAATACTGTACGGGCTTCTGCTGTATGTATGCTATCAAGGAAGCGATATTGATCAAGGAACACGAACCGGACACCGAAATCTATATCTTCTATATGGATATGCGCACGCCGTTCAAGGGCTTTGAGGAGTTTTACCGCCGCGCGCGGGAGATGGGCATTACCTTTGTGCGCGGCAAGCCCCTGCGCGTGCTGGAAGATAAAAACAACGACCTTATCATTCAGGTGGAGGACACCGTTCTCGGCGAGACCATCGAGGTCAAGACCGAAATGGTCATACTGAGCACGGCGGGCATACCCAAGGCGGGTACAGACGAGCTGTCACGCATTCTGCATGTTACCCGCGGCACAGACGGGTTCTTCCTTGAAAGTCACCCGAAACTGAAGCCCATCGACGCGCCCGTGGACGGCATATTCTATGCCGGTGCCTGTCAGGGCTTGAAAGATATCCCGTACAGTGTCTCGCAGGGCAGCGGCGCGGCGGGCAGGGCGGCCACGATTCTATCGAAGAAGATCGTGGAAATTGAGCCCATCGTCGCCAAAGTCAATGCCGACAAGTGCCTGCACAGCAAAGCCAACTGCCAGGTCTGCCAAAAAGTCTGCCCCTATGGCGCGCCCAGCGCGCCGGAGAAGACGCCCATGCAAATCAACCCCGCCAAGTGCCACGGCTGTGGCACCTGCGTTGCGGACTGCCCGGTGGACGCGATCACGCAGATGCACTTTACCGACGAGCAGATCTTCGCCCAAATCCGCGCCGCGCTGGCCGATAAGCCCGAGGAGAAGATCATGGGCTTCCTCTGCAACTGGTGCTGTTATTCGGGCGCCGATCTCGCGGGTACCAGCCGCTTTGAGTATCCCAGCCGCATCCGCGTCGTCCGCGTCATGTGCTCGGGCCGCGTGGATAAGGATTTCGTCCTCGAAGCCCTGCGCCTCGGCGCGGGCGCGGTCTTCGTCGGCGCCTGCCATCTGCCGACCGACTGCCACTATATCGCGGGCAATGTCTGGATGAAGGAGCGCATGGAATCCCTGCACAACTCGCTCACGACCCAGGGCATGAGCCCCGAGCGTCTCCACATCGCCTATGTCTCCGCCGCGGAGGGACTCATATTTGCTAACCTCATGAAGACTATGGACAAGCAAATCCTCGCCTTGGGTGCAGACCGCATCCGCGAGGAGAACGAAAAGTTGCGGCCCGGGATTGAGAAAATATTGGGCAGGAAGGGCTTGCTGCCAAAACCTGTTTAAGCGAATGAAAAACCGAAGTCTGCGCTTCGGTTTCTTCTTTCATTAATGAAAGTACGGTGCGAAGAAAAAATGGCCCCGGGTCTATGATGATGAGACAATCTACTTCACAATTAAGAAGAATTGGTGAACCAATATGTTAAAATGTAAATTCATACTACTCTTAACAGTTTCTATAATCGTATTATTATGTGCGTGTCAAGGCGACTTTTCAACCAATGATTTGACTATTCACGGTGATGCAACACATACCCCCACGTCAAGCGCCACACCCATCTCAACGCCCAAGCCCACCCCAACCGCCACGCCCATTCCAACGCCCGAACCAACGCCCACGCCCCAAGAAGAAACAGAGCCAATGGACATTGCACTACAGGTCGATACAGCGCCTGTTGAATCGCTGCAAGAGAGCTATCCTTTAAGCGAGTTGGAGGAATTCTTCATCATAGTCTATTCCTACGATGCAGGTATGTTGCGGTATGATGATACAAAAACTATACGATATCCGGGTGCAAAGCAAAGATTCCCTGCGTCATTATTGCGCTGCTATGATTCTAAATATGAGAAATATTACTCCATATATCGTGTTGCGGAAGGCGGATTCCTCTATGTATTTTGGGATTGGTGGGGCGATATTTTTGGAACAAGATATAACTTATATATCTCACGGTTGTACGCTTCGGAAGAGTTTGCGGAAATCAAGATAGGCGATTCCTTCGCCGATGTGCAGAAAATCGCTCCGGAACTCTGCGAAAGTGTAAGTTCGTCATACTCCAGCCTGTATGTGTTTCTCACTTCTGGAGAAGTGCTGGAGTTCGTGAGTCGGGAATATGACAAAACGAAAGAAGGAAGCTACAGAGATATTATCACAGAAATCAAAGAAGTGCCCATACCCCGTGGCATTGCTTTGTCTAGGATTGCAAAAGAGGACTTGCCGGATTGAGGCAGAATTGCAACATGATAAGGGGATGGTTTTCGCATCCTAACAAAGAAGAGCACCAATGCAAGCAAGCACGATATGGAAACATTCTCCGATGAGATCACGTTAATAAGGAATGATGTCCTTGACTTTGCCGTATCAGGAAACGTTTTGTACTATGCAACGAAAAACAATAGGATTTACAAAGCCGATTTAGACGGAAACGATATACAATACGTTGCGGATGGCTCTTGCCCAATAATAATAGGCGACTATTTGTTTTACCATAACAAAAATGGTAAAATCGTTTTCACAAGGATAGATTGCATTCCCTCCCCTCTTTGCGCTATACTGCCCCTATGACTACGGAACGCGCTTATGCAAAACTGAACTTGACCCTGGGCGTGCGCTGCCGCCGCGCCGATGGATACCACGAATTGGACAGCCTGATGCAGACCGTCCGTTTTTCCGATAGCTTGGTTGTGGAAAGATCACGCAATATATCCGTGACTGTTTCGGGCGCGGATTTGCCGCCCGACAACACGGTGACACGGGCGGCGCGCTTGTACAGGGAAGTGACAGGCTGCGGCTGCCGCGTGCACTTGGAGAAGCGCATCCCGAGTGAAGCGGGCTTGGGTGGGGGCAGTGCGGATGCCGCCGCGCTTCTGCGCGCGCTGCAGCGCCTGCACCGCATGGCGACCGACGCGGAATTGCAGAAGATCGCGCTGGCGGTGGGTGCGGATGTTCCCTTTTGCCTGCGCGGGGGGCTATGCCGCTGCGAGGGCATCGGCGATATATTGACGCCGCTGAGAATTTCGCGCGCGCTGTGGTTTGTGATTGCCAAACCCAACGCGGGCGTATCCACGAAGGCTTTGTTCGAGGCTCTACCCCTGCCGCGGCCGCCCGTATCTTCTCTGCGCGCTGTATCCGCGCTCTCGTGGGGTGATTTTGCCGCCGCCGCACCGTATATGCAGAACGCGCTGGAATCTGCCGCCATCGCCCTTGTCCCGGAGATCGGGTACTATAAACAACGCATTTTGGAAGCGGGCGCGATTGCCGCCGCGATGAGCGGGAGTGGCAGCGCGGTTTGGGGCTTGTTTTCGGACGAGCCGAGCGCGCGGGCGGCGGCGGAGAAGCTGAGCGACTTGGATTGGGTTGTGGTGAGCGATTCGGTGTGAGATACATCATTCGCGCCCGCAAACCTTAGTCTGTCTAATGTTTTCTTTTGATTTGTCGGCGTTAATCGCCGCTTCACATTTGATTTGCAAGCATAATGTATGATCGGTATAATCTTGACAGCGCAGTTACTGCGTGGTTTAGAATTGTTGTCGTTCCCGAAAGCAAAGGAGAAAATCTCATGAAGAAGCTTATCGCATGCATTCTCTTTGCCCTGTTGCTGTTTTACACAGCTTGCAGCAATGTAGATGCCCCGCAGATTATGCAGGCACCGGAAGCGACCCGCGCGGCGGAGATTACGCCCGCGCCCACCGCCACACCCGCGCCGACGCCTGAGCCGACGCTTGAGCCGACAGCGGCGCCCCCGGACTATTCCGACCAATGGTTTTCCGCACAATGCGGGGATAACGCCATCTGGGAAATAGAGGGTAGCACAAAAACCCTAACCATTTCGGGGAGAGGCACCATCTGGCCGAAGGATACAAATAATGGCGAGAGAGTTCTCTTTGATTTGAAAAGGGAATTGGCGCAAGGCTACGATATTTGGATTTGGGATATTGTAGAGAATGTCATCATCGAAGAAGGTATCACCTGTATCAGCAATGGTGTGTTTTATGACTATCATCTATCCAATTTAACATTGCCAAAAAGCTTAAAGCGGATTGAAGAAGGTGCTTTCCTATGTGCCGAAATAGACACGTTTTTTATACCGGCGAATGTTTCCCATATCGGCGAGCATGCTTTGCGCGATATGAAAGTGCGCGACTTCCAAGTGGACAGCAGAAACAAACACTTTACATCGGAAAATGGTGTGCTCTACAACAAACAGATGACACGTGTGATTTCCTTTGTCGGCAACGCGGGCGTATCCTTCCTTGCATTGCCCGACAGCGTGCAGATCATCGGTGACTGCGCTTTCAGCGGCTGTAAGGAACTGCAAAGCATTGCGCTACCGAAGGGCTTGCAGCGTATAGAACCGGGCGCCTTCTTTGAGTCGGGCATCCTTGAAATCGTGATACCCGAGGGCATCGAGATTTTGGAGCGCAGCATGTTTTGCGATTCCGCTTTGGAACGGATTGTGTTGCCGGGCACCATAAAAGAGCTGCATGAACATGCATTGAGTTGCCCGAATCTGAAAGAGATTGTTTTCATGGGAAGTCCGCCTGCGGTGAATGGTTATTATGTGTTTATGGACTGTCCAAAAGATATGGTAATCCGCTATCCCGCGCAGTATGAAAGCGAATGGACCAAGAACGGCGCAAAGACCTGGCAGGGGTTCCCGATACAGTCCTTTGACGCAAGCCGTGGCGTGCCGGACAGATTATAGTTGGAGGTAGCGAAAGTGAAGAGGAAAACAAGGCTGATTCTTGCCATAACCGGCGCCGCGATATTGGCGGCAATCCTCGTGTTGACTGCGCTCATATGCTTTGGCGGTTTGGGTTATCAGTATCACTATGATGCAGAGTTGGATGGCATGGCGATCACAAGCTTTATAGGCATCGGAAACGTGCGGATACCAAAAACAATCCGGGGCAAGCCTGTGGTGAAGATATATTCGCTTGAGGATAGCTCGGATTGTTCCGGCCCTCATATAGACCCGGATGCTTTTTCCGACTATGTTACGGCGATTACGATTCCCGACGGCGTGCGGGAAATAGGCTACAGGGCGTTTGCCACCTGTAAGTATCTGCAAGAGATTACAATACCGGACAGCGTAACGGTGATCGGCGAGTATGCGTTCGGGTGGTGCAAGAATTTGACAAGCGTCACAATACCCGACAGCTTAACCGTTATCAGCGAAGGCACATTCATCTGCAACAGAAAGCTGAAAAACATCAAAATCCCGGACAGTGTGAAAGAGATTGGAGACCTGGCTTTTTATGGATGCAGTGCACTGAAAAGCATTGTGCTGCCCGATGGCATTACGGAAATCGGCACCTGGACCTTCAACCAATGCGAATCACTGAAAAGTATTACCATACCAAACAGTGTAACAGTAATTGGCCACGGTGCGTTCGAAGGATGCACGAGGCTGGCAAGCCTATTGCTGCCGGACGGCATAACGGTGATTGACGATCACGCTTTCTCGGGATGCACGGGGCTAAAGACCATTGCGATACCCGACAGCGTTACAACAATCGGCCATTACGCATTCTATTCCTGCGAGGGATTGACCAACGTTATCATCCCCGACAGCGTGACAAGCATTGGAGACAAGGTGTTTGACTATATTCCCAATCTCACCGTCACCTACATGGGGAAGACATATGTCAGCAGGGAGATAACCGAAGACTGGGGAATGGACGTCCTTGCCACCGTTTGGCGTATGCCGGATGATCTATATATAGTCAACCAAGTTGAAAGCAAGCAGACAGAGTCTCGTCAAATCCATCACAGCGCCGCAGCATGTCTTTCATTTTGTGCTTGAGCCACGCCCAAAAGTTCTCAATCGGATTTAGGTCA